>NZ_JBPFDS010000015.1:0-68256 GCF_059415065.1 Sporosarcina sp. SAFN-010 | reverse complement strand
AAAGAGAATTGATTGCTCAATTCGTACTGGCATCATTTAAGATGTCTATCAGATCGATTAAGATCTGTTTGTGTTTGCTTCACCGGCAGAACCGGTTTCCCAAACGATAATTCGTTGACATTTTACTGTTCAGTTTTCAAGGTTCATAGTGTTAATGTTATTCGTTAGCTGTTGTTTCAGCAACTCTTACATCATAACATGGTGTAATCATCGTGTCAACAACTTTTTTAAAAAAGTATTACTTGCCTTTGAAACCGATAAAGCGTGTTCCGAAGGACAAGTAATAATATACAACAGATAGTATATAGTTTGCAAGCTTTTTTTAAAATTATACTGAAGTTTTTTTCCGACCGTCTACAACAAACAACAAAATCCCTAGTAACACAACGATTCCACCTATGATTTGAGCTGTCGATAAACTCTCATTGAAGATGTAATACGCTAAGATCGATGCACCAACAGGTTCAAATAATATCGCAATAGAAATCGCATTAGTACTCACCCATCGGATTGCCCAGTTAAAAAGGGTATGACCAAGTAGGTTCGGAATTAGCGCTAATAGCACGAACCACATCCAATCTGATTGTGAATGCGGACCAAATGACTCCCCTTTTATTAATACATAGAAGAAAAGTGTAATCGAGCTAATGGAGTATACTACAAACGTATACGTAATTAGCGACAATCTTTGACGAACGTCTTGGCCAAACAGCAAGTAAGCAGTGATTAGTGCACAGCCTATGAGCGCAAGAATATCACCATAAAATGCAGTTCCTCCAAGTTGGAAATCACCAAAGCTAATAATGACACTACCCGATATTGCAATTACTGCTGATAATATAGTTTTAACCGACAATCGTTCTTTAAAGAAAAAGTATGTACCCGCAAACGCAAAAATAGGTTGTAGTGTCACTAAAACAGTAGAACTTGCAACGGATGTATAATTAAGCGATTCAAACCAAAAGATAAAGTGGAACGCTAAAAACACTCCTGCAAAAGTTGAAAATATCCAATCTCGCTTTTTCAGCAACGTTATTTCTTTTCTGTATTTCAATAAGAATATCGGCAACATGAAGATGACCGAGAAAAACATTCTGTAAAATGCAGTAACCCCCGCCTCAGCGGATACTAATTTCACAAAAATTGCTGATAAAGCAACCGAGATAACCCCTATAATGATAGGGATAGCTGGATGTATAGCTGGTTTGTTCATTTAAACACATCACTTTCCTTCTATTGAGGGTTACAATAGTTTGTTTATGGATATAGCATATAGTATATCAGACATGGCCGTTCTAAAAATTCGGTATTTAGAATACCCCTATTATTTAGGTAGGAGGCTAATGATAAAACTTTGAATTGAACGCACCACCATTTTTGTTGCAAAGGAGCATACATTCATGACCAATTGGATTCAACTTTTAAAAGATGGTAACAAACCTGCTCTTTTAGCCGCTATAGTTAATGTTATTATCGCCGCTTTAAAAGCGGGAGCTTTCTTTCTAACAGGCAACGTTGCCATGTTCGCTGAAATGATGCACTCTATCGGAGATGCTGCAAATCAACTATTCGTTTATGTTGGTTCTGCCCTTTCCAAAAAAGCACCAACTCCTAAATATCCAAATGGTTTTGGTAGGATTGTTAACCTCGTTTGTCTGGGCGCCGTTTTGATTGTAGCGATCCTTTCTTATGAAACTATAGTTGGAGGGATACATCACATCCTTCATCCTTCAGAAAGTGGAGGTTTGTGGATTAACCTAGGCGTTCTTGGGATTGGAATTGTGTTAGAATCCTTCGTTCTCTATAAGGCATCAAAAGAAGTCTTTCACGATGCTGGTGTTGAACATACAGGATTATCCTCTTTCCCTAAAAGCTTTGCGTATCTGAAAAAGGCAAAGCCTCCAACTAAGTTAGTCTTTATGGAAGACTTAGTGGCGACTAGCGGAGGTATAATAGCATTTGTCGCCGTTCTACTAGCTCATTTCTTTGGCTGGTTCGCAGCTGAAGGCGTTGCTTCCATTATCATTGGTGTGATGATGTTTTATGTAGTCGGTAAGGTATTCCTCGAAAATGCCAGAGGGGCTATCGGAGAAACAGATGAAGAAATGCTCGCGCATATCGCCCATCTACTCGCAGAAGACCCTGACATTGTGGATATTCAACGTGTTGAGGTTGTTAAAGAAGGTGAGTTTCTACATGTTGAAATCATTGCCGAGGTTGCGACTTCGAATACAGTTGAATATGTTCTAAAAGTCAAAGATCGTTTACTTACTAATATACTGATTCAGAAAGGCATTCAGGATGTCATCATTTCTTTAGTAGGTGATGATGGTGTTAAATCCTGGACTGGAGAAAATAGTTCTAACCTCATTGAAAATCGCATGAAACTACCTGAATAAAAAATGCGAGCCAACGTTAGAGACTGTTGGCTCGCATTTTCATTACAATGAATTCGTCAAAATTTGAACGACATCCTCTTTAGCTAACTTCGCGAAGTTACCAAGCGGTCCTCTTGCTGCAGCTTTTTCAGCCATTAGTTCAATTTTCGAATCATCAATATCGAAATTTGCAAGTTTTCGCGGCGCTCCAATCGATGCCCAGAACTCCTCTAATTTAGAAATACCTTCTAATGCCGTTTCTTCATCTGTCTTATCCGTCGGTTCTACACCAAATGCTTTTACAGCTAACTGTGCATATCGTTTCGGATTCAAATGCATCGTATAACGCATCCACTCTGGGAATAGGATAGACAGTCCGCCAGCGTGTGGAATGTCATAGACTGCTGAAACCGCGTGCTCAATGTCATGAGTTCCCCAGTCTCCTGTATATCCCATGCGAAGGAAACCATTCAATCCCCATACACCAGCAAGCATCATAGTCGCTCTCAGCTCGTAGTCTTCTGGATGATTCACCACTTCTGCACCTGTTGTGATCAAAGTACGGAGTGCACTTTCACACATTTCATCTTGGAAAGGAGTATTCGATGATTCATTGAAGTATTCTTCAAAGATATGAGACATCGTATCTACAATTCCGTTGACTGTTTGATCCTTCGGAACAGACATCGTATATGACGGATCTAAAATTGAGAATTTAGGGAAGTTAAATGGCGTTCCCCATCCATACTTTTCTTGAGTTTCTTCATTAGTAATAACAGACCCTGCATTCATCTCTGAACTAGTTGCAGACAGTGTCAATACTGTACCAAACGGTAATGCATCTTGAGGTACCGCTTTACGTACAACAAAGTCCCACGGGTTGCCATCGTATTTTGCAGCACAAGCGATAAGCTTCGTACAGTCAATGACCGAACCGCCGCCGACAGCTATGATTACGTCTACGTTCTCACGTTTACATAATTCCGCTGCAGCAATCGCAGTTGAAAGTCTAGGGTTCGGCTCCACTCCACCAAATTCGTGAACAGTGAGTCCTCCTTCTTTTAGTACACCCATCACATCATCATATACACCATTCTTCTTAATACTTCCTCCACCGTATACGACAAGAACGTTATTTCCATATTTTTTAAGCTCATCTGCTAGATTCGACACTTGCCCTTTACCAAACAATAATTTTACAGGATTTTGAAATACGAAATTATCCAAAACTCATCGCCTCCTCAGACTACTTCCATTATGTTTTAGGAGAGTTAGTGATGCAACTGTTCTGCCCGCACGAAGCGAACTAAAAAGAGCACCCCTATAAAAGGAGCGCTCTTTTATGTTGCTTATGCCCAGCCACGGAAACGTGAAGCTTCCGCTGTTTTACGGATACCGATCATATACGCTGCAAGGCGCATGTCAATGCCTCGTGTAGTTGCCTGCGTATAAACATTTTCAAACGCAGTTACCATTTTAAGAGTCATTTTTTCACGAACCTCTTCTTCCGACCAGTAGTAGCCCATGTTGTTCTGAACCCATTCAAAGTATGAAACGGTTACGCCGCCTGCACTAGCAAGGACGTCAGGAACAAGAAGGATACCGCGTTCTGAAAGAATTTTCGTAGCTTCAGAAGTTGTTGGACCATTTGCTGCTTCAACAACAATAGAAGCTTTAATGTTATTTGCATTGTGCTCTGTAATTTGGTTCTCGATTGCTGCAGGAACAAGGATATCACAATCCAATTCCAACAACTCTTGGTTCGTCAATGTGTTTTCGAACAATGTAGTTACTGTTCCAAAACTATCACGACGGTCAAGTAAATAATCGATATCCAAGCCGTCTGGATCATGTAAAGCTCCATAAGCATCAGAAATTCCGATTACTTTAGCACCTGCATCGTGTAGGAATTTAGAAAGGAAGCTACCTGCGTTACCAAAACCTTGGATAACAATACGAGCGCCTTTCATATCGATACCACGACGTTTAGCTGCTTCGTTAATAATAATCGTTACGCCTTCAGCAGTCGCACGGTCGCGACCTTGTGAACCACCGAGAACGATTGGTTTTCCTGTTATGAAGCCTGGTGAGTTGAACTCATCAATTCTGCTGTACTCATCCATCATCCACGCCATAATTTGTGAATTTGTGAAAACGTCTGGTGCTGGAATGTCTTTTGTCGGTCCCATAACTTGAGACAACGCACGGACATATCCGCGACTTAGTTTTTCCAATTCATCCATAGACATTTCACGGGGATCACAAATGATACCGCCTTTACCGCCGCCATATGGAAGGTCTACAATTCCAGCTTTAAGTGTCATCCACATAGAAAGTGCACGCACTTCATCTAAAGTAACATCTGGGTGGAAACGTACTCCGCCTTTTGTTGGTCCAACAGCGTCGTTGTGCTGTCCGCGGAATCCAGTGAAGACTTTTACTTTTCCATCGTCCATCTTAATCGGGATGCGGACTTCCGTCATGCGCATTGGTTCTTTGAGAAGTTCATACATTCCTTCATCGTAGCCCAGCTTTTCAAGTGCTTCTTTAATAACAACTTGTGTCGATGTGAACAGATTCAGGTTTTCAGTCATTGTATTGGCTCGCCTCTTTGTTTCATAATGTTTTTTCCTTATTCATAGTATCATATCGAACAACGGAATTGGAAAGAATTTTTAGTTAGCGAATACGCTTTTAATTTTCTCAAGTGCCCAATCAAGTTCTTCTTTAGTGATAACTAGTGGTGGTGCAAAACGAATTACTGTGTCGTGTGTTTCTTTACAGAGTAATCCTAGTTCTTTAAGCTTTTCACAGTAAGGACGGGCCTCAACAGTTAACTGCATTCCGATGAACAAACCGCGTCCGCGAACTTCTGTAATGACATCATTTTCGATTTTTTCAAGTTCTTCTTTGAAGTAGTTACCAAGTTCAAGAGACTTGTCTGCAAGTTTTTCGTTTTCAAGTACTTCTAAAGATGCAATTGAAACCGCACACGCCATTGGGTTACCACCAAATGTAGATCCGTGTGAACCTGGGTTGAACACTTCAAGTACTTCTTTATCTGCTACTACACAAGAGATTGGGAATACTCCGCCACCTAGTGCTTTACCGAGGATATACATATCCGGGTTAACATCTTCCCATTCACATGCAAACATTTTACCAGTGCGGCATAGGCCAGCTTGGATTTCGTCTGCAATGAAAAGAACGTTATTTTCTTTACATAGTTCACGTGCTTTTTTCAAATAGCCAGCAGGTGGAATGATAATTCCAGCTTCCCCTTGAATTGGCTCGATGATAAACGCAGCTGTATTTGGAGTGATTGCACCTTCAAGTGCATCCAAGTCGCCATAAGGTACTAGTTTGATACCTGGAAGCATTGGTCCGAAACCACGCTTGTATTCTGGATCTGATGAAAGGGATACTGCTCCCATCGTACGTCCGTGGAAGTTACCTTCACAGCCGATGATTTCAGCTTTATTCTCTTCAACGCCTTTAACGTCATATGCCCAGCGGCGAGCTGCTTTGATTGCTGTTTCAACAGCTTCAGCACCCGTGTTCATTGGCAACGCCATTTCTTTACCAGATAGTTCAGTAATTTTTTCGTACCAAGGACCCAACTGATCGCTGTGGAATGCACGTGAAGTTAGAGTAACTTTGTCTGCCTGATCTTTTAGTGCTTGAATGATTTTAGGATGACGGTGCCCTTGGTTCACTGCAGAGTATGCAGAAAGCATATCCATGTATTTGTTACCTTCTGGATCCTTTACCCATACACCTTCTGCTTCTGAGATAACAATCGGTAGTGGATGATAGTTTGGTGCACCATACTTATTAGTTTGTTCAATCACTTGTTGAGATACTGACATTAAAATTCCCTCCTCGGTTAGGTATGTAGATACAGTGCCTGTCTTGTGACAGGCAACTGCTTGAAACTAGTCTTATAGCATTTCTGAAGTTGTTTTACCTTGCATGTGAAGCTGCAAGTAGTCTGGGCCACCTGCTTTTGAATCTGTACCTGACATGTTGAATCCGCCAAATGGCTGGTATCCAACGATTGCACCTGTGCAACCGCGGTTGAAGTACAAGTTACCACAGTGGAAGTCTTGACGAGCTTGTTCAATGTGCTCACGGTTAGTCGTGATAACAGCGCCAGTCAAACCATAGTCAGTATCATTTGCCATTTCGATCGCTTCAGTGAAGTTTTTCGCTTTAGCAATTGCTACGAATGGTCCGAAGACTTCTTCCTTCATAATACGAGCTTCAGGTGCAACGTCTGCGAATACAGTCGGAGCAACGAAGAATCCTTTAGAGCTATCGCCTTCCCCACCTGCAACAAGACGACCTTCTTCTTTACCGATTTCAACATAGCTCATGATTTTGTCATAAGCAGCTTTGTCGATAACTGGTCCAGCGAAGTTAGACTGGTCAGTTGGGTCACCGTAAGTCAACTCTTTAGTAAGTTCTTCTACGCGAGCAACAACTGTGTCATATACATCTTCGTGAATGATCGCACGTGAACATGCTGAACATTTCTGTCCACTGAAACCGAATGCTGATTTAACGATGGATTGTGCTGCAAGCTCAAGATCCGCTTCGTTGTCAACAACGATTGTATCTTTACCGCCCATTTCAGCGATAACACGCTTCAACCAAATTTGTCCTTCGTTCACTTTAGAAGCACGCTCGTAAATACGTGTTCCAACTTCACGTGAACCTGTGAATGATACGAAACGAGTGCGCGCGTGATCTACTAAGTAGTCACCGATTTCAGAGCCAGAACCTGGTACATAGTTTACTACGCCTGCAGGCATTCCCGCTTCTTCAAGTACTTCCATGAATTTATAAGCAACAACTGGAGTTGTTGAAGCTGGCTTCAATAGTACTGTGTTTCCTGTTACAAGTGCAGCTACTGTAGTACCCGCCATGATCGCGAATGCAAAGTTCCATGGAGAGATAACAACGCCAACTCCTAAAGGAATGTAGTCAAAACGGTTGAATTCGCCTGGACGGCTTTCTACTGGCATTCCGTCTTTCAAGCGTAGCATTTGACGGCCGTAGTACTCTAGGAAGTCGATTGCTTCAGCAGTATCTGCATCTGCTTCGTTCCAAGGCTTACCAGCTTCTTTAGTCAATAGTGCTGAGAATTCCATTTTGCGGCGACGAACAATCGCTGCAGCTTTGAAAAGAATATCTGCACGCATAGCTGGCTCTGTCTTTCTCCAAGTATTGAAAGTTTCGTCTGCAATTTTCATAGCTTTTTCTGCAATATCTTTACTTGCTTTAGAAACGCTACCGATAATTTCTTCTTTGTTAGCTGGGTTGAAAGATACGAGCTTATCATCAGTCATGATGCGCTCCCCACCTACGATTAGGGGATAATCTTTACCTAGGTAAGCTTCCACAGTCTTAAGACCTTCTTGGAATGCTTTTTTATTTTCTTCGATTGTAAAATCTGTAAATGGTTCATGTTTGTACGGGATCATGATAGTCCTCCTTTAGATGGGTCATGCAAATAATATTTGCACTTCATTGTTAATTGCACTTATAATAATGCAAGATATTATTGCACATTGCAAGTATTATTGTTTTCTTGAAGAAAAAAGTTAGGCGGTGTCACTCTATGAGTGCTTTTGAAGAGTCACTCTTTCCCTTTTATGAATTTGCTGTAAAGCGTGCAGGGGTTGGAATCCATGCCGTTAACAGTGAGGGCAGGACCATTATCTATAATGACAAAATGAAAGAAATTGAAGGACTAGACCTCGATGATATCCGAGATTTGTCCATCATGGAATTATTCAATTTCCGTCAACAGCCGAGTACGTTGATGGAAGTATTACAAAGTGGACAAGAACAATTAAATATTAAACAAACGTATTGGAACCAAAACGAAACTGAGATTACAACGATTAACAATACCTACCCTATCGTGAATAACGGATTGCTTATTGGAGCAGTTGAACTCTCTCATGACGTAACAGCACTGGAAAAGTTTGTTTTGCAGCCATTGACAAAAGATCGAGAACCGGTTTTGCTGAATAACATAGTAGCGGAATCCGTATCCATGAAAAAAATTATTGCTACAGCGAAAAAAGCGGTACGCGCAAAACTCCCTGTCCTCCTTGTAGGAGAAGCGGGTACAGGAAAAGACCTTGTTGCCCAGGGTATTCATCATGAAGGTCCTGTATCAGATTCATCGTTTTACACACTTTACTGCGATCGATCTGATAACCAATCAATTGATCGTCTCGCAACAGAATTAAAAACCGATGCCCCATTTACTCTATTTTGCGAACGAATCGACTTTTTATCCATCGAGCTGCAACGTAAACTTCTCAGAATTTTAGATAGTTCGGATCTTCATAAACGGCAATTCATCGCAAGTATCGGCGAAGACCCCGTCGAACTTATCGCATCAGGAAGTTTGTTAAAGGAGTTGTACTACTTTTTTGCATCTTTTACGATCCGCTTCCCACCTCTAAGGGAGAGGAAGGAAGACATTCTTTCATTCGTCAAAAGATATTTAGCTAGACGTAAAGAGAGTTTAGGTACCACATTGGATGACATTACAGAAGAAGTCGAGGAACTATTCCTTTCTTACACATGGCCTGGGAATATTCGTGAACTTGAAATATTGCTGAACGAAGTGGCCTCCCTTGCTTCAGCTGAAACAACAATTACGTATGAAATGCTTCCTCAACACTTTAGAAGTAAAAGTGCTGTTTTGGACGAGGGAACAGTTCCTTTACCTTCTTTCATCTTACCAAGTGAAAAAGACATGCTTCCTCTCGATAAGTTTTTAAGAGAAGCAGAATCCTATTATTTACAAAAAGCTTTAACCATTCATGACGGTAACATCACCAGAACAGCAAATGCCTTGTCGATGAGTAGACAAAACCTACAATATCGTCTTCGGAAAAACAAAAAAGGAGAAGAGGGATAATCACCTCTTCTCCTTTTTAATAACCTGATTTGTCGATCCAATCTCTCAGCTTGTCTTTCAAAGAGTTGAATCCTTTTTCATCTTGTTCGTCTACCCGTTCTTGTAATGATTTACGGGGACGATTGAATTTCTTCGTGGGTGTTGGGGGATCTTGTAACGAACGGATGGACAAACTGATTTTCTTATCCATCTCGTCCACTTCCAACACTTTTACAGTTACTTGCTGACCAACCGATAAATGCTCGTTGATATCCTTCACAAATCCGTAAGTGATTTCAGAAATGTGGACGAGTCCTTGAGTGGATTCATCAAGAGCTACAAACGCACCATAAGGCTGAATGCCTGTAACTGTACCTGACAGTTCTTCACCTGCTTCGTATTTACCTGTCATGTGTAACAGCTCCCAATTCTGTTTTGACTATCTGAAATTGCCATTGCGGCCATTATCAGTATACCATTTGAACACTATTGGGGCAAAAGATAGTCATTTAGACGGAATTTGAGGCATTAGAAAACGAGATTTATGAAATGATACATTTAGCTTCGAATTTCACAGCCAATAACTTATACGAAATCTGCATGCAATCTTCTAAAGGTATCCATATTGTATAAGAGTGTTCATAAATTTCGCGAATTCGTTTTGCTAGATCTGTTGGATGATCCAATAGATGGAGTTCCGCCACAACATCTGCTATTTCTAGTTCGTATGCATCTGGACCATTCAGGAATGGATCCCATTCTTCTAGTAAATGAATCGCTTTTTTATTCATTTCTACAGTTTGCACGTCAAGTCACCTGATTTTTTCTTTTTATTTATGATAGCATAGGTATGAAAAAGAAAACAGACTTAGGGGGATTATGTATGAAAGAATTCACTGCTGTAAAAAACCGTCGAAATACGTCTTCAATGAAGTGGGATCGGATGGATCGCATTTATGGAATTGAAAATACGGAAGATATCCTTCCTATGTGGATCGCAGATATGGATTTTTCTGCACCTCAACCTGTCATCGATGCGTTGAAAGAACGCTTGGACCATGGAGTTTTCGGCTACTCTTACGTATGTGAAGATTGTAAAGACGCAATTCGTGAATGGATGTCCAATAAGCATGGTTGGCGAACTAAAAATGAGTGGATGTTATCTCATCACGGCGTCGTTCCTGCAATTGCCTCTGTTGTTGAAACGTTGACAAACGAAGGTGATGCTATTCTAATCACTCCGCCTGTTTATCCACCGTTCTCTGGTATACCTAGTTTACAGAATCGTACTCATGAAGAATGTACGCTAATCGATAAAAATGGAACCTATGAAATTGACTTCGTTAAATTCGAAGAATCTTTAAAAAGAAATGTCAGATTATTCATTTTTTGCAATCCACACAACCCGGGCGGGATTGTATGGCCAGTACCTGTGTTACAAGAAATTGTTCGACTATGCGCTAAATATGATGTACTTATATTGTCCGATGAAATTCATGCAGATCTAGTGTTTGCTCCTTACAATCATACTCCCTTACATACAGTTGCTGGAGATGAAGGGAATCGGATTATCACGTGTGTCGCACCTACCAAAACCTTCAACTTAGCGGGAATTCAAGCGGCTATGATGATTATTCCAGACGAAGGTTTACGCGAGCAATTGCGCGATAACGGAATGGCCCACGGTCAAATGGAATTAAACGCTTTTGCAAATGTTGCGTTGAAAACAGCTTATCGCCACGGAGAGCCCTGGCTTGAAAAGTTACTTAATACAGTGTCTGATAATATGGATTACGTGATTGAAACATTACCTACTCGGGTGCCAGGAGTTAAAATCACGAAACCTCAAGGAACTTATTTGCTTTGGATAGACTACCGTGAAACAGGTCTTTCTGAAGATGAAATAATGGACAAGTTACTCAACAAAGGAAAGTTAGCACTTGAGCCAGGTACAAAATACGGGGAAGCTGGTCGTGGATTCTTACGTATGAATGTTGCTACTTGTCTTTCCACGGTTCAAGATGGTGTCGAACGGTTTATAAAAGGAATGGAAAACTAAGAAAAGAGCATCCTCATGAATGAGGATGCTCTTTTTGTTGTTCACGCATATCTCTGCGTTCCCGCAGTATGCGTTCTTCTAAGTCTTTCGTTTCCAATTCTTGCTTTTTAGAGATGCGCTGAATCCACATGAATGTCAACACAAGAAGTACCATGAAAAAAGCAAAGGAAATGGCCGCTGGGATATATTCTGATTTGTCTTCCGGAAAGTACAGGAAAGGCATTAGAACCGTCACCATGGATATCACTTCCTAACCGATAAATTTAGTGGTAATTACTCGCCTTGAACGTCGATAGACTCAATTTTCACATCTTCGACTGGCTTATCTTGAGCACCAGTTTTAACCGTGGCAATCTTGTTGACAATGTCCATACCTTCAATAACTTGTCCAAAAACAGTGTGCTTCTGGTCAAGGTGAGGTGTTCCTCCACGCTCTGCATAAGCATCAGCGATTTCTTCAGGCCATCCACCTTTTTTCAACTGATCTGCTGAAGCACCAGCTAAATTAGAGGCTTGAACGATGAAGAACTGGCTACCATTTGTGTTTGGACCAGCATTCGCCATTGACAATGCACCATTCAAGTTGAAAAGATCCATTGTGAATTCGTCTTCGAACGAATCTCCATAGATACTTTCTCCGCCCATACCTGTACCAGTCGGGTCTCCACCTTGGATCATGAAGTCTTTAATAACACGGTGGAAAATAAGTCCGTCATAATAGCCATCTTTTGCATGAGTTAAGAAGTTCTTAACTGTTTTTGGTGCTTTTTCTTCAAAAAGCTTGATTTTAATTGGACCAAGCGTGGTGTTCATAGTAATAAGCTTTTCTCCTGCTGCTACTTCATTAGATAATTGCGGATACATCTGGGAGTCCTCCTTAGGAATCGTTTTTTCTGGTTCGTCTGCTTGAGTCGTTTCACCTTTTTCAGGTGCAGACTCTTTTTCTTTAGCTTCTTGTTTTCCACACGCGGATACAACAAGAATCAATGCTAAAGAAAGCATGAGCATATAAAGTTTTTTATGCAATTCTCTCACCCTAAATTAGTTTAACACATGATTCAGTGAAACCGAACTACGAGCACTTGACTTCCTTCGGGAAACGAATTGTTTTATACTACTTAAATACAGTTTTTATAGAGGGAAGGTCACCTATGGATATTCAAAAAAGAAATTTCATCATTATCTGGGTGTCAAACTTTCTAGTAGCCGGCACAATGACAATGATCATGCCATTCTTGTCATTATATATTGAAACGTTTGGCGATTACTCGGATGCATACGTTCAAAAATGGTCGGGCCTCGTTTTCGGCGCGACATTCATCTCCGCTCTTATTATGTCTCCAATTTGGGGAAGAATTGCAGATAAATACGGTTTTAAGCCCATTCTTATCATTAACGGATTTGGAATCGCGATTTCAGTATTCTTAATGGGATTCATACACTCTGTGGAAGCGTTCTTCATACTCCGTCTTCTTAACGGTGTGGTAACAGGCTTCATCCCTACTTCTCTTGCATTCATCTCCGCAAACACAAAACGTGAAGAAGCCGGAAAACGGTTAGGGACACTTCAAATGGGTAGTGTGACTGGTACTTTGTTTGGTCCAGTATTAGGTGGACTCCTAGCCGATGCTTTCGGTTTTAAATACACGTTTGTAATTACTTCAATCTCCGTTATCATCGCTGCTCTCATCATCATATTCGGTATAAAAGAACAGCGCAAAGTGAAAACAGGTCGTGAGGTTGTCTACTCACGAAAGACGAT
The DNA here is from genome assembly GCF_059415065.1 of Sporosarcina sp. SAFN-010. Taxonomy (NCBI): domain Bacteria; kingdom Bacillati; phylum Bacillota; class Bacilli; order Caryophanales; family Caryophanaceae; genus Sporosarcina; species Sporosarcina sp. SAFN-010. Next base: position 55,135 of record NZ_JBPFDS010000015.1, on the reverse strand, counting down.
TTTAAGTGGACTCCTCCACCATCGATTGATGTTGAACGTCATGGTGGTCACAGCACTAATTCAGATTGGGAACTTCAGTATCCAGCCGTTGCTTTCTCTGTATGTCTCTCATTTGACCGACGCAAAGGACGTTGCTTTTCTAGCAGGGATCACATTCAGTGCTGCGGGTGTCGGTAACTTATTGTTTGCCCGTAAATGGGGTAAGCTCGGCGATGATATCGGGTATGAGAAAGTACTTGGATTTCTATTATTGCTGTCGTTCATCTTCATCATCCCTCAAGCATTTGTCGGTAGCCTGTGGCAGCTTGTGATCTGGCGATTACTCTTTGGTATTTCCATGGGCGGTATGATTCCAATTACGACCGCACTCGTTCGTCGTGAAGCACCGCTCGATATCCAAGGTGAAGTGATGGGCTACAATACAAGTTTCCGATTCTTAGGTAACATTATCGGTCCTATGGTCGGAGGAATTGTTAGTGGATTCCTCGGTATTTCTTCTGTGTTTATCATAACCGGCTTACTGTTCTTACTTGGTTTTGCTTTCCTTTACTATGCAAAACGTAAACCGACGCAAGATTTCGAAGATTTCCTGGCAGATTCACAACAAAATAACTCCTAAAAATATAGCACACTCCAAATACTGGAGTGTGCTATATTTTGTATAGGTATTTGTAAGAACGGAGGGACCAGTTGTGAGACAGCTTGCAGGATTTGCTGTCGCTTTGTTAAGTCTCCCGCTACTTTTCTGGCTTCAACAAGAAGTCGCAGCGGAATGGCATGAGGCGAATGCGTATAAGGAACAAGTAGAAGAAACCATCGAATTCTCCAACCCTGAAGTGACAATCCCGATGGCACTCTACGATCGTAATGGACAATTATTTGCAGAAGAATATGCGGAGTGGCGGGATCCACTTCCGCTATCCGAAATCCCCTTGTTTGCAAAACAGCTATTTCTTGAAAGCGAAGACAAAGGATTTTACGAACATAGAGGGTACGATGTCGCTGCGATCGCTCGAGCATTCGCGGTAAACGTGAATTCGGATGGATTAAGCCAAGGTGCTTCGACCATCACTCAACAAGTTGTACGAATGCGTTTTCTCTCCCCTGAAAAAACCTACGAACGTAAATTTAAAGAAATTCTTTATGCTGCTGAACTAGAAAAACAATCAACAAAAGATGAAATTTTAGAAATGTATATGAATGAGATGTACTTCGGCAACCAAGTTTATGGAATTGGTGCTGCTGCCACCTATTACTTTAGTAAACCATTAGCTAATTTAAGCGAAGCGGAAACTGCGTTTTTGGCAGCTATTCCGAACAACCCTTCGTTGTATGATCCATTGAAGCATTTTGACCGTACAAAAAAGCGTCAAGAGCGACTTCTTCAAGTTCTGGTGAACAATGAAGTGCTTTCCACGGAAGAAGGAAAAATAGCTCAGAGCGCTCCGGTCGAACTACGGCTCAAACAGAAAAACAGTCAATTCCCCGCCTATCATACTTATGTAGTTGACGAACTAAAACAGTTGATCAGTGAAAAAGAAGGTTTTTCCGCCCAATTACAAACAGCAAAAGATGAAGAAACACGAAAAAAGATTCAACAGTCGCTATCGGAACGTATCTCTGAAGTGATCAATTCAGGCGTCCGTATCGATACTTCACTTGATCCCGTTAAGCAAAGTAGCGTCGAAAGTGGCATTTCAAACGCTCTTGGCGGCAGTGGCATCCAATCTGGTGCAGCTGTTGTGGATAACAAATCGCGTGAACTCATTAGTGTGTATGGTGGGTACGGCTATCGGAAAACAGATTTCAATCGATCGTTTCAAGCTGTTCGACAGCCAGGGTCAATTATTAAACCTTTGCTCGTATATGCTCCCTATTTAGAAAGCGGACCCTATACTGAGAACTCTCTTATCGATGGCAGTGGGATTTGTATCGGTAATTTCTGTCCTGAGAATTTTGGACGGTATTCGTATGGAGTTTCAACATTAAAAAAAGCGTTTAGTCGCAGTTACAATACGACGGCAGTCCGGATTTTCCAACGTGTTGGGATTGAAGAGTCGTTCGCTCATCTAGCTCCATTTGGATTCAAGCATGTCACCGAAAAAGACCATCAGTATACTGCAGCTCTTGGTGGATTTGAAAATGGCATGACGCCTTATGAAATGGCAAATGCATTTACGAGCTTCATAGATGGTACGTTTAAACCAGCTAGAGCGATTCGTTCTGTAAAAGACCGTCAAGGGAACGTGTTATACCAATGGGAGGATGAACGTAAAGAGGTATGGTCGCAGAAGACGACGGAAAACATACGATCCATGCTAGAAGAAACTGTAAGAACAGGAACAGCTAGTGGCCTCCGTCACACCACGCAGTACACAGGAGCAAAGACAGGAACAACAAGTCATTTTAAAGACCTATGGGTTGCTGGGTTGAACGACAATTATACCGCCGTGACCTGGGTCGGGTATGACCGACCGCGGTCACTCCAACAAGAGAGCGAACAAAAATTACATTTGAAAGTTTTTTCAGCTGCACTTTCCGACTAGCTGTATTTTAGCAACTGCAGACTGTAGACAAACTCCAGTATTTATGGGGTTTCTCTACAGTCTTTTTTCTTTTACAATATGATTTACTATAAAAAGTTGATTTCCGCTGCGAGCGGACGCTTTCCGAGGGGCTTGCTCTCAGCCAATCGAACAACGAAGAGTTCGATTGGCCGTATTTTAGCGCACTTTGCTGAAATTAAGGCAGCACTCATCTCCCTCGCTTTGCTCAGTCCAGGGTCTTCGAGCTTCGCTTATCCCTCCGGAGTCGCCGCTCTCCACTACAATCAACAGCATCTCCCAACTATCAAATGAGTTAATGGAAATGATGATGAATCAAATCAAAGATCGGGAACAGATGGAGCTGCTTACACTCTACTTGTTAGTTCCGCAAGACCATCTGGTCCGTAAATTAGAGGTATCAATTTATTTCCCCTTCATTTATCCATTGGTTGGAGATTTATAATCCCTATTTGGGAGACCTAGCATAGATCCAGTTGTACTCAATAAAATGTCATTCATTCAATATACTAAGCCCTCTTAGGGTTGTCGATCGCATACCATGCTTCTCCTGGGCATCGGCAATAACGTATTCAACTGTCTCTTTACATTTCCATAGACTTCTTTGAATTCACATCGGTGTCTCAAGTCTTCTGTTACATCTAGTTAGTCTTGCCAGCTGGACATGGAGCCCCACAATTGCATTGTTTGCTTGAATGATGTGATTGTGTCATAGGACATTCAGTTGATTGAAGTGCAGGACGGCGACTCCTGGGGATCAGCGAAAGCTGTCACGAAGAACAGCTTTTGCGAGTAAAAGCGAAGCGTTAGGAGCACATCTTTGCTTTCGAAGCGACGAGGAGGCTGAGGGCAAGCCCCCGGAAAGCGCCCGTCCGGAACGGAGATCAACGGCCTGTTGTTATCCTTCATTTTCAGAGACAACGATGCAAAAAGACAAAATGGATGGAAATCAAATCGATCCCATCCATTTTGTCTAAAGTCTTGGCAGCTGGTCTTTTTCAACTCCAGGGATACTTGCGGCAATCCCGTTATACAGTCTTAGTAAAATGTAAACAACGGCAGAAACTAATACCGCCCAAACGATGAATTCAAAGAAGATAATTCCGATTATCGCTGAAAAAGGTAGCTGATGATGCAACATATACGTGCTGTAGACAAAGTAAACGAAAGTGACTGTCAAAAACACGAAGAGCAACCAGTAAATCGATTGGATGGCGAAAGCAGAAGCAAGTGCACCTATAAAGTAAATAAGTTTACCCCCTCGATCATCTGTCACATGGTGAACAGGAGAATCTGCTGTAGGGGTCGCTTTGTAGAAGAACAACATTGCCGTTTCATGAATCGTAGCGGCAATCAGTTTGAGTGCACTGAATACCATGAAGTAAAAAAGCGCATAGATGGTTAATAAGAACAATCGGAGTTGGGTATCTGTAAGAAATTCCAACAGACCATTGTACAACCCGATTTCTCGAAATACGCTCAGTGAAAAACCAACTGTATACACGCCAAACGTTAAACTAAACAACATAATTGTGAAGAAAGGTAAATAGCTAAACAAATACGGATTTTTCATACTGCACCTCAGACTGACTTGTTATTTTTAATGGATTTTTCCATGACTCTATAATATAGGAAGAGATTGATTTACCGCAATCTCTTCCAAGTGCCCACAGTGCAAAATGCACTCTTTTACGTTATACTTTAAACCAATGTCTACATCATGTTAGTACGAGGAAGGAGGATTTTTAGTGGAATTTGTTTGGTTCATTTTCTTGCCAGCGTTAGCAGCTCTTTTCATCCCGACGTTGTTCCGTCGTGTTGCTGGTATACATACAGGTTGGTTTGTACTGATTATCCCAGTTGTACTGTTTGTTTACTACAGTACGTACTTACCACTGACAGCAAGTGGAGAACACGCAGTCTCTTCGTTCGATTGGATCCCCTCACTAGGAATCTCTTTTGTCTCCTACCTAGATGGTCTCAGTCTTCTATTCACACTGCTCATTACAGGGATTGGTGCGTTGGTAGTTCTGTATTCGATTTTCTATCTAGATAGGCACAAAGAAAAGCTCGGTAATTTCTATGTATACTTACTGCTTTTCATGACGGCAATGCTTGGTGTTGTCCAGTCGGATAATGTTATTTCTCTTTATCTATTTTGGGAGTTAACTTCCATTTCATCTTTCCTACTAATCGGTTATTGGTACACACGGGACGGTTCCCGATTCGGTGCATTAAAGTCCATGATGATAACCGTTGGTGGAGGATTAATGATGCTCGGGGGCTTCGTAATTCTCGGGATTTTAGGAGATACATACTCGATTCGTGAATTGATCTCCAGGTTATCCGATTACTCTGGAGATCCGCTATTTACACTTGCAGCGGTGCTTCTGTTATTAGGAGCATTTACAAAGTCTGCTCAATTTCCGTTTTATATTTGGCTTCCGGATGCCATGGAAGCACCTACTCCAGTCAGTGCTTACTTACACTCCGCAACTATGGTCAAAGCGGGATTATATCTTGTCGCACGCTTTACACCGATTTTCGCAGAGTCCTCTGTCTGGATCTGGCTCGTTTCTGGTATTGGATTGCTCACATTAATGTGGGGCTCGTTCTTTGCTGTGAAGCAAACCGATTTAAAAGGAATTCTCGCATTCTCGACAGTGAGTCAGTTGGGTCTGATCATGTCTTTACTTGGTGCGGGAGCGATTGCTTATCATTCGGACGATACGCTATTCCGATTAGCGATGTTTGCAGCGATCTTCCACTTAGTGAACCATGCAGTCTTTAAAGGTAGCCTGTTCATGATTGCAGGTATTGTTGACCACGAAACCGGTACGCGTGATATTCGTAAACTCGGTGGTCTGATGAGCGTTATGCCTATCAGTTTCACCGTTGCGTTTATTGGCGGTCTTTCAATGGCAGGTATTCCGCCATTTGGTGGGTTCTTGAGTAAAGAATTGTTCTTAGAATCTATGGTCGCTTTGAAACACTTTGAACTGTTCAACTTTGATACGTGGGGTATTCTATTCCCTGTAATTGCATGGCTTGCAAGCGTATTCACATTTGTCTATAGCTTCTACTTTGTCTTCAAGACATTCACAGGCGAGAAGAAGTTTGACAAGCTTCCACTTAAGCCGCATGAAGCACCAATAGGCATGCTGATTTCCCCTATTATTTTAGCGGTCAGTGTCATTGCACTATTCTTCATCCCGAACGTTGTTGGGAAATGGCTTGTCGCACCTGCCGTCATGGCAGCACAGCCGCAGCTGTACAGTTTACCTTCAGAGGCTGCTGTTCATGTACAAGCCTGGCATGGGTTCAAGTCGGTTCCCATGTGGCTGACAGTTGGCGTTATTGTAATTGGAGCATTGCTATTTACTTCAATTAAAAAATGGCAGCCTGTTTATGGCTTACAACCAGAGAAGTTATCATTGAACGCACTTTATGATAGCGCTATGACGTTTTCAGAAAAAGGAATGAACAAGCTATCCCGTTTCTATATGAATGGGTTAATCCGAACGTATTTACTGTATATGTTTGCGTTCTTCTCTGTAATGACGATTGTTGTATTGTTCGCTAAAGGTGCTTTTAAATTGGATATGAGCAGTCTATCACCAATTACGTTGTTCGCAGTGATGAATGCGATTGTGGCTATATTAGGAACTGGCATGGTGATTATGTCGAAAAACAGAATCTCCGCTATTATTGCTCTAGGTGCAGTTGGGTACTCTGTCGCATTGTTCTTCGTGCTCTTTAAAGCACCAGACTTAGCTTTAACCCAACTCGTAATCGAGACAATTTCAGTCGCACTCTTCTTATTAGCTTTCCGTCACCTCCCTGCTTTAAAAACGCACGGAGAAACAAAACAGAACAAATTGGTGAACGGAATTATTGCAATAGGAGTTGGTCTTTCCGTAACTCTCGTTGCATTGTCCGCACATTCCAATAAGCTTGTCTCAAGTATTTCTCAGTACTATAAAGATACCGTCTATACAGAAGCTGGCGGGGGAAATATCGTGAACGTCATTCTCGTCGACTACCGTGGTTTCGATACATTGTTTGAAATCGCTGTCCTATCGATTGCAGGAATCGCTGTTCTTGGCATGATCAAGCTTCGATTGTCGAGAAAGGAGTCTGATGATGAAAAAGAATAACGTTATATTACAGACGACTGCAAAAGTCACGTTTTTCATCATTTCCTTGTTCTCAATTCATATCTTCTTTGCTGGCCATTTCGCTCCAGGTGGAGGGTTTGTCGGAGGACTGCTAACGACAGGGGCGATCGTTTTACTGTTGCTTGCATTCGATCTTGAAACGGTACAAGCTACACTGCCCTTCAATTTTACGATTGTGATTGGTATCGGTTTGCTTCTTTCATTAGGAACAGCCGCGGGAGCCATTTTGTTCAATGTTCCATTTTTCACTCATGCATTTGCGCATTTCGATTTACCACTTTTCGGTGACACTGAACTCCACACAGCCATGATTTTTGACTCTGGTGTGTATCTCGTCGTCGTTGGCGCAGCAATTACAATCATTCAGTCGATTGGAGGGGATGAGTAATGGAATTGCTTATGGCAATTGTAGCGGGTATTCTATTCACCGCTGCAATTTACTTAATTCTATCCAGAAGTCTGATTAAAGTAATCCTTGGAACCGGCTTGTTAAGTCACGGTGCCCACTTATTCATCTTAACAATGGGAGGATTAGGTGGAAGTGCACCTCCAGTCCTTATAGACGGGGTGACTGAATTTGCAGATCCACTTCCACAAGCTTTAATCTTGACTGCAATTGTTATCAGTTTCGGGGTTACGGCGTTCATATTGGTACTCGCCTACAGAACCTATGCAGTTCACAAAACTGATGATTTGAATTCGATGAAAGGAAATGATGAGCATGATTAACCTTCTATTGTTTCCGATCATCATCCCGTTTTTCTTTGCGATTGTACTTCTGTTTTTCAAAGAACAAGTACGCATCCAGCGAATCCTCACAGTCATTGGGCTAAGTGCAAGTATTGTTGCCGCATTTTCGCTCATTATGAAAGTGAAACAGGATGGGATCCAAACACTGACACTCGGGAGCTGGCCAGCTCCCTTCGGCATAACAATGGTTTCGGATATGTTTTCTGCGTTACTCGTAACGTCAACATTAGTGATTACATTATTCGTGGCCATTTATAGCTTTAGCTCAATTGGTGAAGAACGGGAGCGGTTTTTCTATTATCCTGCCATCCTCTTCATGATTACAGGAGTGAATGGTGCATTTACAACTGGTGATATTTTCAACATGTTTGTATTTTTTGAAGTACTACTGATCGCCTCTTACCTTCTTATCGTTCTTGGTGGAGAAAAGAGACAACTGCGGGAGTCTATTAAATACATACTGGTAAATGTCATCTCATCTGCCTTCTTTGTCATAACAATTGCGTATTTGTACTCTATCGTCGGAACGCTCAATATGGCGGATATCGGTCAGAAGATTGCAGATATCGGCCAGCCTGGAATCGTTTCAGTCATCGGTGTTCTATTGTTGCTTGTATTCGGGATTAAAGCGGGTATCTTCCCACTCTACTTCTGGATGCCTGGATCATACGCAGCACCTCCTGTTCCGATTCTTGCATTGTTTGGTGCGTTACTGACTAAAGTCGGTGTGTATGCTATCACACGTACCTATACACTGTTTTTCGTCAATGACCTTGCGTTTACGCACACCATTTTAATGGTACTCGCATTGCTCACAATCGTTGCGGGATGCATTGGTGCACTTGCCTACTTCGATCTAAAACAAATTATCATCTACAATATTTTAATCGCGATTGGCGTTATATTGTTCGGAGTCTCTCTTATGAACGAAGCTGGACTGCAAGGTGCCGTTTTCTATCTGATTCATGACATGCTCATTAAAGGGGCATTGTTCCTGATTATCGGGATTATGATACATGTCACCGGAACTTCCAACTTGCGAGAAATGGGAGGACTTATAAAAACCCACGCTCCACTTGGTTGGCTATTCCTGATTGCCGCCTTCGGTCTAGCAGGTATCCCACCGCTTAGTGGGTTTGTCGGGAAATTGCTCATTGTTCAAGGTGGGTTCGAACACGGGCAGTTATTCGGTACGATCGTAATACTCCTATCAAGTCTGATAGTTTTACTATCTGTCATCCGAATTTTCATCTATGCATTTTGGGGCGAGCCGGTTGCGTTACAACCAACGAACCGTAAAACCTATAAGCATATGATGTTCCCAACCGTAATTCTAGTAGCTCTGTCCGTTTTATACGGAGTCGGAACTGAGTGGATTTTCCCGTACGTATCAGATGCAGCTCATGTGTTGCTCGATCCGTCGAGTTATATAAACGCCGTGTTAAAGGAGTAGATCACGTTGGCATTTCAAATATTGCTTAACTTTTTCATCGCAATTACGTGGGTGCTCATCACGGCGTCGTTCACCCCTTCCACTTTTGTAATCGGTTATATTATCGGGTTATTACTTCTCGTGCTGACCAGACGTTTTTACAATGAGCGCTTGTATTTTGGTCAATTATGGTCTTGCTTGAAATTGACGCTCATCTTTTTTAAAGAATTGATTTTGTCCAATATTTCTGTTGCCATGTTAGTTCTTAAGCCAAAATTAGAACTCCAGCCAATGATTTTTGCAATGCCAACTGTCCTTGAAGAGGACTGGCAGATCACGTTACTTGCTAGTTTGATCACATTGACACCTGGCACAATTGTCATTCATGTTTCAGATGATCAACGGACGTTGTACGTTCATGCAATCGACGTGGATGATGTTGAAGAAGCCATCAATTCCATTAAACAAACATTCGAAAAAGCAATCTTGGAGGTGAGCCGGACATGAAGATATTTATTTGGATCAGTTTAATCATCATCTTCTTATCCATGCTCGGTACGCTCGTTCGAGTATTCAAAGGCCCTTCTACTCCAGATCGCCTTATCGCTTTAGATGGAATCGGTGTGATGCTGATTTCAATAATCGCGTTACTGTCCATTGTATTTGATACAATATTTTTCATTGATGTGATTTTGCTCATTGCGATTATGTCCTTCATCGGGACAGTATCGTTCTCGAAGTTCATCGAGAAAGGGGCGATTATAGACCGTGACACTCATCGCTAACATCATTATTGCTCTGTTTATACTTGTAGGCGTCTTCTTTACTGTTGTCACTGTAGTCGGGGTTCTCCGATTACCTGATGTTTACACACGAGCGCATGCCGCATCAAAAAGTGCGACTCTCGGTGTTCTAGGAATTCTGATTGGGGTGTTCCTTCACTTTTGGTGGATTAAAGGGCATTTCAGTATTCAACTGTTGCTTGGTAGCGTCTTCTTATTCATCACTTCGCCTGTTGGTGGACACTTAATGAGCCGCGCTGCTTATATGTCTGGCGTTAAACCGACAGAACTGACGGTTGGAGACGATCTTCAAGAAGCAATTGGTGAACAGAAGTCTCGTGAAGAAGATTGAACAAAAAGACGCAGTGTCCCAAATCGGACGCTGCGTCTTTTTGTTGTTTACCAATATCCATAGGGGCTGTAGTAAGGTGGGTATGAGTATGGATAATAGCCTCCACCATATGGGGGGTATCCACCGTATGGATAATACCCTCCACCACCGTAGCCTCCTCCGTATCCGTAAGGTGAAATTGCACTACCGAGAAAGCTACCGAATAATCCACCAAGAAAAGGTCCGCCGAAGCCGCCTCCGAAGTTGTTTCCAAATCCGCCTCCGCCGAAACCTCTACCTCCTCCGTACCCTCTTCCACCACCATAGTTACTTCCTCTATTATATCGTGACATTTTACTCCCCCTTTCCCACTTATCTTATTCATTGGGCAAAGGTAGGGGTAGGCTGACACCTATTACGCTTCAGAGGAGTCTTCAGCTAACCGCTCAATAAACGTAGCTAACGTTCTTGTCATGGCGCCTGTTGCACCTTTAGGTCCAAGTACATGAGGTGCATCCGCTTCAGACGTCCCTGCGATATCTAAGTGGATCCAAGGAGTATCTCCTACAAACTCTCCAACGAAACCGCCACCAAAGATCATATGACCATCACGACCTGGTGAGTTATTAAGGTCCGCTACTTCACTCTTACGAAGACGCTTTTTATCACTTTCAGTTAATGGTAAGCGCCAAACGAATTCTCCTGTTTCTACAGAAGCTTCCATGAAATCTTCGAAGAATGCTTCGTTGTTCGTCAATGCGCCAGTTTTATCCTTACCTAGGGCAACGATTACTCCGCCAGTAAGTGTTGCAATGTCAATTAGATAATTTGCACCTGATTGTTTTGCATAGGTCACAGCATCTGCCAATACGAGGCGCCCTTCAGCGTCCGTGTTTAAGACTTCAATCGTTTTACCTGACAGCGATGTAATAACATCGTCAGGTTTAAATGCATCACCTGAGACCATATTATCGGTAGAAGCAATGACAGCTATGACGTTTTTGGCAGGGCGCAGTTCACCGATGATTTGCATTGCACCGAATACAGCTGCAGCACCACCCATGTCCCCTTTCATGCCGACCATACCCTCACGTGGCTTCAAAGAGTATCCGCCTGTATCATACGTAATCCCCTTACCAACGAGTCCTACTACGTCAGTCCAGTCTTCGTTGCCACCAGCGTATTTAAGAACAATCAGACGTGGTTCCTCTACTGACCCTTTGTTGACCGCAAGAATTGCGCCCATACCGAGTTCTTCCATTTCTTTTTTGCCTAGAATTTCGACTTCAAATCCGTACTTTTCAGCCAACATTTCACCATGTTCAGCCATTTTAACTGCAGTTAAGATATTTGGAGGTGTGTTGACGAGTGTTCGTGCTGAATTTACAGCATCGGCATGTACAAGACCTACTTCCATAGCCGCTTTAAGTTCATCTTCATCAGCTGTGCTAAGTAGTTCCACTGTATTGAATTCAAAGTCTTTTTCGTTTGAAGTTGTTTTATAATCCGCAAATTGATAACTACCTAAAACAAGACCTTGTAGAGAGGCAAACGCCACATCATCCGCGCCTAGTTCTTCAGTTGTGAATGAATCAGCCCAAATGGAAACGCTTTCTGATTTCATCGACTTAAGCTCTTTTCCAACCTTAGAGAATACTTCAAGCAGCCCTTGGTCTGTTAACTTTTTCGAGGCACCAAGGCCGATGAAAACAACGCGCTTGAACGTGCTGTCGCCCATTGATGGTAGCTTAGTGACTGCATTGAGTTCTGTCTTTACATCGCCTGTTTTAACCCAATCTGTTAACTTCCCATTGAATGTGTCATTTATGACTTTCCAATTTGTATTGTTTTCTGGATGTTCAGGGACACCGATCACAACCACGTCAAGATTGGTCTCCGTAATCTGTTTGTTTGTAATGATAGTTTTCATTTGACTACCTCCTCATTTTCATACATTCTTAATTATATACCAATTGAAGAAGAAACGAAAAAAATTCTTCGGTTACCGGACTATTTTTCATAATTATTTTAACGAGGAGTGCCTACATGACAATTTTGAGCAATGTGCCACTGTTGGTTGCACTATTCGGAATTTTTTTCGCACAGTTCGTAAAGATTCCGATTCATTTTTTACTCACTCGTGAGCTCGATTGGAAGTTAATGACCTCTACAGGAGGCATGCCAAGTTCTCACTCAGCCGCAGTAACTGCACTCACTACTGCTATTGCTTTCGAACACGGACTGGGTTCTTCCCTGTTTGCAATCTCAGCAATTTTTGCAGTAATCGTCATGTTCGACGCGAGCGGCGTTCGTTACCAAGCAGGTCAGCAAGCCTTGATCATCAACCAGATCCGTGCAGATTTCCAAACATTCGTCAGTGGAACAAAAGGTTGGATTAAGAAAGACGAAGAACAAAAGATTGTAGAGCTGAAGACCCTGCTCGGTCACAAGCCAAGCGAAGTTTTTGCAGGAGCAGTAACCGGCATCCTGATTTCCGTTATCACGTATTCATTTATCGTATGAGATTCAACACGTACTATAAGTCTTAAGCAATCCGTTGATTGAAGTGTAAGGCGTCGACTCCAAAGGGATAAGCGAAGATCGAAGACCCTGGACTGAGCTGAGCCAAGAAAGCGGCTAAAATCGAGCCCCCCCGGAAAGCGTACACCTGAAACGGAAATCAACACTGTGAACTAAATAATCTTAGGTATAGAAAAACGCTCGGGCACTTTATGCCTGAGCGTTTTTTTAAAACATCTGATAACCTTGTTTGCGTAAAAGCTTACTCACAAACCCTGAAAGGATAGCTCCAACTAGACCGCTTGAAAGAATCACGATGTCGACTGTATGTAACGCCATCAACTTATCTCCGAGCATACTGAACGCATGTCCTGATTTCGTAATATATTCATATGCCTTCACTTCATCAATAATTAAGATGACGACAATCGGGTAGACAATTGCCATGACCCACGACATGCGCAGTAACATGTTAAGCAAAAAGCCAATCCCGAAAAACATGACTATAAAGATGAGGACAGACAGAATAATCTCTGTAAGTGAAATTGTTCCCAAAATGATGACCTCCATTTTCCTTAGTTCATTTTACCGGATTGTGGCACTTCTTTCAACAGCTTACGCAAGTGTCATGAAGTTGTTGAAAAGTTTCAAAAAACACTCGTCCTCAAAAAGGAGACGAGTGTTTGTCATTTTTGTATTAAAGGAGGTCAAACTTTCCTTTTTTAAATGTAAGACCAGCACCACCGATTAAGTAAAGTGCACGGTTGTCGACCATTTTCTTCATGAAGGATGCTTTCTTACCAGTCATCTTCTTACCGAAAGCAACTCCAATTGCATCGTTAGAACCAAGTGAAGCAATGCTTCCTTTCAAGTCCGGAACGAATGCTTGAGTCGGTTGACCTTTCATAAGAGCGATCAAGTTATTTGCACACATGTCTCCTTGCTGCATCGCGATTTGAGCAGTTGGAGGGAATGGACGGTTGATTTCTTCGTTGATCATCAAAGCACAGTCACCTACGATGAAGACATCGTCGAATCCTGGAGCACGTAGATCTTTTTCTACTTTAACGCGAGCACGCATGTTTTCAATGCCTGTCTCTTCGATTAAACGGTTGCCACGGACACCTGCTGCCCATACAACTGTACCAGCTTCGATGAATTCAAATTCTTCGTCGCCTGTTTTCAATTTAACACCTTCAGGAGTCGCTTCAACAACTGGTGTACCAATTGAGAATTCAATTCCTTTAGATTTCAATTGACGAACTGCGTATTCAACCAATTCAGGGTCAAATCCTGGAAGAACCATAGGAGCTGCTTCTACACAAAGTACTTTTACTTTGTCAGCAGGTACATCGAATTCTTCACAAAGTTCCGGAATACGATCTCCGAGTTCACCAAGGAATTCGATGCCTGTAAATCCAGCGCCTCCGACAATAATTGTAAGACGGCTGTCTGCTTTCACTTCTTCAAGAGACCATGTAGCAAACTGATATTCAATATGCTCACGGATTTGACGTGCTGCCTTTACGTTTGCAATCGAAAGTGCATACTTATCAAGACCTGGGATTCCGAATGTTTCTCCTTCGAATCCGAGTCCGATGACTAAGTAATCATATGTATGCTGTCCGGCTGATGAAGTAACCATTTTAGCTTTAACATCGATTGCTTCAACTTCAGCTTTCACAAATTTCACTTTGTCTTGCTGAATAACACGGCTAATCGGATAACGAACTTGTTCAGGCTTCAATGTACCTGCTGCAGCTTCATGAAGCCAAGTAGATTCATAGTGGTAATCATTCTTGTTGATAAGGATAATTTCAGCATCGTCTACGCCTAGAGATTTCTGTAGATTCACAACAGTTGCTAATCCACCATATCCAGCACCTAAAACGAGGATTGTAGGTCTTTTTTTCACGGGAATCGGTTCCACCTTTTCTTGTATGATGTGCCGGTTTGTAAAAATCACGTGATTCCTACAATCCAGCGTTTATTATTTATATTCCTCATTCATAGTAGCCTTTTTGACCTGCTATTTCAATAGCTTATTAGGAATATAATCGGACATATTGAAATAACGTCATAGTGCCTTCATAAACTCGTAAAAAAATTCCAACAATCGGAACGATTCCCCTACAAATTAGTTGATGAGACTAATTTCTGTGAAATCATAAGAAAAATCTCTTGAAGGGGTCATGTTCTAATCCATGTCCTTCAAGAGACCTTATTTAAGCATTCGTAAGTTGTAAGTAGAACAAATCGATTTTCTAGGGAGTATCAATCACAACTTGCAGGAGCTCCCGCTTTCTTCGCCGTTCTGAACGACGTTCCACAGCCACATGAAGCGATGGCATTCGGATTTTCGATGGTGAACCCGCCACCCATTAACGATTCTTTATAGTCAATTTCTGTACCTGCTAATATATCCGTATCCTCAGAAGACACGACAATCTTTACGCCGTGCAATTCCAAAAGCTGATCTGACGCATGCTGTTCTGCATCGAACCCCATCCCGTACGTAAGACCACTGCAGCCTCCACCGTTGACAGAAACACGTAGAAAAGATCCTTGCTCCCCATTATGTTCCATCATTTCTTTAACTCGGTAGGCAGCTGCTTCAGATAAGTTGAGTAGTTGTGTCATCTATATCCCTCCTAAGTAATATCAATCATATCAATGTTGTAAATTGTAATGCAATGAAACCCACTTGTTCTATAAAGTTTTGCTATAATAGGTTAGGAAGCACGAAAGGGTGGTGCAGCATGGAAGTTACCCCATTTTATGATAAAAAAATAGTTTGCTTGAATTGTAAAGAATCTTTCACAACAACTCGAGTTCGTTCACGTTTTGCAAGGGTTGCTGCAACGGATAGTGATTTTAAACCCAACTATGTGGACAGCGATGTGAATCCGCTGTTTTACAATATCGCTGTATGTCCATCGTGCGGTTTCTCATTTACAGATGATTTTGCACCCTATTTTGCACCAGGAGCTAAAGAACAAATTGCTTCAGTCATTACCGCTGGTTGGAAGCCCCATTCGCTAGGTGGTGAACGCACTATTGAAGATGCCATCGCTGCTTACAAGCTAGGCTATTTAAGTGCAATGGTAAAAAAAGAGAAATCACTTACTACAGCTGGAATTACGCTGAGGACCGCTTGGCTCTATCGGATTTTGGAAAACGAGGAAGAAGAGCAGCGTTTTTTAACACTTGCAAGAAATTTGTATGAAGAAGCCTATTCAGCTGACGATCACGTTGGTACCCAAATGTCAGAATTGCGTGTTCTCTACATGGTCGCGGAGTTGTCATGGCGTGTTGGTGATCGAGAAAAAGCCGTTCTATACTTCTCAAAAATTATTGAAGCGCAAAGGACTTCAACTGAACCACAGCTTATTGAAATGGCAAAAGAGCGATGGCGAGAAATACGAGAAGAAAAATAAAACAGGAACGGACACATGTGGCCCGTTCCTGCGAAGCCAAATGGCCCTTAGAAAACCTGTTCTACTTCTACAACGCCGGGTACTTCTTCAAGAAGAGCACGCTCAATACCGGCTTTCAATGTAATTGTGGAGCTTGGGCACGTACCACATGCGCCTAGAAGACGTAACTTTACAATTCCATCCTCCACATCGATTAGTTCACAGTCACCGCCGTCACGTAAGAGGAACGGACGTAATTTATTCAACACTTCTTGAACGGATTCGTTCATCGTTGCTTCTGTCATAATTTTTAAACTCCCCTTTCCTTATAGTTATTATAAACTGGATCGCAAAAAAAATCCAATAGAGAATCAGGAGGCGTTAGCTATGAAAGCTAAACACGTTACAGTAGAAGTATACGGCGCAGAGGTCGTTTGTGCAAGTTGTGTGAACGCACCGACGTCAAAAGATACATATGAATGGCTAGATGCTGCCATTCAACGAAAATATCCAAATCATCCATTTGAAATCGTTTATATCGATATTGAGTCCGTTATAGAAAACGATCGTCAACGTAAGCTGGCTGAACAAGTAAAAGAAGAGGAATTTTTCTATCCGCTTGTAATTGTGAACGAAGAAGTGATTGGTGAAGGCTATATTCAATTAAAACCCATTTTCAGTGAACTCGAAAAACATGGATTCATTGCAGCTGGTTGAGTGATAATACTTAATTTGTAATTGAGAACTTCGGGTCATCCTTTTTACAAATAAAAGCGTGTAAGGCAGCGGAATCCTGCCTTACACGCTTTTATTTGATTTACTCAGCCATTATGCCATTTGTACATCCAGAGAACTCCAGATTTCAACAGTCGTGCAATCCGTCCTGTTACCGTGCGATCTGCTAAGTATGCAAATCCTTGTTTTTTACCGAGAGACCCCATAAATCCTTTTAGCTTGATTTCAGGCATCGTCTCTGGCAAGGTTTCACCATTCCAAGTATGTTTGAGTACAGTAACGATCTGTTCCGCTTGTCCCTCTGCTAACTGGGCACTAGGTGCATGAGGAAGTGCAGCGATGTCCCCTACGACATATACATCTTCAAAGCCCGGAATCTGATGGTACTGATTCAGCACAATGCGGTTTGATTTGTCTTTTTCAACATCTAATTCTCGAACTACTTTAGTCGGTTGAATGCCAGCTGTCCATACTACTGCATCTACAGCAATTTGGTCCTCGTGGTTATGAAGTAGATTCATTTCAACTTTTGTAATATTTGAGTTTGCAATGACATCCACATCATTTTTGGCAAACCAACTTTGGATGTAATTACTCAGACGTTCCGGGAAGTCACGCAAAATACGCGGGCCTCTGTCAAATAATTTAATATTTAAGTCTGAACGACTTTCTCTCAATTCACTTGCTAGTTCGATGCCACTTAGACCTGCACCGACAATCCCAACAGTCGCGCCGCCATTTAAATTCAAAAGCTTTTTGTACGTTTCACGAGATTGACCAATCGTTTGAATGCTGTACGTAAATTCGTCAGCACCTGGCACGTCGTGATAATTATCTTCGCAACCTAGGCCGATGACAAGTTGGTCGTAGTCTAGCTGTCTTCCATCTGTAAGTAAGACACATTTTTCTCCGACTTCAATTCCTGCAATCTCACCTTCAACTACTTTCAAACGTTCATGTGTCGGTAGTGCAACACGCACTTCGCTATCTGGTACAGTACCTGAAGCAAGTGCATAGAATTCTGTCTTTAAACTATGGAAGGATGTGCGATCTACAAGTGTCACTTCAACATCAGTTGGTAAGTTATTCAGTACTCGCAGTAAAATTCGCATATTACCGTAACCGGCACCTAATAATAGTAATTTTTTCATGATAGTCTCCTTTATCTGAGAGATTTCCGTTTTTTCCTCACGTATGAGTATAACAGTATGTGACGTTCTTCACAATAAGGCAAGGGCTTTGACGGTTAAAGAAAAAAAGAGTACGATCGTACAAGGTGAGGTGATGGGTGTGAACCCGATAGTTGAGTTTTGCATTAGTAATTTAGCCAATGGTTCTCAAGAGACACTAGAAGCACTTGAGAAGGATCCGAATCTGGATGTCTTGGAATATGGTTGTCTTAGTTATTGCACGAAGTGTGCAGAGTCACTGTATGCTCTAGTGAACGGAGAAGTCGTAGAAGCGGATACACCCGCTGAGCTGACAGAGAAGATTTACGAGTTCATAGAAGAGAATCCTCTCTTTTAAAATAGGAAAATACGAAAGGACTTGTCCGGGTTAATGGGCAAGTCCTTTTGTTGTATTCTATTGGCATACACAGTTATTTCAAATTAATAAAAGACTATATTAATACTAGTTATATAGTTGAATCAAATGATTAGACCAAGTGCCGTTGTTTTTCGCTCCAGGCGGACGCTTTCCGAGGGGCTTGATCTCAGCCTCCTCGTCGCTACCGCTCCTGCGGGGTCTTCGACCTTCGCTGATCCCTCCAGAGTCGCCGCCTTCTACTACAAACAACTAAATCCCCGTAATATATAAATTTTTCATTCTGAAAAATACAACGCTCAATTATTCCATTCGGCAAGTGTATTAAACATATAAGTAGGAGCATCGGCTTTAGACAACACTTCCTCAAGTGATGTGACGCCGCCTTGGAGATGGATCGTATCGATGCCGAAACGAATGCCTGATAGAATATCCGTTTCATAATTGTCACCGATCATGATCATCTCTTCTTTGCTTGCTCCACTTTGTTGTTGGATGAATTCTAGCATGTAGGATTGAGGCTTTCCGAGTATCGTCGGTGTAACTCCAGTTGAGGCTTTTACAAGTTCTATGAATGCGCCGTTGCCAGGTACCAGTCCAAGTTCGTTAGGCAACGAGAGATCTCCATTTGTTGCGAGAAAATGTGCGCCCTTTCTTATAGACAAACAAGCCATAGCTAATTTATCATATGTAATTTCATGATCAATTCCCATGATTATAATGTCTCCGTCAGCTTCGACAAGTCTAATTCCTTCGTCTAATAACGCTTCACGTAATCCAGTTTCACCAATCATTTGAACTGTCTTCCCGGGATAATGTTGTGCACAATACTTAGTACTGGCAATCGCAGATGTCATGATTTGCTGCTCTGTCGTTTCAACACCGAGCAATTCCAGTTTTTTCTGTTGTTCCTGCGCTGTACGGGAAGAGTTATTCGTTATGAAATAAGGCTCGATTCCTGAATGCTGTAACGTTCGGATGAAAGTAACCGACTCTGGGATTGCTTGGCTTCCTTTATAAACAGTGCCATCCAGATCCAAGCAAATTGCCTTATATCGTTCCATGAGGTGAATCCTCTGGAAGGAATGCAGAGACCGGCCCCAATTCGTTTTCCAAATACGTTAATACACAGCTTGGAAACTTTTCGAGTGAAGAGTAGCTTGCTGTAATAGTTTTCTCTACTTCCATTAAATCCACTTTCATAAAGTCACGAACGAGCATTTTTCGTAATTCAATTACTTGTTTAAGTGGTTGTTCCATCTCTTTATTGATCACTTTTTCGTCTTCCATAATGTCGACAATGTCTTCGTAACTTCCCGGATCGCGCATGATGAACCCATCAATCATGGAGTTCCCTACATCTATAATGGACTCGATGATATTTTGTGCGATTCGTTCAAGCGCCAACGTCTTCAACGTGCTATCTTGCCAGTTAGACTCACTTGAAAATTGCGCAAGAAGTTCTTCCATATAAGCGAGCGTCTCACTAATTTTTTTTCGGTCGATAAAATACATGCTAATTCCTCCTCAAATGTCTTCGTGTCAAGAACATGCAGAAACAGACGTCACAGAGAATTCTCCAAGACGTCCGAATGGAAAGGATTTATGAAGTTTGTGGAATTTCTTCTGCAACAGGTGATTCCTGTTTCGCATCAGCATCCGCTTGTTCCTTCTTCACTTTCCCTGCCTTTTTCAATATAAAATGGGCACACCCAAAATTGCAGTACTCATATAAGTAATCTTGCAACGTGCTAATTTTCGTTTCGTAAGTCGCTTTCGCGTTACGATCCTCAAAGAATCCTTTAAGACGGAGTTGTCCATATCCCCAGTCGCCGAGAATATAATCGTATTTCAACAGGATCTCACTGTAACGACTCATCAGTGCTTCGCTGTCAAAACCTTCGCGGAAGTTAACGATAATCTCGAATTCGTACTGATCCAACGTAATTAGTCGTTCTGTCATGTCGACTCAGCCTTTCACAGTCAAGGATTCAAGCATCTCTTCGCCTCTACGTTGACGTTCTTTCGCCGCTGCATTCACTTGCTCATCAGCATGATAGCTTGAACGAACGAGCGGGCCTGATTGGCAATGCGAAAAACCTTTACTCATCGCAATCTCAAAGAGTTCTTTGAATTCCTTTGGCGTGTAATATTTTTGTACAGTTAAGTGCTTTTTACTCGGTTGTAAGTACTGACCAATCGACATAATATCAACTTGGTTTGCACGCAAATCATCCATTGTTTCTAAAATTTCTTCCCATGTCTCACCCACACCTAGCATAATCGAAGACTTAGTAGGAATTTCAGGATACATTTCTTTTGCACGACGAAGCAGCTCTAAAGATCGATCATACTTAGCTCGTGCACGTACTCTAGGCGTCATCCGTCTAACCGTTTCAATATTATGATTCAAAATATCCGGTTTTGCATCCATCAATCGCTTAATATTATCATACTCTCCTCCCATATCAGAAGGAAGTACTTCGACTGTTGCAAATGGATTTTTTCTACGAATCGCACGGATTGTTTCTGCGAACACACCAGATCCACCATCTTTTTGGTCATCCCGTGCTACTGCAGTCACAACGACATGCTTTAAATTCATCAGTGCAACTGAATCTGCCACGCGCTCCGGCTCTGCTAAATCTAGCTCTGTTGGCAATCCTGTTTTAACGGCACAAAAACGGCAGGCACGAGTACAAGTATCCCCTAAAATCATGAATGTAGCCGTTCGGCGCTCTCCCCAGCACTCATGGATATTCGGGCAACGCGCTTCTTCACAGACTGTATGAAGATTTTTTTCACGCATCAACTTTTTTAAATCGGTATAGTTTTCGTTCGTATTCAACTTAATCTTAAGCCAATCCGGTTTACGGATATGCTCTTTTTTATTGTCCACCCCTGGTTTGCAAGACAAAGTCTTCAGCTCCATTCCATATCAATTGTGCCTCGGCATCATTGCGTCCAGATTTTTTCGAGCAAGCTCGAAAAGCTCCCTTAAAAATCTGTGACACCCGCGAGCCGACACGATGTCGATCATGCAACCTGTGCCACAGGATGTGGGCACTTAGGTTGCCATCCTTTAACTTAATTCAGCCAATTTTATCCCCACAAAAAAGAAAAAAGTTTGCATTCATACCGCTATTTATAGAAGAGGAAGACTATTGCTGAATTTAGTTAAACGTTTACTGTTTTCCCCACTTCCAATAATGTAACATATATTCAGAAAGCGAACAACTTGATATCTAAAGGGTTGTAACAAGAAAAGCGCCCATAAATTGGACGCTTTCCTTTAGATAATTCAGTTGTTTAGTGACCGCCCAAATAGGCGTTTTTCACTTCTTCACTTGCTTGTAATTCAGCTGCAGTTCCTGACAGAATAACCCGACCTGTTTCAATCACGTATCCGCGATCCGCAATTGAAAGTGCGATGTGGGCATTTTGCTCAACTAACAGAATCGTCGTTCCTGCCTTACTAATATCTTTAACCGTTTCAAATATTGTTTTGACCATGAGTGGAGCGAGTCCCATAGATGGCTCATCTAATAGAAGTAACTTAGGACGAGCCATAATCGCTCTTCCCATCGCAAGCATTTGCTGCTCACCACCCGAAAGTGTACCTGCTGTTTGTTTACGTCGTTCATACAATCTAGGGAAAATGCCATAAACTTTCTTGAAATCCTTCCCGATTTCAGCTTTGTCTTTCCTCAAGTAGGCACCTAGTTCAATATTCTCTTCTACTGTCATATCCGCGAAAACCCGTCTCCCCTCTGGTACTTGGGAAACCCCCATTTTCACGATGGATTGAGCAGGTTTACCACTTATTAAAGAATCCTGATAATGGATAGTACCTTCTTTTGGCTTTAGTAGGCCAGATAACGTTTTCAGCAATGTACTCTTCCCTGCACCGTTAGCACCAATAAGAGTGACGATTTCTCCTTCATTCACTTCCAATGAAACTCCTTTTAATGCATGGATGCTGCCGTAGTAGACGTTTAAATCTTGGATGCTCAGCATGCTCATACAATTTCCTCCCCTAAATACGCTTCAATCACTTTTGGATTGTTCCTGATTTCTTCAGGTGAACCTTCAGCTAGCAGAACACCGTGGTCAAGAACGTAAATTCGTTCACAGATCCCCATGACCAAGTTCATATCATGTTCGATTAAAAGAATCGTCAATCCGAATTGCTTCCGGATAAAGGCGATGAGATCCATCAGTTCTTTCGTTTCAAAAGGGTTCATGCCAGCTGCAGGTTCATCTAACAACAACAGATCAGGATTTGCTGCAAGTGCTCTAGCAATTTCCAGTCTGCGCTGCTTCCCATACGGAAGATTTTTTGCGGTTTCGTCTTTATATTTATCGAGTTCGAATATCTTCAAGAATTCCATCGCTTTGTTTTCCATCTCATGCTCGTTTTTAAAATAAGAAGGGAGTCGTAGTACTGAACTCAAAACAGAGTCATTCGCAAGTGAATGATAAGCAACTTTCACGTTATCCAGGACAGAAAGTTCGTTGAACAACCGGATATTTTGGAATGTACGACTCATCCCTAAACGAGTAACTTTAAAGGGTGGAAGTCCGTTGATTTTCTTACCATCAAAGAAAATTTCCCCTTCAGTCGGAACGTATACACCTGTCAGTAAGTTGAAACTAGTTGTTTTTCCCGCTCCATTGGGGCCAATTAGTCCAACCAATTCACCTTTATTGATTTTCATATTAAATCCTGAAACTGCTTTTAGCCCTCCGAATTGGATGCCTGCGCTTTGCACATCTAACAATACATCATTGCTCATGCTGGCTTCCCCCTTTCGGACGCATCCACAACTTCAAATAGTCTGTGAATTCCATTTTACCCATCAACCCTTTTGGACGGTATAACATTACGATGATTAGGACAAGACTGTAAATAATCATCCGGGTTTCAGGGAAGTCTTGGAGGAATGTCGAAACGACCGTAAGTAGGATTGTCGCAACAATCGCACCTGATAGACTGCCGAGTCCTCCAAGAACTACATAGATCAAAATATCAATCGATTTTAAAAATCCAAAGTTTGCAGGTTGGATAATGTAAAAGTTGTGTGCATATAACGCACCTGCAACACCTGCAAAGAACGATCCTATTGCAAACGCGAGAACCTTATAATACGTAGTATTGATGCCCATTGCGTCAGCTGCAATTTCATTTTCTCGTACAGCGATACATGCTCGACCATGCCTCGAATTCGTAAAGTTCACGATGACTAGAATGGTTACGAAAAGACATATGAATGTATATGTCCATGTCGTTAAGTGCGTTACTTGCATGCCAGCCGCTCCGCCAACATAATCGATGTTCAGGAATATGATTCGAATTATTTCTGCAAATCCAAGGGTTGCAATGGCTAGATAGTCACCGCGTAACCGCAAGCTTGGAATTCCAACGACGAGTCCAGCAAGGGCTGCAGCAATCCCAGCAATGAGAATCGCTGCAAAGAATGGCAGGTCCAGTTTCATCGTCATAATTGCGGATACATAAGCACCGACTGCCAGGAAACCAGCATGCCCAAGTGAGAATTGCCCCGTAATACCGATGACCAAGTGCAAACTAACCGCCAGCATGATATTGATTCCCATGAAGATCAGTGTATTGGAATAGAAATTATTTAAGAATCCACCACTGATCATGAACTGGACAGCAGCATAGATCGCAATCGCTAAAACGGCAAAGACCCAAAACTGCTTAGACTTTTTCATCATTTCAATTCACCTACACTTTCTCTCTTGTGTTTTTACCGAAGATGCCAGAAGGTTTAAAGATTAAGATTAAAATCAAAATGATGAATGCAGCCGCATCTCGCCACAAGGAGAATCCTAGGGCACTTACCACCGTTTCGACGACACCAAGTACAAGTCCGCCTGCAACCGCTCCTGGAATGATTCCAATCCCCCCAAGTACAGCTGCGACAAACGCTTTCAAACCTGGGATAACGCCCATCAATGGATCAATTTTCGTATAGTAAATTCCGAAAATGACTCCTGCAGCACCAGCAAGTGCTGACCCGATTGCGAATGTAGCTGAAATCGTATTGTCTACATTGATGCCCATTAGTTTTGCGGCTTCAGCGTCATACGACACAGCTCTCATCGCTTTTCCGATCTTTGTCTTATGTACAATGAACTGCAGGACAAGCATGAGCACTACAGATACAGATAAAATGAGGATTGCCTGTGTACTAATTTGAGCACCAAATAGGTTAAATGACTTGTTTGCAAACACTTGAGGATAGGCCGCTGGTTGTGCACCTCTGAAGTAGATGACTCCATTTTGTATAAGAAGCGATACACCAATTGCTGTAATTAACGCCGCAATTCGTGTTGCATTCCGTAAACGCTTGTATGCAATGCGTTCAATGACAACTCCGATCACCGCACAAACCGCCATCGAGATTAAGAGTGCTGGGAAAAAGCCTAGACCCCATCCTGCAATGGAGATGTATCCTATGAACGCACCAATCATAAACACTTCACCGTGAGCAAAGTTGATTAACTTTATAATGCCGTAAACCATCGTATAACCGAGCGCAATAAGCGCATAAATACTGCCTAATGAAATACCGTTGATGAGTTGCTGTAGCCATTCCATGAAGTCTCACTCCTTTTTCCTCATCTGACTTTCATCCAAAAAAAGAAGGCAGGGAGAGAGCTCCCCACCCCTCATGAAATTAAGGATTCACCTTCGTATTGAACACTTGCTCGCCATCCTTGTATTCAAGGATCGTTGCCGATTTAATCGGGTGGTGGTTTTCATCCACTGAATATTTACCTGTTACAAGATCAAGTCCATCTGTTTCAGCAAGTGCGTCTTTAATTTTTGTAGAGTCCACACTTCCTGCTCGTTCGATTGCATCTTTCAACAAGTACACTGTGTCATATCCAAGTGCATTAAACGCATCCGGAGACTTGCCGTATTCTTCGTTGAACTTATCACTGAACGCTTTAACTGCGCCATCTGGGTCGTCAGAAGAATAGTGGTTCGTTGTAAACGTGTTGTTTAGAGCATCTGCTCCTGCAAGTTCAAGCAACGTTGGAGAATCCCATCCGTCAGCACCCATCAATGGAACGTCAATGCCCATTTCGCGCGCTTGCTTAACTATGAGACCAACTTCTTCATAATAACCCGGGATGAAGATGAACTCCGGATTCGCTGACTTGATGCGCGTTAATGTTGAACGGAAATCAGAGTCTTTTGCAACATATGATTCTTCCGCAACAATTTTCCCACCCGCTTTTTCAAAGTCCTTCTTGAATGAAGAAGCGAGACCTTTTGAATAGTCACTTGCGTTATCAGAGAAAATCGCAACATTTTTTACACCTAAGTCATTTGCTGCAAAGTTTGCTGCTACCGTTCCTTGGAAAGGGTCGATGAATGAAGTACGGAATACGAACTCATTTACTTCTCCTTTTTCGTTTACAGTAACTGTTGGGCTTGTTCCAGATGGACTGATAAGTGGTGTCTTATTGTCGTTTGCAATTTGGGCTTGGGCAACAGTTGCTCCACTAGTCGCCGCTCCGATAATAGCAACTACCTTTTCTTGCGTTGTCAATTTAATCGCTGCGTTTGTCGCTTCAGCTGCATCTGACTTATTATCAATTTTAACGATCTTTATTTTTTTGCCATCGATTCCACCATCATCATTGATTTCATCGACAGCGAGCTGAATGCCATCCGCTTCGGATGTTCCGTATGAAGCAACTGCTCCTGAGAGTTCGAGGTTCACCCCTATTTTAATTACATCGCCATCCTTCGATCCGGATGCCCCATCATCTCCTCCTTGAGAACAACCCGCTAGGAGACCAACGCCAAGCGTCATCGCTGCTAGTAAACTCCATGCTCTTTTAAACTTCATTTCTCTTCCCCCTTATCAAACTATTCTGAAATCACAACAGAAAGGATTGCATTAGTCCGAGTGGAGACATCCGCACCCTTTCTTTTCTTTCTGTATCCCTATTCTAAAACAAACTTCCAATTCAGTCTATACAAATTTTCATAATCTTATTACTAGATTGTCAAATTGTTTCGGTTCCCGTCACTTCTACCCTCTAGATAGTGGGAACTAATGCTAATTTCCTAGTAACTAAAATTTTTCAACATACAAAAAAGGTATTCCTCACAACTAAGTAGGAATACCTTTTTTTGCTTATTCTGCTGTTACGCTAACAGCTTTTTTTGAATTTCTCACATTCCAAACAGTAAACAATGCCGCTAGAATAATAATTACTGCCACTAGACCAATCCAAATCGAACCAGTTAATCCAAGCACAAAGTATCCACTAGTCGCAACACCTGCAGCCATAAGTGCATACGGCAATTGTGTGGAGACGTGATCGATGTGGTTACTACCTGCTCCTGTAGATGAAAGAATTGTCGTATCTGAAATTGGTGAACAGTGGTCACCGAACACTGCACCTGCAAGGACAGCAGATAATGCTGGCAACAGTAACTCTGGAGCTGCGTTTACCATAATTGTTCCTGCAATCGGAAGTAAGATACCGAACGATCCCCAAGACGTTCCTGTGGAGAATGCCATTAAACCAGCTAAAACAAATAGTACAACTGGTAGGAAGGCAACGGGAATGTTGGACTTCGAAACTACTTCAGATAAAAATAGTCCAGTCTCTAAAATATCGATCAAGTGAGTAAGTGACCATGCCAGAATAAGAATAAGTACTGCAGGCATCATAGCCTTGACTCCACTGACAAAAGCTTGAACAATTAGACCTGTTGAAGCCGTTTTGTTGACCTTGAACTGACTTGCATAAAGAATAATTGCAATCAGAGTACCTGCCACACCACCGATTACTAACGACAATGGAACGTCCATATTCTCAAAGATTGACCATATATTCAGTTCTCCACCAATCCGTATCCCTGTAATGACCATCGATGTCAATGTCACAGCAACAAGTGAAACAATTGGTGCAACTAGATCTCTCACTCGTCCATGAGAGTGTTCAGGGAACTCATCTTTTAATTGTCCAGGAATCTCTTTTTCAGGATCAAAAAGCTCTCCTTTTTCTTCTGCACGTTTTTCATGATCTTTCATAGCGAAAAAGTCGATATTCGTCCAAGCAAAGAAGAATACCATCGCTAATGTAGCAATTACATAAAAGTTCATCGGCGCCATCATTAGAAACGCTGCTATCGGTGAGTAGTTGACTGTAGCAGTAGTTGCAAGAATGATTGCTAGTTGTCCGATTAGGAACGCTCCCCAGCTCGATACAGGTGAAATCACGCAGATCGGCGCGGACGTCGAGTCGATGAAGTACGCAAGTTTTGCACGAGAAATCTTATGTCGATCTGTAATCGGTCGTGCGATTTGACCGACCGCAAGTGCATTAAAATAGTCATCTACAAAGATTGCAATTCCTAATATCATCGTCAGGAGTTTTGCACTTCGGCGAGTTTGGATTCGCGTTACAGCCCACTCTGCAAAGGCGCGGCTTCCTCCTGATAGACTAACAAGTGCCGTGATAACACCTAACATTAGTATGAATAACATTATGAAAATATTATACGTATTCAATTCTCCATCTGCCCAAAATGAGACGATGAGCGCTTTCCCTAACTGCGTCAATGTTTCCACTGGTGCAAAGGAAGCGACTAGTAATGCAGCGGACAAAATTCCTGCCCCGAGTGAAAGTAACACCCGCTTTGTCGTGAGCACCATAACAATGGCAATCACTGGTGGCAGTATCGATAACCAAGTTCCAATCATTCCAATCTCCTCCTTCAATTTGTTAATGTAACCGGGGAAACAAAAAAGCCGGTGCCCGTTTCACTCTTTTCAAGTGGACCGGGTACCGGCTGTCTACATGTCGTTTGTTTGATAATCACTTTCGTTATCTCACTGACGATTGTAGCTCATCATGGACGATATAGCTGTCCCTGACAGTGCCATCCCTTTTCGAAATGACCCCAACCTCATGGAATTGACGTTCCATCAGACTTCGGCAATGCTTCCTTTCACGCATGGTCTACGATGTCTCTCTCGCATGCGGTACTTTTAAACAATGCAGCCTCTACCCTATCGATTACGTTATTACTTTCTAATCATAACAATAATCGAAAGAACATGCAAGGTGACTTATGGTTTCTTAATATCTTCCATCGGAACTTCTATATTCGCTGGACTCTGTCCCCCCTTCGTATAGATTTGTGGAACGACCCCTTGGATGATCCCGATTGCAATCGGGATTTGCTGAACAACTGTACTTTGTTTAGTTGCTATTGGAATAATAATTTGGACATTCACCGTCAATTCCATATTCACTTCCATATAGACATTATTGATGCCATATTCTGTTAGTTTTGTATCAACGTCCGCATGTACATCTCCTACAATATGAAACCTGATTGGAATCTTCGGTCCTAAATTCCCGAGCAGCGGAATATCTGCAACTTGACCGATTGGAACGAAAAAGACGACGCCTCCATGCTTCTCCATTTCTTCAGTATCGAATTTGATCCCATCACTTTGCGGTAACATTTCAAGATCTCCGGACTCTGCACGGTCCAAGTGTTCTTCAACCAACTGATGCATCTCGGCCATAACCTGATTAATGGTTTCTGCATCGACTTTTAGTGTAACCGTCTCATTAGAATCGTTAGGGATATTCAAGAGGACGTCGTTCGCATCCAAGACACTTGTTGACCTCGATTGAATGGCTTGACTGATGACGTGTGCCGCAATTTTACGTGTTTGAACTTCAGCATAGTTCATGTAAACTGGCTTCAACTTCATATTTAAATAGAAAAAACTTACGATTATCGTCAAAAGAAGTGCTGGGATGATGAGTTTAAGCCATCTTCTTTTCGGTTTTCGTTTCTTAGGGACTTGCATGTGAAATTTCAAAAAGCGACGCCTCCCTATTCCACAATATGAAGAGGAAGAGTCGCTTATTACTTGTTATGAAGTTGTTCCAAAATGCTGTTCCCCATACCCTCCAAAAATATCACGAATGAGTTCCGGAACGAGATAGTCAATTTTCTCTAATTTCATGTTCGGATAAAAGAAACCGAATGTAAACATATCAAGAGTTGCTAACCTATACTCTCTATCTGGTTCGACGATTTCATCCCCCATATAGAGAATATCTTGTTTCATCTTCAGATTCACATGGATCATAACGCCCATCACTGTTCCCCTGAATCCAAGTCCCTTCACTTCAGTACGCGCCCAATCAGGATGGCACGAAATCTCGTAATACTCCCTTAAAGCACGTCCGGT
Organism: Sporosarcina sp. SAFN-010; assembly: GCF_059415065.1. Taxonomy (NCBI): domain Bacteria; kingdom Bacillati; phylum Bacillota; class Bacilli; order Caryophanales; family Caryophanaceae; genus Sporosarcina; species Sporosarcina sp. SAFN-010. Next base: position 25,612 of record NZ_JBPFDS010000015.1, on the reverse strand, counting down.
TACAGTGATGACACATGCATTGATCGGATGTGGAAGAATACGGTGTAAATCTCTCTTCGTGACAACGCCTTCATGAAGGCGGCCAAGGAAAATCCCCGAGTTAAACAATCCGCAATCCGCTTTCGTATAGGCGAGTAGTGCTTGACCGAAAATATCGGAGAGCGGGCTCGGCCCAAATAGATTTTGCCCAAGACTAATAGGCGTTGTAAAAACTTCTTCATCCAACAGTTGCGTTCCCTCAGTGATCATCTGTTTCACAGCTTTGAGTTCACGTTTTTCTACTTCAAGTTCGTCTGCCTGTATGACAGTTGCCTTCTTTTCTACAACTAGACCATTCTCCAGTGTGAGAGTGACATGTCCTACATACTGTCCGAATTTTCCTGTCGCAGCTAACAATGTGTCTTCAACAACCTCACCTCGAACGAACAAATGATGAGTATGTGCGCCTAAGATCACATCGATATCCGATGTTTCCGTAGCTAAAAGACGATCTTCATTCACTCCAAGATGAGAGAGACAAATGACGCAATCCATTGAATGGCTTAACTCTGAAGCAAGATCCGTCAACAATTGGCGAGGTTCTTGAATCGACCAACCAAGCTTGTCATAGAATAACTCATATACTGCAGTTGCCCCTATCACAGCCAGTTTCACGCCACTATTCGTCGTGTAGCACGTATATGGAACAGCCCACTCCAACTCGCTGCCATCGCGATTCTTCAGGTTTGCAACAACCACCTCAAATTGAGCGTCTACATACAATTCTTCTAATGCCTCATGTGATAACGTAATCCCTTCGTTGTTCCCTATCGTCACTGCATCATATTTGGCTCGATTCAGAAGCTCAATATTCCCTTTTCCTTCAGACGCTTCTGTAAATGGATGAGATCGATCCACGAAATCACCAAGATCGAAAACAAAACAAGACTCTCTGTCCTGTTCGTGTTCAATTCGTTTATCCAATAAGAATTCACTGATACCCGGCCAATTGTCAAAATGACTATGAATGTCGTTTGTATGATAAATATGAATGGTTTCTGATTTTCTAGCGATCATTGTCATCCCCAAATCCCATCAATAATTGAATTAATCCCGAATAATAGTAAGAGCACGCGTAACACTACAACTAGCGTTTCAGAACTCATCTTCTTGTTCAACATGGATCCGAGTGTACCTCCGATATAAGCACCCGGAATGACTGCAAGTGAATAGAGCCAAGGGACGTGACCCAGATAAATATGAGTCCCTGAGTTGACAAGAGCAGACAAAAATACCATAAGCATCGATGTACCGACTGCAACGTGCGGCGGAAATAAAAATAGTAGAAGCATAGCTGGTACGATCATTGCACCGCCACCAATTCCAAACAAGCCCGACATTAAGCCAATCACAAATGTCAGCAGAATGGCAAACCAGATCGGATACCCATACACATGGGTTTCACCTTGTGGATCTGTGAATGTAATTTCTTTGCCGTGATTCACAAACCAATTGATTGGTTTCAAATATTTTTTGACGAGTAGTAGAGCCGCTAGAAATATTAGTAACATGCCAAAGTATAAGTTAAAGGAACCTAAATCCAAACTCTTATTAAAAAATGCCCCTAAGATTGTTCCTGGGACACTACCCGCGAAGAAGATGAATCCACTCCTGTAGTCCACGGTTTTGGCCTTCATGTGGAACAGAGTCGAAGACAGCCCATTGAACACCATCATGATGACAGACATGCCTACAACCGTCTGGGGAGTCACGTGCGGAATCCAACCTAAGTCAATTCCGACTAATATCGTGACAGGGACAAAAATTGTACCTCCACCCAGTCCTACGAGTGAACCAACCACTCCTGAAAGCATTCCAATAACAATTAGCAAAACATATTCCATCGTTATTCCCCCTCAAAGATGTCGAGCTGTTTAGGAGCCAGGTCATCGAAAGAGAGATGAAGCATTTTTTGAAAACGTTTGGCATTCTCTGCAGCATGCCCACCTGAGTTATTATTAAAAATAACAGCAACGTATTCGGTTTGTTGCGCTAACTCCTCAACCGCTGTTTGTATTCCTTTTAACTCTTGATCTGTATAATCGTACAAATATCGCACTTTGCGCCAATGTTCTCTACTTCCACCAGGATTCTGCCAGCCTGCCACATTTCGTCCATGAAGACGAATGACCACTTTGTCGCTTCTTGTAGCAGAAGGGATGAAAGGAACACTTCCCGTACCTGCTTGCGGCTCATCTGCAATGACGTGGATCAGATGATTCTCTTCCAGGAAACGAAGTGTCTTTTCACGGAACTCTTCTGTATACCACGACTGGTGACGAAATTCGATTCCAATATCGAATCCTTCTAATTGCTTACTTATGTATCGTATTTCATCAACGTTCTCTTTGACACAATCGAACCAGGGTGGAAACTGTACTAAAATAAGCGATAGCTTGTCCGCTTCTTGTAAAGGTTCCATTGAAAGCCGAAAGAGCTCAAACATTTCCTCTTTCGATTCATACGGCAGTTCGCCGCGCAAATGCCCCGTCATCCCCTGATACGCTTTGACGATGAAACCGAAGTGATCTGGTGTTTCCTTAATCCATTTTCGGATATTTCGTTCCGGTTGGATCGCATAGAACGTTGCATCGAGTTCGACGACAGGGAAATGAGCGCTGTAGTCCATTAATTTTTCTTTCGCTGTGGATGAGGGCGCATACACATCAGGGTGGTCACCCCATCCAGTTAAGCCGATTTCAATCATGTACAGCCCTCCATTCTTGTACCAATCCGTTACCCTCATCATATCATAACTAATTCGTTTTTCTGGACTTTGGGACTGTTTGTGGGATGAAAAAATGACCTTTGCATTTCAGCAAAGGTCAGCTGTTAGGATTCTTCTTTTACATAGACAGTCCATCCATGTTGCTTCCTAAGACGATCAGCTGAGACTTCTGCATCTTCTTTGGATAGAAATGTCCCTGTTACTAATCGGAATGTCTTGCTGGCATTGATAGTAGATGTCGTGCTCGATTTCTTTTTGAGTTGATAATAAGCTATCACTGCTTCAGCTATAGTTTCGCCTTGAGCCTTCAATCGTTGTGGATTCCTAAGTGCTTCAATATCTGTCCGGGAATCCATGAAGCCCCCTTCAACAAGTACAGCCGGCATCTTGGTTTCACGGAGAACATGCAAGTTTTTCTTTCGTACGCCTCGATCTCGCAGCCCCATTGCACGCACGAGTCTCGGCTGAATGAGTTTTGCAAGTTTATCAGCATTCGAATTCGATCCATTCCCATCAAACGTATATGTCTCCACCCCACCCCAGTCGCCCCAAACACCTGTATTGGCGTTGTGATGAAACGATAGATAGACATCAGCTTTCCATGCGTTTGCATAGTCTGTCCGCATTTTTAAGGGAACATCAGTCTTACCAGTTGGATCATCTACTCGCAAGAGCTCAACTTTATCATACATCTCCAGTTTTGCCTGGGCAGCAAGAAGAACTTCATTGTTAAACATCCATTCTTTCTCACCGTCAGGAGTTTGTTTGCCTGGAGTCAACACGCCATGCCCTGCATCGAGTACAATTTTCACCATTTTCCATTCTCCTTTCATCTACTAGTTTGTGGATCATCATTTATATAGGCTCCTAGTGAGAAAAGATGTACAGAAAACAAAAAACATTCCCTTGAGTGATCAAGTGCACGGTTCTCTAATATATTGATTAACCGATAGAACCTCACAAATCGACGTTTGTGTCCTAATTCGCTCAAAAGAAGTACGGATGAATAGTTGTACTTAACCGAGAAAATAGAAAAAGACGAACTCAAAAAGTTCGCCTCTTAAATGTCCGACCACATTTGAAATGGGCACGAATGTGGCACGGACGGTTATTCAGTTATATGGAATACCGCATAAACACTGACTTAACAGTGCTTATCCGATACTTCCCTCCATCTCGAATTTTATGAGACGGTTCATTTCAACGGCATATTCCATTGGAAGTTCTTTTGTGAATGGCTCGATGAAGCCCATTACGATCATTTCAGTCGCTTCCTGTTCAGAAATACCACGGCTCATCAAGTAGAAGAGCTGCTCTTCAGAGACTTTGGAAACTTTTGCTTCGTGTTCAAGTGAAATGTTATCGTTCAGGATTTCGTTGTATGGAATCGTATCTGACGTAGATTTGTCATCCATGATAAGCGTATCACATTCGATGTTGGAGCGAGCGCCTTCCGCTTTACGTCCGAAGTGAACGATTCCGCGGTACGTCACTTTACCACCGTGCTGTGAAATTGACTTCGACACAATTGTTGAAGACGTGTTCGGAGCCAAGTGCATCATTTTTGCACCCGCATCTTGGTGTTGCCCTTTACCTGCGATTGCAATTGACAATGTCATACCGCGAGCGCCTTCACCTTTAAGGATGACTGCTGGATATTTCATCGTTAGCTTCGAACCGATGTTACCATCAATCCATTCCATCGTTGCATTCGCATCACAGACAGCACGCTTCGTTACTAGGTTGTACACGTTGTTCGCCCAGTTTTGAATCGTTGTGTAACGGCAGTAAGCATCTTTTTTGATGATGATCTCTACAACCGCACTGTGAAGTGAGTTCGTTGTATAAACAGGAGCTGTACAGCCTTCTACGTAGTGAACGCTTGCGCCTTCATCAACGATGATAAGTGTGCGCTCGAATTGTCCCATATTCTCAGAGTTAATGCGGAAGTACGCTTGTAGTGGTGTTTCCACTTTAACGCCTGGTGGTACATAGATGAACGATCCACCTGACCAAACCGCTGAGTTCAATGCAGCGAATTTATTATCAGAGTTCGGGATTACTGTACCAAAATGCTTCTTGAACAATTCTTCGTTTTCACGAAGTGCAGAGTCCGTGTCTTTAAAGACAATTCCTAAGTCAGTCAGTTCTTGTTTCATGTTGTGGTAAACCACTTCGGACTCATACTGCGCAGAAACACCTGCAAGGTATTTTTGTTCTGCTTCAGGAATTCCCAGTTTGTCAAACGTACGCTTGATTTCTTCTGGTACTTCATCCCATGAAGTTTCTGTTGCTTCAGATGGTTTTACGTAATACGTAATCTCATCGAAGTTCAACGAATTCAAGTCTCCGCCCCATTGTGGCATCGGCTTGCTATAGAACAACTCAAGAGACTTCAGACGGTAATTCAGCATCCACTCCGGTTCTTCTTTCATACGTGAGATTTCTTCAACAATTTCTTTTGTCAATCCACGTGCAGAACGGAATACGGATACGTCTTTGTCATGGAAACCGTATTTGTAATCGCCAATTTCAGGCATCTTTTTAGCCATTTGATAGTCCTCCTTCGTTCAATTATTCGGAATCGCTCGCGATTCCTTTCTCCATTGCTTTCCATGGCAGTGTTGCACATTTAATACGCGCAGGGAATTTAGCAACCCCCGTCAACGCCTCAATATCACCAAAATCCATAGAATCATCGATATCTTTACCCAACATCATATCCGAAAAAGCGTGAGCTGCAGTTACTGCATCCTCAGTATTCTTGCCTTTGATAAGTTGCGTCATCATCGAAGCCGATGCCATTGAAATCGAACATCCTTCTCCTTCAAACTTAGCATCCTTAACGATGTCGTCTTCTACTTGAAGCGTTAAGTGAATCACATCTCCGCAAGTAGGGTTATTCATATCGATAGTAACGTTGCTGCTTTCAAGAACTCCTTTGTTACGAGGAGTTTTATAATGATCCATTATGACCGAACGATACAGCTGATCTAGTTTTTCGTTTCCCATTATTGAAAATACTCCTTTGCCATGCGAAGGCCTTCAACAAGACGGTCCACATCTTCTTTCGTGTTGTAGAGATAGAAGCTGGCACGTGCTGTTGCAGATACATCCAACCATTTCATAAGAGGCTGGCAACAATGGTGTCCTGCACGAACTGCTACACCATTCATATCTAACACAGTTGCTAAATCGTGAGGATGAACACCGTCCAGATTGAAGGTGACAATCCCTGCACGCTTGCTTGAATCCCGTGGGCCATAAATTTCAAGACCTTCAACAGTCTTCATTTGTTCCATTGCATATGCGACCAGTTCGTGCTCATGCTTCTCAATATTATCAAGTCCAATAGATTCGATATAATCGATAGCCGCCGCCATTCCAATCGCACCAGCAATGATCGGTGTCCCACCTTCAAATTTCCAAGGCAGTTCTTTCCATGAAGAATCATAAAGTCCTACGAAGTCGATCATTTCACCACCGAATTCAATAGGTTCCATTTCATTCAATAGCGCTTTTTTTCCGTAGAGTGCACCGATACCTGTAGGACCACACAACTTATGTCCGGAAAACGCGAGGAAATCACAGTCTAAGTCCTGGACATCCAGCTTTAGATGGGGCGCTGCTTGCGCTGCATCCACCACCATGATTGCATTGTGCACATGAGCAATTTCCGTGATTTCTTTTATCGGATTCATCGTTCCCAAAACGTTGGAGACATACATCATCGAAACAATCTTCGTCCGATCTGTCATCGCATCGCTCACTTTTTCAAGTGCTATCGTGCCATCTTCTTCAAGATCGATGTATTTCAAGACAGCTCCTGTTGCTTTCGCTAGTTGCTGCCAAGGAATGATGTTCGAGTGATGCTCCATATACGTGATGAGGATTTCATCACCTTCACTAATGTTTGCACGACCATAGCTTTGAGCAATAAGATTCAATGCTGTTGTCGTTCCACGAGTGAAGATGATTTCTTCTGTTGACGAAGCATTCAAGAACTTGCGCACAGTTTCACGCGCGCCTTCATAACCTTCTGTCGCTCTGTTACCAAGTGTGTGGACTCCTCGGTGAACGTTTGCATTATCATTTTGATAGTAGTTGGCAACCGCCTCAATTACTTGACGTGGTTTCTGAGAAGTTGCTGCACTGTCAAGATATACGAGAGGATACCCATTTACCTCTTGGTCGAGTATCGGGAAATCTTTGCGAATGTCGTTGTTCAGCATTAGCGCACTTTCCTTTCAATGACCTCCGTCAACTGTTTCTTGACGCCTTCGATTGGCAATTTGCTAACAACTGGCGCAAGGAAACCATGGATGACGAGGCGTTCTGCTTCCTGCTTCGAAATTCCGCGGCTCATTAAGTAGAACAACTGGAGTGGATCTACGCGTCCAACAGAAGCAGCGTGTCCTGCAGTTACATCGTCTTCATCGATTAAAAGAATCGGATTGGCATCTCCACGAGCTTTTTCGCTAAGCATAAGTACTCTCGACTCTTGCTCCGCATTTGAACGTGTTGCACCTTTCTCGATTTTACCAATACCGTTGAAGATGGATGAAGCAGCATCTTTCATAACGCCGTGCTTTAAAATGTGACCTTCTGTGTCAAGTCCCCAGTGGACAATTTCAGAAGTGAAGTTTTGTTTTTGTGTTCCGCGTCCTACTACAACAGATTTCATATCACAGCGTGAGCCGTTGCCAACTAAATGTGTCAAGTTGTCTGAAATCGTGTTGCTATCGTTCATTAAGCCCAGCGCCCAATCAATGCGGCTATCACGGCCAGCAATTCCACGACGGTTTACGTATGTTGTAAACCCTTCAGCAAGAACATCCACTGCACCATAAGTGACGACGGCGTTATCGCCTGTGAACACTTCTGAAATGATATTTGCAAGTCCTTCAGCGTGAGGGACTGTAGATAGATAGTTCTCAACGTAAGTGACAGCACTATTCGCTTCAGCAACTACAATTACGTGGTTGAAAAGGGATGCTTGTGCATCATCATGTAAAAACAACACTTGAATCGGTTGTTTAACTTCTACGTTTTTTGGTACGTATACAAATACGCCACCATTCATGAGAGCTGCGTGGAATGCAGTGAGGCGGTGCTCGTCCACTTTAACGCCATCCGTCATGAAGTATTTCTTTACAAGATCACTATGTTCACGAGATGCCGTGAAAATATCTGTCAAAATAACGCCTTGCTCTTTCAATTCATCAGATAGCGATAAAAAAGCAGGTGTGTTGTTATGTTGCACGTAGATGTTTTTTTGATTTTCTGCGTCTACAAGTGATTTCGCATCGTCTGGAAGTTCGCTAAGGTTCTCATATACAGTGCTTTCAACAGCATGTACAGGAAACTCCGTGAAGTTCCACTTATCAATCTTAGTTTTATCTGGTTTCGGCATTGGAAGTGAGTCTACTTTGCCCAGCGCATCCAAGCGGAGATCGGTTAACCAGCTCGCTTCTCCCGTAGTTGCGGAATAAGAGCGGACGTCTTCTCCGGTCAATGCCAATTTAGTTTCAACCGTCATGTTCAATCGTCCTCCCTCTTACGCTTCTTGTTCAACCGTCTCTTCTTCAATACCTAGCTCTTCTTTAATCCAGTCGTAACCGTGTTCTTCTAGTTTGCGAGCAAGTTCAGCTCCACCAGATTTCACAACTCGGCCTTGCATCATCACGTGAACGTGGTCAGGTGTGATGTAGTTCAATAGACGCTGATAGTGAGTAATGATTAGGCAACCAAAATCTTCTCCGCGCATTTCGTTGATACCTGTAGAAACGATACGTAAAGCATCAATATCAAGACCGGAGTCGATTTCGTCTAGAATTGCGAATTTAGGCTTCAGCATCATAAGTTGAAGAATTTCGTTACGTTTTTTCTCTCCACCTGAGAATCCTTCGTTCAAGTAGCGAGTTGCCATATCTTCGTCCATTTCAAGGAGTTCCATTTTGCTATCGAGTTCACGGATGAACTTCATAAGCGAAATTTCGTCGCCTTCTTCGCGACGAGCGTTAACGCCTGAGCGAAGGAAGTCAGCGTTTGTTACGCCTGTAATTTCACTTGGATATTGCATGCCTAGGAACAGACCCGCTTTCGCACGTTCGTCGACTTCCATTTCTAGAACTTCTTCTCCATCAAGAAGTACAGAACCTGATGTTACTTCGTATTTTGGATGACCCATGATTGCAGACGCGAGCGTGGATTTACCTGTTCCGTTCGGTCCCATGATTGCATGGATTTCATTTGTGTTGATTGTTAAATTGACACCTTTAAGTATTTCTTTGTCTTCGATTGAAACATGAAGATCTTTGATTTCCAAAGTAGCCATTCCAATACCTCCAGTATGCTTAAGATGAATTTCACTCATCTTCTATTTATCATCATTCTAATCTTATCCTATATACGAAGTACATGCAAATCATTGAGAATGATTATAATTTATAAATGAAACCTCCTTTTCCCGCGATATTCACAAACTATTTCCATTTTCAATTGCCGTTTTGTGAATGAGAATTTATCACGAACTGTTCACAAACTATTTTTTAGGGTTAACCCTCATTAACAAAGGTTTTCTTATCTATTTCTTTATCCCTTGTATAGAAACAAAAAGCGCGCCATCCTCTAATAGAACAGAAGATAGACGCGCTGCTTATTATAGGTCAATCATTTCGATAGTTTGGCAGATGTGCCGTCTTTTGAAAAGCTGTCGACGACAATTGCAAGCGCTCCATCGCCTGTAACGTTCGTTGCAGTTCCGAAGCTATCTTGTGCCATGTACAGAGCAATCATGAGTGCTACCATGGATTCGTCGAAACCTAACATAGAAGCTAGAAGACCCGTTGCGGCAACAACCGCTCCGCCTGGTACTCCAGGAGCCGCAATCATTGTAATTCCTAACATGAAGATGAAACCGAGGTAAGTAACAAAGCTGACTGGAACACCATTCATCAACATAACCCCGATTGAACAAGATACGAGTGTAATCGTACTCCCTGACAAGTGGATTGTTGCAAACAAAGGAACGGTAAAGTCCGTCACTCGTGCAGACGCCCCAGTTTGTTTTGCTTGACGTAATGTTACAGGGATCGTTGCTGCTGAAGATTGTGTACCAATCGCTGTGAAATAAGCTGGTGCCATAATCTTCATCAGACGGAACGGATTCCGTTTTGAAACAGCTCCAGCAACTGTGTATTGCAGTGTCAACATAACTAGGTGAAGAATAATGATCATAATGAATACGAAGATGAAAATCGATAGCACTTTAGCAACTTCACCTGTATATGTCATATTTAAGAAAATCCCAAAAATATGTATCGGTAAGAGCGGTATGATAATGACCGTGATCACTTTTTCTATTATCGTGTTCAATTCTTCAAACATGTGTAACATTGTTTTACTGCCGATTGCAGCCATTCCGATACCTAGTACGAATGCAAGAAGCAACGCCGTCATAACGCCCATAAGAGGTGTCATTTCTAGCTCGAAGAAAGCGCTTGCTGCTTCTTTCGCAGTATCAATAGATTTGCTTCCTAACCCGCTTATGTATCCCGGAAGTAAGGTTGTTGCTGCAAAGTAAGCAAGAATCCCTGCGATAATCGTCGATGTGTAAGCGAATAATGTCGCAAGACCAAGCAACTTCCCAGAACCTTTACCGAGTTTCGCAATTCCTGGTGCGATGAATGCCAAAATAATTAAAGGAACTACAAAGTTAAGGAATCCTCCAAAGATCATGTTGAATGTTGCGAAGAGACGTGTGAAGCCTTTTGCAAACCCTTCACCAATCATAGGTGTCAAATACCCAAGTCCTACTGCGAGACCGATAGCAATGACAATTCTCCATATAAGTCCTATTTTAAATTTCATTTTCGAAACCCCTTTCGTGCGTTGAATTAGTAAAACTCTCTCTATCATACATGAAAACGCTTTAAAAATCAGTCCTATTTTTTATCCAAAAAACCCCTCATCTTTGTAAACTCAAGATGAGGGGTTGCTTCTATATTATTTAGTAACTGGTACGACTGAACCTTTCCACTCATCGAGGATGAAGTCTTGGATCTCTTTTGAAGTTAGAACTTCGACAAGTGCTTTGATAGCTGGTTTGTCTTCATCCCCTGTATTCACTGCAAGGATGTTCACATATGGAGAATCAGATTCTTCAAGTGCAATAGAATCCTCCATTGGGTTGATGCCTGCATCAATTGCGTAGTTCGAGTTGATCAGTACTGCATCGCCTTCTTCGCTGTCGAACATTTGTGGAAGAAGTGCTGCTTCATAGTTTGCGTCGAACTTGATGTTTTTCGGGTTATCCACGATATCTTTCACTTCAGCTTTTGTCTTATCCACACCGTCTTTAAGCTTGATAAGACCTTCTGCTTCAAGCATCGCAAGAACACGACCGTGGTCAGCAACCGAGTTACTGATAAGGATTGTAGCGCCATCCGGAAGTTCGTCTAGTGATTTGTATTTCTTAGAATAGACACCGATTGGCTCGATATGAATGCTGCCTGCGTTTGTGAAGTCATATCCGTGGTCCGCAATTTGTGTTTCCATGTAAGGGATGTGCTGGAAGTAGTTTGCGTCCAGGTCTCCAGAATCAAGATCTTGGTTCGGTAATACATAATCCTGATACGGTTCAATCTCCAAGTCATAGCCTTTTTCTTTCAATAGCGGCTTTGCTTCTTCCAGAATTTCTGCGTGTGGAACGTTGGATGCGCCAACTTTAATGACTTTTACGTCTTCATCAGAACCGCTTGCGTTTCCATCTTTGTCGTCTTTTGAACCACATGCTGCAAGTGCTAATACAAGTACTGCTAGTAAAATTCCTGTTAAAAACTTTTTCATCCATTCCACTTCCCTTTTCTGTTTTTTTAGATTTGATAACGAACAGTGTTGATTTCCGTTGCAGGCGGACGCGGGCCTACAGGAAGTAGGTCATGCAACCGTTGCGGCAGGACGCCGCGTACTTAGGTTGTTTCCATGAACTTTCCCACAGGAGTCGCCGCCTTCCACTCCTATCAACGGAGATGCCAGGCATCAGTTTTAATTCATCAAACCACTTATATAGTAGACAGGCATGCCTGTTTTTCCCTGTGTTATCGTTTGTCGAGCTTTTTGACGGCGAAGTCTCCTGCAAATTGTAGGATGAAGACGACGATTAGGATCAAGATTGTTGAAACGAGTGTGACGTCTTCTCGGCTTCGCTGGAATCCGTCTAGGAAGGCAAGTGTTCCTAGTCCTCCAGCGCCGATAATTCCTGCCATCGCCGTGTAGCCAACAAGTGCGATTGCTGTCACTGTAATCCCGGAGATTAAAGCGGGCATCGACTCTGGCAATAATACTTTAAAAATGATAGTTGAGGTTTTTGCACCCATCGAGCGTGCTGCTTCTAGAACACCTTTGTCAATTTCCTGCAGCGCAATCAGTACCATTCTTGCGTAAAACGGAGCAGCTCCAATAATCAATGCCGGCATTGCAGCTTCTGGGCCTCTGATTGTTCCGATTAGAAACTTAGTAAACGGAATTAGAAGGATGATCAATATAATGAAAGGAATCGATCTGAAAATGTTAACAATTGATCCCGTTAGCAAGTTAACTAGCTTGTTTGCCCATATATGGCCTGGACCGGTTAGGAAAAGAAGGATCCCAAGTGCTAGCCCGATGATGAAAGTGAATATGGTTGAGACAGACGTCATATAAAGTGTTTCTACTGTTGCTTCCCACATTTTTGCCCAGTCCACGTTCGGGAAATACGTTTCAATCATTTCTCAAACACCTCCGTCTGGACACCTTGTTCATGTAAATATTGAATTGCATTTGCGGTTGCCTCTGGTTCACCTGTTATTTGTAAAATCATTGTCCCGTATGCACCGCCACGAGTTTGCGAGATGTTTCCTTGAAGAATACTGACATCCACTGGATACTCTCTTATTAAACTAGCGAGTACGGGTTGCTCTGTACGTTCCCCAACAAACGCTAGTTTGACAAGTGTGCCATCCGGATAATCCTGACGCATGAGCGACATCACTTTCTTCGCATCTTCCGGTTCAGTCACTTGCGAAACGAATCGTTTTGTTATCTGTTCTTTCGGTGACTGGAACAGTTGTAGTACGTCTCCAGTTTCTACAACACGTCCTGCTTCCATCACTGCGACTTCATGACAGATTTTCCGGATGACGTGCATTTCGTGCGTGATGAGGACAATTGTTAATCCAAGCCTTTCGTTAATGCTTGTCAACAAGTCTAAAATCGCATCAGTCGTTTCTGGATCGAGTGCGGACGTTGCTTCGTCACATAAGAGCACTTCAGGGTCGTTCGCGAGTGCCCGGGCAATTCCGACACGTTGTTTCTGTCCACCCGACAATTGGGATGGATAGGCATTTTCACGTCCTGCTAAGCCTACGAGCTCTATCAATTCCGCTGCTTTCCGCTCTCTCTCTGCCTTTTTAACTCCTGCTATTTCTAAAGGGAATGTAATGTTCTCTTTTACGGTACGAGACCAAAGCAAGTTAAAATGTTGGAAGATCATACTGATTTTTTGACGGGCTTGACGAAGTTCTTTTCCACCTATGGATGAAATCTTACGACCGTTTACTTCGACAGAACCGTCTGTTGGTTGTTCCAACCCATTGAGCAATCGAATTAGCGTACTTTTACCAGCACCACTATACCCGATAATGCCGTATATTTTTCCTTCTTCAATCGTTAGGTTTACTCCGTCAACTGCAGTAATCGCAGTGCTTGAGGTCCCAAATCGTTTGTTGACATTTGCTAATTGAATCATTCGACACCCACCTCACTGCTTTTCATTCTGTCCAATACTAATCGCTATATAAGTTAAATTAAACAATCCGACCACTTGCCGTTGTTTTCCTCTCCAGGCGGACGCTTTCCGAGGGGCTCGATTTCAGCCAATCGAACCACGAAGAATTCGATTGGCCATATTTCTGAGCCCTTTGCAGAAATTAAGGCATCAGCACCCTGCTCCTAACGCTTCGCTTTTACTCGCAAAAGTTGTTCTCCGTAACAACTCTCGCTCCAAACAACTAAAATGTCTGAACCGATGGTGATTTTCACTTCAACATATATAATTAAATTAAAAACGCCTTCCTGCAGATTCACAGAAAGGCGTACGCATAAGAATTCATGGCGTTCATCCGATCTCTCATCTTTCAAAGCATACGCTTTGTGTGACTTGGCACCATTTCAATTAAATTGACGGTTGCCGGGCTTCACAGGGTTCTCCCCTCCACCTCTCTTTATAAGAGTCAGTTATTCAATTGGTTGCTTTTAGTTATACCATAGCGATTTAGGAGTGTCAACTAAGCTTTTCGAGAATATTTTGAACCGATTGAAAGGCATAGACTTTCTCAGCTTGCTCGCCTTTTCGCTTGATGAGCAGGCACGGTACGCTTTCAACCTGGTATTCTGTCGCCAGTTCTTCAACATAGTTTAAGTTAGCTTTTCCAATTGGAAGACTTGGCTTCATCTCTGTTACGACATTCAATATTTTGCTGGCCACTGCACACGTTCCGCATAGCGGTGTATACAAATAGAATGCCGCCAGCTCTTCTCGATCAGCGAGTTCTTTCCACTCACTATATGTCCATTCATTCATGCCTATCACCTTCACTCTAAAAATAGCATATAGGGACTAAAGATCCCTGATGAATCTAGATAGCTGTTGATGACGTCACTAGATGCAAAAAATCTCGTTGATTGAAGTGTAAGGCGGCGACTCCTGGGGGAAGTTCAAGGAAACAACCTAAGTACGCGGCGTCCTGCCGCAACGGTTGCATGACCTACTTCCTGTAGGCCCGCGTCCGCCTGAAACGTAAATCAACACTGTTGACACTCTATTTCAATAGAAAATATAAAAGACGCCGGATAGTCGGCGCCTTTTAGTATTATTCTCCGACAGTCATTTTGTCGTAGTCTTCAGGAGTCATAAGCTCATCCAGTTCAGCTGGTTTCGTTGCTTCCACAACTACCATCCAAGCACCCTCGTAAGGAGATTCGTTGACAAGCTCAGGGCTGTCCTCTAAATCTTCGTTCACTTCAACGACTTTACCGCTGATTGGTGCATATAGTTCTGAAACCGTTTTTACAGATTCAACGCTACCGAATGGCTCGTCTGATTTCAATTCGTCGCCAACAGATGGCAATTCAACGAACACGATATCACCAAGCTCAGATTGTGCAAAGTGTGTAATACCAATTCGGTATTTACCGTCTTCTTCTTTAACCCATTCGTGCTCTTCAGAATACTTCAAACCTTGTGGTGTGCTCATTCTATTCCCCTCCAACTAATAATTGTTATACTTGATTCTATTTTGCCACAGGTACCTTTGAAAGACAAGAAATGAAGTTATGCCTTCCACGTTTCTGCAAACGTTTGCTCATTGAACCCGACAGTAGTCGTTTTACCATCAGTCACAAGTGGACGCTTAATGAGCATGCCGTCAGACGCTAGCAATTGGATTTGTTCATCCTCACTCATAGTAGCAAGCTTGTCCTTTAAACCGAGTTCACGATATTTCATGCCACTCGTGTTAAAGAACTTCTTCAATGGCATTTCAGAACTAGTGATCATTTCTTTCAATGCTTGTTCGCTCGGTGGCTGTTCAGCAATGTTGGATGCTTCGTAAGAAATATCATTTTCTTTCAGCCACTTTTCAGCCTTTTTACATGTTGTACATTTTGGATAGCCATAATAGTGCAGTCCCAATACAGTCACCCCCATTGGTTCCATTTTACCACAAAAACATCCAGACTACAGAATTGCAGTCTGGATGGGAGTGTACAAAAGTTATGAATTAAACAACATACTTCGCAGCATCGATCAGCTTGACTGATGCTTCACGCTTCTTCGCAATTACGTTGTAAGGGTTTGAGCGAGTCAACTTACGCAATGCTGAAATCATCATGCGCTGGTTATCTCCGTCCACTGCAGCGTAAAGCGTTTCTTTCGCATCGCGTTCGATTGCGGCAAATGCTTCTTGACAGAAGATTTCTGTGTACAAGATTTTTTGTTGTTCTTTTTCTGCTCCGTTTTTCGCGACTGCTTTTTCAGTACGTAGGAGTGCAGATTCCATTGCAAAGATGTTATTAGCAATATCCGCAATGTTCACAAGAACTTCTTGTTCCTGCTCGAGTTTCGTACCATAGCGTTGTGCAGCTAATCCAGCAGCTAGCAAACCAATTTTCTTTGCATTCTTCACTAGAACCTTTTCTTGTTCAAGCGGTGCATCGCCAATTTCTTCCGGCATCATCATAAGCAACTCTTCTTGAAGTGCTTGAGCTTGTTGCAACAATGGCAACTCGCCTTTTAGCGCTTTCTTCATGAATGTTCCCGGAACGATCATACGGTTAATTTCGTTTGTTCCTTCGAAGATTCGGTTGATACGTGAATCGCGGTATGCGCGCTCTACTTCGTATTCAGCCATGAAACCATATCCACCGTGTAGTTGAACCGCTTCGTCAACGATATAATCGAGTGTCTCAGACCCAACTACTTTGTTGATAGAACATTCAATCGCGTATTCAGCAATCGCCGCTGCAATCGCTTTTCCGTCTTTTTGCTGTTCAGCAGTCATCTGGCTTTGACGCTGCTCAAAGTAACCGACTGTACGGTAAATCAAGCTTTCCGTCGCATATAGCTGGGACGCCATCGTTGCAATCTTTTCTTTCGTCAAGTTGAACGATGAAATCGGCGTATTGAACTGCTTACGCTCGTTTGAATACGAAATCGCAAGTTCAAGCGCACGTTTTGACCCACCAACTGTACCTACTCCAAGCTTATAACGACCAATATTCAAGATGTTGAAAGCGATAATGTGACCGCGGCCCACTTCACCAAGCAAGTTCTCAACAGGCACTTCAGCGTCAGACAAGATCAGTGTACGTGTAGATGAAGACTTGATGCCCATCTTTTTCTCTTCCGCCCCAACAGAAACACCAGGGAATTCGCGCTCTACGATGAATGCTGAGAATTTATCGCCATCAATTTTCGCATAGACAACGAAAACGTCAGCAAAGCCAGCGTTCGTAATCCACTGCTTTTCACCATTCAATACGTAGTGAGTACCCGCTGCGTTCATTTTTGCAGTCGTCTTCGCTCCAAGAGCATCAGAACCTGAACCTGGCTCAGTTAGTGCGTAAGCAGAGATTTTGTCCCCTGCTACAGAGTTCGGTAAGTACTTCTTCTTTTGCTCTTCGTTACCGAACAATACGATTGGAAGCGTACCGATTCCAACGTGTGCACCGTGAGTGATTGAGAATCCACCTGCAACTGCTAGTTTCTCTGAGATTAATGCAGATGAGATTTTATCCAACCCTAGACCGTCATATTCTTCAGGAACGTCTGCGCCTAGAAGACCAAGATCTCCAGCAGATTTAAGTAGTTTTACGGAATGTTCAAACTCATGGTTCTCCAATTTATCCACAACTGGAAGCACTTCGTTTTTCACGTAGTCTTCCGCTGTTTTTGCAATCATCTTTTGCTCGTCAGAAAAGTCTTCTGGCGTGAATACTCGGTCCGGTGTAATGTCTTCAGTTAAAAACGCCCCGCCTTTAATTAGCTCATTTGTCGTAGTTTCAGTCATTTCTAGTTCCTCCTCTATTTTACGTTCATGATTTTTTAAAGTAATTCAAACACGCCAGCTGCGCCCATTCCGCCACCGATACACATCGTAACGACACCGAATTGCTTGCCTTGACGCTTCAGTTCACTCATCATACGCACAGTCAAAATCGTACCGGTTGCACCAAGTGGGTGACCGAGAGCGATTGCGCCGCCGTTGACGTTCACTTTGCTCGTGTCCAGCTTCAGTTCACGGATGACTTGAAGGGATTGGGATGCGAATGCTTCGTTCAATTCCCATACGTCAATATCGTCAATTGTTAGTCCAGCGATTTTCAACGCTTTAGGAATCGCAGCGATTGGACCAATTCCCATAATTTCAGGTGGAACGCCTGCTACTGCAAACGAACGGAACTTCGCGATTGGCGTAAGCCCTTCCGCCACAGCTTTTTCACGATCCATGACGAGTACAGATGCTGCACCGTCAGACGTTTGCGAAGCGTTACCTGCTGTTACTGATCCTGTAACGGAGAAGGCAGGACGCAATTTCGCTAGGATTTCCGTAGTTGTACCGCGACGTACGCCTTCATCCATAGAAAACGTTTCTTTTTTCTCTGCAAATTTCCCGTTGTTGTCGACATATCCTTTTGTAAATTCGACTGGGACGATTTCGTCATCGAACTTTCCAGTGTCAATCGCTGCTGCTGCGCGACGGTGAGATTCAACCGCAAACGCATCTTGGTCGTCACGACTGATTCCATATTTTACGGCAACTTGCTCGGCAGTATGCCCCATTCCCATGTAATACTGAGGTGCTTCTTCAGCAAGCTTTGCATTCGGTCGAACGGTATTCCCCATCATTGGAACCATACTCATAGATTCTGCACCACCTGCTAGGATGGCTTCAGAGTGTCCAAGCATAATGCGTTCAGCTGCATAAGCAATGGACTGGAGTCCTGATGAACAAAAACGGTTGATGGTAATCGCTGGTGTCGTATCCGGTAATCCCGCAAGTGCACCGATATTACGTGCCATATTCATGCCTTGTTCTGCTTCCGGCATTGCGCAGCCGATGATCAGGTCTTCAATCGGACCGTCATATCCTCCTGCGCGTTTTAATGTTTCTTTTATAGTAAGGGCTCCTAAATCATCTGGTCGGACTGTTGCAAGTGATCCTTTACCTGCTTTACCAACCGGTGTGCGGGAACCCGCTACGATTACTGCTTCACGCATTGTGTTTCCTCCTCTAAAAGTTCTGTTTCATCAGTTACGCAATGGTTTGCCTTTGACAAGCATGTGTTGCATGCGAGCTTGTGATTTCGGCTCTGCTACTAAGCTCAAGAACGCTTCTCGCTCTAAGTCCAGCAAGTACTGCTCATCGACTAGTGTGCCGTATGGCAGTTTGCCACCAGCCAATACGTATGCGAGTTTCTTCGCAATCTTCATATCATGATCGCTGATGAACCCTGACAAACGCATGCCTTCAGCACCGAGTAATAACGTTGCATAGCCGGTTTCACCAACTACCGGGAATTTCTCATGCTTTGGCGCTTGATAGCCATTGTCATAAAGTGATAGTGCTGCTTGTTTTGCATCATATAATAGATGATCCGCATTGACGCTAATGCCATCTGCGAAATCGAGGAAGTTGTTTTCACGTGCTTCATCAGCGGAAGTCGACACTTTTGCCATCGCAATCGATTCGAATACGTTGTTCGCGATGTTTTGGTAGTCCACTTGAACGCCATTCGGCAATCCTTTTAAGTGTTTCAAGTAAAGACCGACGTTTCCGCCTCCACCAGGAATCAGTCCAACTCCAGCTTCAACAAGGCCGATATACGTTTCCATGGAAGCTTGGATATGAGCAGCTGGCAAGCAGACTTCTGCTCCGCCACCCAACGTCATTTGGAACGGTGCTGCAACGACTGGTTTCGATGAATACTTGATTTTCATCATTGCGTTTTGGAACGTCCGCACTACGAAATCGAGTTCGAAGATGTTATCATCTTGCGCTTCCATCAAAATCATTCCGAGGTTTGCACCGACACAGAAGTTCTTTCCTTGGTTACCGATGACGAGACCTTTATAGTTCTTCTCAACTTCATCCACCGCAAAGTTAATCATTTGCATAATGTCGAGGCCAATCGCATTAGACTGTGAATGGAACTCAAGAAGTGCAATTCCGTCTCCCATGTCGATCAAGCTTGCGCCAGAGTTTTTCTTGATGACGCCATGCTTTTTCTTATAGCATTTCAAGTCGATTACTTTCTCATTAACCGGAACTGGAGAGTATCCTTCCCCATCGAAGTAGAAGAGCTCGTTGTCTTCCTCTTTATAGAAGGTTTCGAATCCTTTATCGAGCAATTTTTGAGCGAATTCAGGAATTGTTTCTCCCTGTTCCTTCATCCGTTCGACTGATTTGCTGACACCGATAGCATCCCAAACTTCAAACGGCCCCTGTTGCCATCCGAAACCCCATTTCATCGCATTATCGATGGATACGATTGTATCTGCGATTTTGCCATGCATGTCAGCAGAGTAAAGAAGTGTCGGTGCTAAGATGCTCCAGAGAAGCTCTCCTGTACGATCATCTGCGTACACTAATGACTTCACACGATTGCCGAGTCCTTTTTGCTGCTTCGCCATTTCAATTGAAGGCGTTTTCATTTTCTTGACTGGACCGTAGTCAAGCGTCGATGAATCGATCTCGAAGATTTCTTTGCCTTTTTTCACAAAGAATCCTTGCTTCGCTTTAGCACCGATCCACCCGTTGTCGATCATTTTTTTCATGAATTCAGGAAGTTCGAATACCGCCTGCTCTTCCCCTTCAGTCTTGTCGTAGACGTTTTTCGCAACATGCATGAATGTATCCAGCCCTACTACATCCAACGTGCGGAATGTCGCAGATTTTGGGCGTCCAATCAGAGTTCCAGTTACAGAGTCCACTTCACCAACTGTATAACTGCGTTTTTCCATCTCACGAAGCGTGACGAGAAGTCCGTATGTTCCGATTCGATTGGCGATGAAGTTCGGCGTGTCTTTAGCTAACACGACACCTTTACCAAGGCGATCTTCACCGAATGACGTCATGAACTCGATTACTTCATTTGAAGTCGTTTTTGCTGGAATCACTTCAAGCAATTTCAAGTAACGCGGCGGATTGAAGAAATGCGTACCTAGGAAATGTTTTTGGAAGTCTTCTGAACGACCTTCCGCCATAGCATCGATACTAATTCCTGATGTATTTGAAGTGACGATTGTTCCGGGTTTGCGAACAGCGTCGATTTTTTCATATAAGCCCTTTTTAACTTCTAAGTTTTCAACGATAACTTCAATGATCCAGTCCACGTCTTTCAACTTTTCTAAGTCGTCTTCCAAGTTGCCCGCTTCAATTAAAGCTAGGTTTTTCTTAGAAGTCAGTGGTGCTGGTTTTTGTTTTAGTAGTTTCTGAATCGATCCAGATACAACTCGGTTGCGAACTGCCTTATGCTCCAGTGTAAATCCTTTTTTCTCTTCGTCTTCTGTCAATTTGTTTGGAACAATGTCCAGAAGAAGAACAGGAATCCCAATATTGGCGAGGTGTGCAGCGATTCCAGACCCCATAACACCAGATCCGATAACTGCTGCTTTCTTAATTTGATAAGCCACGTGAAATCCTCCCTTTGCTTTTGAATGAACACTCATTCATTTTGTGGGTAAAAAAAATAGAAACCTTTTCTATGAATCTAATTGTAGACTATTTCCTGCGTTTTCGCAATATTTAAATCTAAAAAACAACTATTCATTCCTTCCGAAACAAGTTGATGGGCTGAAAGCGCTTTTCATTGTACACTGAAGATATGAAAGGAGTCGAATATACATGGATTCAATTACAACCGCAAAACAATTCGATGACATTATTAACGAACCATCACGCTCAGTTATTAAATTCCAGGCAGGATGGTGCCCAGACTGTCGAGTGATGGACATGTTTATCGGACCTATTACAGAAGATTACGATCAGTACGATTGGTATGATGTAGACCGCGATGTTCTTCCTGAAATCGCAGAAAAGTATGATGTGATGGGGATTCCGAGCTTACTCATTTTTGAAAATGGAGAGAAAAAAGCGCACCTTCATAGTGCCAACGCAAAATCTCCTGAGCAAGTGACAAGCTTCCTTGAAGGTCTAACAATTTAAAAGATACTAGCAATTCCTCCGGCTGCCTATGCAGTCGGTTTTTTTTATGTATTTTTTTGAAAATCAGTTATACTTAAGAGAGGTTAAAGAAAAACTAAGAGGTGTAGAATGAGTCATATAGAAGAAATTGCACAATTAAAAGCCACTATTGCCAAGTATGAAGAAATTATTAGTGAGACATCTGTTCCAATTATTACGTCAATTATTGATAATACAATCTTGCTCCCTATTGTCGGATATATAGATAGAGAACGAATGGAACGTATTCGCACGAAAGTTCTTGAGTATGCTGGGGACCATAGACATACTGAAGCTGCCGTATTCGACTTTTCAAGTATCCGTTTGGCTGAAGAGGAAGGTTTGGAAATGCTGACTCATGAATTGCAACTCATGCGATCCGAACTTCGATTGATGGGCATTCGTCCAATCATGGTTGGCTTCACTCCTCCATTTGTCCGTCAAATGGTTAATTCAGGAGTTGCTTCTGAAGTAGAGTCATACGCAAACTTCAAATCAGCACTACAAACTCTAATGGATGAAAAAGGACTTTCCTTTTCAAAAGAGTAAATAAGGGAGGATTTTGTCGTGCCGTTCTTAAAACAACTACAAGGCAAATCACAATATGAACCTTCCATAGACATACAGCTAAGACCATCTGCATGCGGTCCCGTAACAGCTTCTGTGATCTTACACTATTTGAATGTCCCAATTTCCAAAGTTTCTGTCAATAAGCTTTACAAGCTATTAGGAACTACTCGAATCGGGTTATTCACATGGCGTTTCGTTCATAGGCTTCATAAGATACTAGGTGCCGATTGGGAAGTTCGGAAATGTTCGTTATCCGAAGCGATATCCGAACTTGAGAACGGACGTCCCGTTGCGGCGAAATTTGATAAATGGTTTACTTTCAAGTGGAGTGGAAAGTATGAATTCGACTATCACTGGGTACCTCTTATAGGATATGAAAAAAATGCGAATGATGTGATTCTCACAATTCATGACAATGGAAGCCCTTCTTCTCCTAGCAACTTGCGATTTGTCTCTTATCGAAAGAACCAAGAGGTTTTAACTTTTGTAAAAATCGCTCCAAGTTCCAAGCAAAAAGGACACTGATTCGCTCAGTGTCCTTTTTGTTATGCTACATATTGAATTGCTTGTTTTAACGTTGCAAAGCTCTTGATGGAGCCGAAGTCTATACCAAGACCGACTAGCGTTTGTGCGATAGCAGGGGTTACTCCACTAACGACTGGAACAGTCCCAACTAACGACAGTGATTCAAAGAGTATGAATAACTGTTGAGCTACAAATGTATCCGTCGTTTGAAGTCCTGAAAGGTCGATGATCAAATGCTCGAGATTGAGTCGAACAGCTTCATTAAGAACTTTTTCTTGCAGCACGGTTCCTCTATTGAAATCCATAATACCGATTAACGGCAGGATAGCAGTCGTATCGTTAATGGATGCAATCGGAACGGATAATTCAGCAACCGCAGCTTGTGAAATCTTCAGCATTTCCTTTTCATAATGCACAAAAGGAAGGCTGAAGTAGTAGACGACATCGTTCACAATCGTATCGAGTACAGTCGTCAGTTCATACATTTCCTCTGAACTGATGTTACGGTTTAGTCCTTCATGCTTTAAAACGGTACCAATATATGCACGGTATTCAGGAACCTCACGAAGCATCATGTCTAAAGAGACACTTTCTTTCTTCGCAAAGTGAGTCCCCGCTTCCTGTCCCCATTGACGCAATTGCTCAATTCGTTCTGTCTCCTCTAACTTCAGCGCATTCGCATATAGCTTTACTAATTCCACGCGAGATAGAAAGAGTTCTTCTTCAATACGATTCATAATCGGATAACGTTCGTTCTGCTGTTTAGTTATCAGGCCTGCAAGTTGCTCAGCATTCTCCGTTACCTTATCACTTAAAAGGATCAATAATTCTTTCATCAAGACTCCCCCTTGTAGCAGCTACTAGTTCTGCTGTTGCCATTTGTTTGAGGACTGCGTTCAAACCTTGTTTCCTTAGATGGCTTAATGTTTGGTCAGTATAATCCGGAATTTCAAGAGACTCTAATGTTTTTCCTAAATCTACTTCACAGTGGATGGTTGCCAGTTCTTTTGATACATGTAGCATCGCCAAGTTGTCTTGAATTTTGCTTTTCTCAGAACTCGTCAGCTTGTCCAATGAATTGACGACTTCTTCAGCAGTCCCATATGTTTGAATCAATTTGAGTGCTGTCTTCGGTCCAATTCCTTTGACCCCTGGATAGCCATCACTCGTGTCGCCTATAAATGCTTTATAGTCAATGAATTGAGTGGGTGTCATTCCGTAATCTTCTAAAAAACGTGACTCTGTGTATAGGTCATAGATAGAATGACCTTTTTTTGTTAAGGCGATTTGGACGGAAGGTGCAAGTAATTGAAGTAAATCCTTATCCCCGGACACAATTGTTAAATCCGCATCCTCTTTCCACGTTTTGACGAGTGATCCGATCAGGTCGTCCGCTTCCATTCCTTCAACCCCATAATTTCTCCATCCCATAGCTTCAGAAACCTGACGAGCCATATCAAATTGAGGAAGAAGTTCCGGCGCTGGCGCAGGACGATTGGCTTTATAACCATCATAAATGTCGTTTCGGAAAGTGACCGAACCCATGTCCCAGCAAACCGCAAGATGGGTCGGCTGAAAAAGGTTAACTGCAGTTAATGTATGTCTTAGAAATCCTTGAACCCCATTTGTAGGGATTCCATCTTCATTGTATTGGAACTGTTTTCGTACAGCTGTTGCAAAAAACGAACGGAATAACAGGGCCATTCCATCAATAATCAGTATGTGTGGACGTTCAGTACTCACTTGCTCACTCTCCTTATTAGTTCTTAAGCTTATGTACAAATTTCTTTTCTTTATCATACCACGTCTTTTTAGTTTGGCACGCTCATTTAGGGATTGACGTCACTTATCTAGGCACTCGTCTAAGGCAACCTGAGCGTTTGACATAGGATGGGGAGCAGAGTGAAATTCTGAAAGGGGTATAAAAGTATGAATCCAAATGATTACACCGAGGAACAATGGTTTCCCGAGCTTCCTGAAGGATACATTCAACAACCTAGCAGTCAGGATGATTGGAACGCGACTGCAATGAATGTGAATCCTCATCAAATGGCATTAAATGTAGATCCTCATCAAACTGCAATGAACATCGATCCTCATCTAACCGCAGTGAACGGCTGGAACGATTGGCAGAATCCATCACATAACAACCACCAGCAAGGATGGCCGGGTTGGCCGAATTCGCCACAGCAACCAGGATGGCCAGGTTTCCCGCACCAACCGAATGCACCATGGCAAGGTGGATGGAATCCGAGTCAACCCGCTTATCCAGGATCTGGTGGTGGTGGCGGTGGCGGAAATCAACAAAGTGCACCAACATCACCTCCACCTTCGCAAACACCCGCGTATCCTGATCAGCAACTCTTGAGAGTAGATCCAGGTGGAATTCGCGGATGCATGTTCCGCTATACGTACATCTGGACATCTCGATATAGAGGGTTTTGGTTCTTCCCAACCTTCGTCGGAAGAACGTCTGTCGCAGGATTCCAATGGAACAATCAGTGGCGACGATGGATGTTTACCGGAATTGACTTAAATCGGATCGATGCATTTACTTGTATTTAATGAGTTAGAGTTGGGAATTAAGGAGAGATCAGCTGCGGCTGATCTTTTTTTGTTTTGGGAAATGAGTTTGGGGCGAAATAGATTGAGGCGTGAGGTCATGTTTTTTTGGGTTATGAGCAGATTTCATGGGTTATGATCACTTTTTGCCATTTATGAGCACTTTCCTCGGGTTATGATCACTTTCTGCGATTTATGAGCACTTTCCCTGGGGGATGATCACTTTCTGCGAGTTATGAGCACTTTCCCTGGGTTATGATCACTTTCTGCGATTTATGATCACTTTCTGCGATTTATGAGCACTTTCCCTGAGTTATGATCAATTATGGTATTCCGTCAAGAAAGTGGACACAAATTTGTGAGTGATTATTTTTAAAAGCCTACCGCGCTGCGCTTGCTGGAC
>NZ_JBPFDS010000014.1:0-92072 GCF_059415065.1 Sporosarcina sp. SAFN-010 | reverse complement strand
GCTCCGTTCAGTTAGTATGTTCTCTCTATCCAAACACGCTCATTGGATTGTGTCCACTTTCTATACTATCTTCATTACATGTCGAAACTGCTAACATGAAATAGGGAAATCATATTTCATAATTATGATTTATGGTTTTCGCGATGTAAGGAAGGTGATAAACGTTGAAGATCCGGAAACTGAAAGCGAATGAAAAATCTCCAGTAGACTTATTATTGTTGGCAGATCCATCGATAGATATGATTAAAGAATACGTGGAGAAAGGTGATTGTTTTGTAGCAGAGAGTGAACAACGGATTATTGGTACCTATGTGTTGTTGCAAATAAGTTCTGGAAATGTTGAGTTAATGAATGTGGCGGTAGCAGAAGATTTACAGGGGAGAGGTATTGGTAAGAAATTGGTGTTGAATGCTATTCAAGTGGCTGAAAACCAAGGATACACTACTCTTCATGTCGCAACAGGTAATTCAAGCATAGGGCAGTTAGCGCTTTATCAAAAGTGCGGATTCAGGATAGTTGGTGTAGAGTCAGATCATTTTATCATTCATTATCCGGATGCGATTTTTGAGAATGGCATCCAGTGTAGGGATCGTATCCTGTTGACGCGAAGTTTGTGAAATTCATTTAATAAAACTGATATGTTTGTGCTGTTATAGGTTGAAGATAGCTGAAAAAGGTGGGGTTAGGTGGTTGTATCCATATTATTAATCTTGTTATTTTCAGGATTGGGGACGCTCTTTATCAACGGAAAAGGGGCGGATCTTATTGCTGGGTATAACACGATGACAGAGGATGAGAAGGCTACTTACGATACAATTGGATTATGTAAGTTTATGGGGAAGATGATGTTTGCGCTATCTTTTAGTATGGTGTTTTGGATCATGAGTGACATTCTTAATAATCCTTGGCTACTGTACTTTGGTCTGGCGTTATTCCTCGGCATTATAGTTTTTATGATTATATTTACGAATACAGGTGAACGATTTAAAAATAATGGTACTTCATGAGAGTAGCAACTTTAGCAAGTATACTTAAGACTATCATGAAGCGAAATGAGTTACAGAAACAGGGTTGAATAGAAAGGGGGACTTCGTGTGAACAAATCTGTTGGAGATTTGAGAACTTGTGACAAAGGGCATCAGTATTATAAGAAAAGTGATTGTCCAACTTGTCCAATGTGTGAAAAGGAACGAAAACCAGAGAGTGGCTTTCTCTCGCAACTATCAGCACCAGCAAGGCGTGCAATAGAAAATAACGGGATCCATTCACTTGAGATCCTCGCTTCGTTTTCTGAGAAAGAACTCTTACAGTTTCATGGACTAGGACCTGCTTCGATTCCTAAACTAAAGGTAGCACTGGAAGAACAAGAGATGAGTTTTAAGCAACCATGATACAATTTTGTTGTTGATAATGAGGAGGTAATTGCTATTATTTTAGGCTTAGTTAGAGGTGAAATCCAACTTGTGGATCCTCAAGTAGGATGGAAACCTGAATTTCAAAAGACTCAGCAGGAAATCCACGAGGCAACTGGACTAAATTTCAACCGGATTGAACATATCGGCAGCACTTCGATTAACGGGATCAAAGCAAAGCCAATGATCGATATCGTACTTGGAGTGGATGACATCCATCATGTATCTGTTGAATTGTTAAAGAGTTTGAGGGCCATTCAATTTTATCGTCTCCAAGTCGTTCTAGAAAATGAAGTCGTTCTCGCGAAGTTTTTGGATAATGGAGAGTTGGATACGAAAACCCATATTATTCATCTCGTAGAATACGAAGGTCAGAAGTGGAATGACCTTTTATCATTTAGGGATCAGCTCAATGCGTCGGAATTGTTAGCTAAGGAATACGAAGCGCTGAAGCTGAGTTATTTGTTGACAGGTAACGAGGATATGGATGACTATACAATGTATAAAGAGGATTTTGTCAAACGTATAGTGGGTAGAAATAAGACTACTGATTCATAAAACAGGATGTACTCAGAAGGAGAACGACAATGGATTATGAACTTGATCATATCGGAATTGCTGTCAGAAGTATTGAAGAAGCGCTTCCTTTTTATCTAGATGTTTTGAAGGGATCGTTGGAAGATCGGTACACGAGTGATCTACCTGGTGTAGAAGTGCACGTAGCAGTGGTTCAAACCAATGGACAAACCATTGAACTACTGGAACCGACAAATCGAAACTCACCGATTGCGAGGTTTATTAAGCAAAAGGGGAAAGGTGTTCACCATGTCGCGTATCGAGTTGACGATTTAGACAAAGCAATTCTGGACGCTAGGGAAAATGGCATTCGTTTTCTTGAAGACACGTTACGTACGAACGCTCGGGGAAGACGGCTCATCTATTTAAATCCAGCATCTACAGAAGGAACATTATTTGAGCTGTGTAGCTATCCTCAAGATTAATGCCCAATATTTCAACGCAAAAAAAACAGAGACACGTGATCTCTGTTTTTTTGTTCTATATTCTCCTAGA
The DNA here is from genome assembly GCF_059415065.1 of Sporosarcina sp. SAFN-010. Lineage (NCBI taxonomy): Bacteria > Bacillati > Bacillota > Bacilli > Caryophanales > Caryophanaceae > Sporosarcina > Sporosarcina sp. SAFN-010. The sequence goes on along the minus strand of NZ_JBPFDS010000014.1, from coordinate 89,589 downwards.
GATCAAACTTATTGAACGGTAATTTTTCCATTATCTGATCTTAGGCGGATTTTATGCTTCCCTGCTCCAAATTCGGTACGTGAGTTGTTTTCGCCGAACACGTCAACTCGCCCATGGGCGGTTTTCGTTTGAATGGTAACATTTGTCGGCTTTACCTCAGATTGAATCAGTATGCTGCCGTTGTCTGTTTGCATATCAATGTTGCGATCCAGACTATTGGTGAGCAGTGTAATTCGGCCATTGTCGGTTTCACCGACGATGTTTCCGTTTACGTGACTCAGCTCAATCCGTCCGTTATCTGTTTCTACACCAATTGCATCTGCTTCGACATGACGCATTTCGATCCGACCATTATCAGTTTTTGCGATGATCCGGTCTGATTGTGTATTCGTGACTTCTATCCGTCCGTTGTCCGTTTTAGACTCGAGTAATCTAGTTGCAATTTCACTCAATTGAATACGCCCATTGTCGGAATAAACTCGAAGTGATTGACTTAGCAACTTTTCTGCACAAATTCTTCCATTGTCCGTTTTCAAGGAAATGGCATCATACAGTTTCTTAGGTATCGAAATTTTCAAGATTACACTTTTCATTGAAAAACTGAACATCATCAATCTGGGGCGTAGACTTTTCAGCTTAACAACAAGTGTAGTCCCATTCACATCAGCGGACAATTTCAACTTGTCGTTGCTCCCCGTCAATTCCACTGTTGTGAAATGGTCTTCAGAAGGGAACAGGAGGAGTGCCCCGTGTTGAACATCAATGGATATGTCTTTGAAACTATCATCTTGGATGTGGATGACTTCACTAGTTGCATCTGTTTGAACTACTTTACTTGGCTCAGGGTAAGATGCGAGCAGTTCATTGGCAATTGAGATAGGAGAACCTAAAGACCCTGTGATTTCTTCATCTGATTTACCGTCTTCTCGACCGTCAACGAAGTATTCCCGAATGTCCTGTACAATGTCCTGGCGTTCCTCTATAGGAATCCGGCTCAACAATCCTTCAAGTTCCGTAATGTATTGTTTTTCAGTCATTTTTGATACCCTCCTTGATAAGTGTGTTGACGCCTTGAGAAAAATGCTCCCATTCTTTTAGTTGTTCGTGGAGATATTTACGTCCTGTATCCGTCAACTTGTAGTATTTACGTGGCGGACCTTCCTTGGATTCTTTTAGGTATGTCGTGAAATACCCTTCTTTTGTTAATCGACGTAACAAGGGGTAGACAGAACCTTCTGAGATCGCGATTTGATCTGAAATCTTTTGAACCAATTCATAGCCATAGCGGTCCTGTTTGTCGAGAAGGACTAGTACGCAAAGGTTCAGGACACCTTTCTTAAACTGGATGTTCACAAATGTTTCCCACCTTTCACTACTGTTTAATGAACAGTACCAACTTAAACAAAGTACCATTACTAATAGAATATCACTCGGTAGTGTTCATTGCAAGGTACTGTGATAAATTTTATTGCCTATTTTTGTGTCTAGTAACTATTGAGTGCATTAGGAGTAGCAGCTTTAATTATTGAAATAATTGTTTTTGTAAGGCTTAAGCAAAAACTAGTATCCCTCATTAAAAATCATGATATATGAAAAGGCTGAGTCCCATTGTCATTTCATCCAATGGGGCTCAGCCTGTTATTCGATTAGCAATCGTTTTTGTGATGATGATGATTGTCATTGTTATTAGAAGCATAAGAAGCACCGATAATGATAAGTAGAATGAATAGTACAACTAGTAGCGCAAAACCGCCTCCGTTACCTCGACCTCCGCAATTTCCACCTTGGTTACCGTAACCTCCGTATCCGCCATAGCCGCAAGGATCACATCCATAACCCATAGTTTTCACCTCCTCAAACGTTCAGCTTTAAAAGAGTAGTCATAAGCAGTTCGAGTAAATGGGTATCAGATCCGCTCATACCACCTCCACGTTGCCTATGTTGATAGAGTATGCCGTTAGCAAATCAGTGACCGGGACATTCACACAATTCATTACTATTTGGGTGTTGTCCCTTTCCTAGAATCGTATGCGTTCATATACTGCTAGAGGGTGACTTAGATAGGAGGGTGAAAATGGCGAAGGAAAATATGTATCAGATGTGTAACCGTCATAGAGGGAAAGCAGTAATGATTCGTACTAAAGATGGCAAGGAACATCGCGGAATTATCCAGCATGTGGATAATCGACAAGTTTATTTGCAACCAATGAATGGCGGTAGGAATTTGGGTGGATTCGGATATGGATATGGCGGATATGGATATCGTGGAAGAGGTTTTGGACTAGGAATCGCGTTAGGTGCAATTGCAACGCTAGCAATAGTCCCTTTCTTTTTTTGGTGATTTGTTGATGCTTGACTAGGAAGGCAGCACTTAGCATTAGGTGTCGCTGCCTTCCTAGTTTTTCTTGCGAAAAGCTATTTCGACGGATGAAGGTTTGCAATGATTTCTGCGTTTACTCTTAATAGATCGACTGTACATAATTGGTTGGTATTTAAATAGTCTTCTACCAAATAATAGCCAACACAATACCCCGCCATTTTAGGAAAACCCCGCCATCCGTATAAGAGTTGGTTGTGTAATGGGTGAGATTTCCTTAGTTTAATTTTAGGTAAGATGGTTTTTTTCCAAATCTTTTCGATTTTTTCTTTGGAATAAAGTTTTGTCCATGACGCTGTAAATGCCCCACCTAGTCGTTCACGTACAGCATGCTCGGCTAGTCCTTCTAGAATAATAGAGTCCAGTAAGGTGAATGAATTCTCTGCTTTTTTTGTATGCCATAACCGACAAACATGATTGTATTCATGGATGAAAAGCGCTTTCAATTCATGTTCTGATATCGTTTCAGGTACGAATAGGAAGAGTTTATCTGAAAATGCTAACCCCGCTTTTCCATTCGTTGCACTCATTAACTTCTTATCAGCAGTGTTTGAAGGCAAAATAACAATGGGAACATCAGGACCCTTCCATTTTTTTTGAAGCGCTTGGTGCTCCTTTTCCACAATCGTCCAAACGTCATTGACTTCCATGGTATCAACCAGTGCAGTACCACTTTTATCTAGTTCCTGATACATCCCATGCAAACGAAAGTAATCATGGATTTCTAAAGCAGAAACTCCAGGGAATAATGGTTTCACCTTTTTACATAACTCTACAGGATCATGATAATGGTCTATCAGCCACTCATTTGTTCTCATAACAGGCATCGCAGCACTCCTCCTAATAATAGTGTATGCATTTGTTCACTAGAGGACTCTTGTAACCGGGTTTATGGATGAGGAGGATTGTTCTTCTAGCGCGTATTTGCATATCTATAGCAGGAGAGGAAGTGAATGTGTTTGGGGAAAACATACTTAGATTGTCTAGCGGCATTTGGGATAGGAGGAGCTCATCCAGGAGGTCTTCAACTCACTAAAAATTTGTTAGCCAATGAAAGGTTCGATGAAAACATGGTTGTGTTGGACGCAGGATGCGGGACGGGGCAAACAGCTGCATATCTTTCAAAAGAATTTGATTGTCAGGTTCTAGCAGTAGATTTAAATCCATTGATGGTCGAAAAAGCTAGGGAACGTTTAGTGAATTTGCAGAAAGATATATGTATCGAAGTTGCAGATGTACAAAGTTTGTCCTATGAAGAAGGTTCGATTGACGTGATCCTCTCTGAGTCGGTAATTTCTTTTACAAACCTCACAATTAGTATTCCTGAGTTGACAAGAGTCTTAAAAAACAACGGAAAGCTTTTCGCAATCGAAATGGTTTTAGAACAACCGTTGAGCGCTGATGGGAGGAAAGAGATCACAGAGTTTTACGGGATGGATCAAATTTGGTCTGTGAATGAATGGATGAGGGCTTTTCTTGCGGCAGGTTTAACAATTGAGTCAATCGAAGTTCCTGAACTAGAGACCGATATTGATGACATTGAAACTGCCACTGATTTTTCACTATCAGAATCGATAGATGAAACGTTTCACGATATTTTAAACCGGCACGTGGTATTGACGGAAAACTATAAGGACCAATTAGGTGTACGTATTTTTAAATGCACGAAGTAAAAGAGTGGAGGGGAATAATGGAGATTCGATTGGCTAAGGAGAAAGAAATGTTAGTGATTTTATCTCATTGGAAAGCTGTAATGTCAGAAGCTACAGCAGGTTACTTAGACAAGAACCCAGAAAGTGAACTCACACCCCTAGCTCCTTTTTTTTATAATGACTTCGATTATTTGGTTTATGTGGCAGAGGGAACGGTTCAAGGTTGGATTGGAACAGGAGAAATACGCGATGTCCATATTCAGGAATCGAAAGGGTTCATATCCGAACTTTATGTACTCCCTGCGTACCGCAAACAGGGGATAGGCAGAAAACTTTGTCAGGAAGCAATCAAAAAGTTCAACGAAGCAAACTATGACTCGGTTCAATTAAACGTGTTCAAAGGAAATGATGCAAAGTACCTTTACGAGAATCTAGGGTTTACTGAAGTGAGTTGTCTGATGGAACTAAGTTTGGACTCGTAAATCGTGTATTTTAGTCCTATAACTCTAATAGATCCTCATCATACATGTATTTAGAGTTTGCAAAGGTGCCAAGGGGATGTGAGGTAATCCTTTGGCACCTCCACTAAAATAAAGGACTATCAAGAGTTGGCAACGAATGAATGAAGAATTCCACTAGTTATTGATATAATGGAAGCTGCAAACATCTGAAGGAGGCGGAATTATGATTCAAAAAATTGGTCAAGTTATGGTATACGTTTCTGATCAAGATAAAGTAAAAAGGTTTTGGGTGGAGGATTTAGGTTTCAGTGTCATTTCAGAGGAAGACAACGGAGAAGGTATGCGTTGGATTGAAATCGCACCAACGAATGATTCAGAAACAAGTATCGTTCTTCACGACAAAGAGCTTATATCGAAGATGCAACCAGAATTGAATGTGGGAACACCTTCTATTATGTTTGTGACGGACAAGCTAGACGAACTTTATGAGAAACTCACCACCAAGCAAGTGACTGTAGGCGAATTAGTAAGCATGCCGTCTGGACGCGTTTTTAACTTTGCAGATCCAGAAGAGAATTACTTTGCAGTGATAGAAAAAAGTGAATAATAGGCGTGTGGAATAAGGTTTTAAATATACTGAAAGGAGTGGTAGTCGATGGGAAAAGTAACACCTTTCCTAATGTTTCAAGATGGTAACGCAGAAGAGGCTATGATCTTTTACACATCACTAATAGCGGAATCCGAAATTAGCAACATCACCCGATATGGTAAAGGTCAATCAGGCGATGAAGGTAGCGTCATGAAAGCGACGTTTTCATTGAAAGGACAAGAATTCATGTGCATAGACAGTAATGTAGCTCATCAGTTTACCTTTACCCCTTCTTTTTCGATCTACATCAAATGTGATTCTGAAGAGGAAATTAGCCACTTATACGAAAATCTTGTGAAGGATGGACAAGCACTCATGCCGCTAGACAATTATGGATTCAGTCAACAATTTGGATGGGTGAACGATCGTTTTGGCGTTTCATGGCAATTGGATCTTCCTAATTAATAAATGGCTATGAAGGAGTAGTGCGTACAGTCTAAAAAGAGGTAGGTGATCATTGATGAAAGCACTATTAGTTATCGATGTGCAAAATGGTATTGTGAACTACGGGGACTTTACCGAGGAACTTGCGTTCATTCAAAAAACAATTCTTGAATTTAAAACTAAGGATCTTCCTATTTTCTTCATGAAGCATCTCGATAATGAGGAAGGAAGTTCCCTGTTAGAAGGATCAGAAGGGACCGAATTACATGACGCGGTGAAGGAGTTCGCTGATATCGTGATTGAAAAACGGACGCCTAGTTCTTTTTACAAAACGAACTTAGCCGAGCGTTTGAAGGAAGCTGATGTGGATCATCTGATTATCACGGGTTTTAACACGGAATATTGCTGTATGTTCACATCCATCGCTGCCTTTGACCGGGGATATAAGGTAACCTATATTGAAAACGCGACAGGTACGATGAATACAGGTGAAACGTATGGTATGAAAGGATTTGACATAAAGGATTTTGTGGAAACGGTCCTCCATTGGTCAGATGCCATTGAAGTCATCACGTATGATGAATATGTAGAGAAATATGTAGGCGGAAGTAAATGATTTCTTACGATCCGAGTTTTCTTGCAAGTCAATCAATATCGTGGTAGACTAATATTAACTAATCTGAACGGAGGTGGAAAGAATGAACAAGACAGTCGCGCTGACAGGTGTACAAGTAGATACTGCTATGTATTTTGCACGTGTCATAACTTTCGATCTTTTGGAGAACGGGATACGTATGTCCATTTTTACAAAACCAAAAAATCAAAGCGCAACTGATTAACTTCATTCTTTTCACGAAAAGACTGCTTGTTAACGGGCGGTCTTTTTTGTTTGCCCGAAATCAGTGCGCTCCTGGAGGCACTCACAATGCATATTAAAGCGGAAAATCTAACAAAATCTTTTGGCGGTACAGTTATATTGGAACAACTAACCATGGAAGTGAAGTCCGGAGAACATGTTGCACTCGTTGGGCGAAACGGTTGTGGAAAAACGACACTATTAAGTTTGCTTGCGCGAGTTGAATCTCCTGACGAGGGTCGCATTATTCAAGCGAAGGACAGCAAAATCGGATATTTGCATCAGATTCCTTCCTATCCAGATCACCATGTTAAAGATGTTTTGCTAGAGGCGTTTAGTGAGCTGTTAGCAATCGAACGCCGCATGAAAGATCTTGAATTACAAATGGCTACTGACGTATCAGAACGAATTCTTAGTCAATACGGAGAACTACAAGAGACGTTTATGGAACTTGGCGGCTACGAGATGGAATCCAAGTTAACGAGCATCTCGAATGGATTAGGGATTACGCACTTCTTCCAGCAGAAGTTTGATGCGTTAAGCGGTGGAGAGAAAACAAAAGTGATGTTGGGTCAAATCTTGCTGAAAAACCCGGATATCCTTCTTCTGGATGAACCGACAAATCATCTAGATCTATCTGCGATTGAATGGCTGGAGCAACACATTCAACAATTCCCAGGGACAGTCGTACTCGTTTCTCATGACCGCCAATTCATGAACCGTGTCGTTGGAAAAGTCATTGAGTTAGAAGACGGACAATGTTGGCTGAGTCACGGGAATTATGATGCATTTCTATTCAATCGTGAAGCTAAATTGGAACAACAATTTTCGGAGTACAAAGAGCAACAAAAGAAAATCAAGAAGATCAAGGAAGCAATTCGTAGACTTCGTCAATGGGCAAATGAAGCGTCGCCCCCAAATCCGGATCTATTCCGCAAGGCGAAGACCATGGAGAAAATGCTTGCAAGAATTGAGGTCGTAAAAAAGCCGAAAACGGAGAAAGCGATGCGACTGCGTTTAGAAGCAAGTGACCGTAGCGGAAAAGAAGTCGTGCGGATCGAACAGTTAACACATCGCTTTTCCTTAGAACAGCCACCGATTTTTGATGGGATTTCAATATCTGTATATTGGCAAGACCGTTTAGCGATAGTTGGAAATAACGGAACCGGGAAGTCCACACTTTTGAAAATGATATTGAACCAGTTAATGCCGTCTGAAGGTCGAATTCACATAGGCAGCAATGTCACAATCGGATACTTGGCTCAGCAATTTGAAACGCTAAACGATGAATTGCGTTTGATAGATGCCTTTCGTGAAGAAATATCGATGACGGAACCCGATGCTCGACACGTTCTCGCGCAGTTTCTGTTTTATGGTCATGACGTTTTTAAGAAAGTGAAAGACTTAAGTGGAGGAGAGAAGATGCGACTTCGCCTCGCGCAGCTCATGCAACAAAATATTAACTTGCTTATTTTAGATGAACCGACGAATCATCTGGATATTGAGAGTCGGGAAGTCCTGGAAGATACGCTTGAGAATTTTGAAGGTACAATGATTGCTGTGAGTCACGATCGTTATTTTCTGCAAAAACTATTTACGAAGATTGCATGGATTGATCAAAAAAAGATGACTGTACATGATGGAGATTTTGAATTTGCACAGCGAAAGCAAGGTGGGCAATAAATGAGGAGGTCGTTATGCGAAAGATTCTAGTGATGGGCATATCTGCGGGTGCTGGGAAATCGACAGTCGCCCGGACCTTGGGAGAAAAGCTTAATTATCCAGTTACATATTTGGATAGTTTATATTTTGAACCTGGTTGGAAAGAGGTTAGCGATGAGGTTTTTCAACAGCGACAAGTAGATGCGACCTTGGGTGCTACTTGGGTTATAGAAGGAAACTATTCCAGAACACTGCCAGTGCGAGAAAAGTATGCGGATACCGTTGTTTATTTGGAACTCCCTCTTTACCTGTGCTTGTATCGTGTAGTCAAACGACGGATTCGATATCATCGTCAAACGAGACCTGATATGGGAAAAGAATGTCCTGAGAAATTGGACTGGGAATTCCTTAAGTATATCGTAACTACGTATAGACGGCGAAAAGTGGATATGCGGGGACGGATGCGACGATATGTAGAAGAAGGAAAAAAGGTGTTCCGTCTTCAATCACGGCTACAAATTCAAGATTTTCTTCAGAAACTAGAACAAACAAAATTAGACGAGCTGCCTTAGCAGTTCGTTTTATTTGTGTTTGAATATAAATTTGGGTATTATTATCTTGAATTAAGAGTAATTTCCGCGAGATATGAGGGAGGAATTTATTAATGGAACTAAAAGGAATACATCACGTTTCAGCGATTACTGCTAATGCTGCAGATAATTTATATTTTTATACAGAAGTCATGGGGATGCGTCTTGTGAAAAAGACAGTTAATCAGGATGCTCCTTCGATGTATCATTTGTTCTACGCAGATGAGGCGGGGAATCCGGGAACAGAGTTAACGTTTTTTGAAATTCCTCGCGCCGGTGCTACGCGAACTGGAACAAATAGTATTTCATTAACTTCATTACGAGTTGCGTCCGACAAAGCGTTACAATTTTGGCAAGAGCGATTTACAAAGTATGGAGTTAAACAAGAAGAGATAACAGAACAAGTGGGACGAAAGACGATTCGTTTTACAGATACTGAAGGACAGCGACTTATGCTTGTTTCTGATGAAACAAATGTGGGAGTTGTGGGAGGATCACCTCAAGTTCATGATGAAATCCCTAAGGAATTCGGGATTATTGGTCTTGGACCAGTCACTTTAACAGTTGCGAATGGCGAATTGACAAGACAGTTAATAGAGGGAGTTCTGAAATTTAGACCAGTTGCTACCTATCCTTCTGATAGAGACGGCCAGTGTGATGTTGTCGTTTACTCAACAGGAGAAGGGGGAACCGGAGCTGAGCTTATTCTTGAAGAGCGCACGGATTTACCGACTGAACGACCAGGACGTGGGAGTGTGCACCATGTTGCATTACGTGCAGCAGATCAGGAAGAACTTTCACAGTGGATTGCTCGACTTACAGAGATGCAGGTCCCGCATTCTGGATTCATCGACAGATTCTATTTCCGCTCAGTTTATATTAAGGATCCTAATGGCTTGACGATTGAACTCGCAACCGATGGACCTGGGTTTGATACTGATGAACCGTTTGAAACTATGGGTGAGTCCTTAGCATTACCGCCATTCCTAGAATCTCGACGCGAGGAAATTGAAAGTCGACTCAAGCCATTAGGTGGAGGAAACTGATGTGTAGCCTGCTTCTGTGGAGCTGGAAGTTTTCATTAAATGAGTAATATGATGATAGATTTTTAATGACAAGTTCAGGTTTATGAGTGGGAATTGGAATTTATGATCACGATTCAGAGTTTATGAGCGGAATGCGGGATTTATGATCATGATTCAGAGTTTATGAGCGGAATGCGGGATTTATGAGCATGATTCAGAGTTTATGAGCGGAATGCGGGATTTATGAGCACAAACCAGAGTTTATGAGCGGAATGTGAGTTTTATGAGAGCAAACCAGAGTTTATGAGCGGAATGTGAGATTTATGAGCACAATCCAGCGTTTATGAGCGGAATGCGGGATTTATGAGAGCAAACCAGAGTTTATGAGCGGAATGTGAGTTTTATGATCACGATTCAGAGTTTATGAGCGGAAATCGAGATTTATGATCACAATCCAGTGTTTATGAGCGGAATGTGAGATTTATGAGCACGATCCAGAGTTTAAGAGCGGAAATTGGGATTTATGATCACAAACCAGAGTTTATGAGCAAAATCCACGATTTACGATCAGCACGCCAACACTAGCGATCACCAAACGAAAAAGAGCAGCCGCAGCTGCTCTTTTTTACGTGGTCTCTTTTAAAATTTCATCTACCGTTGCATTCACTTCGTCGCGTTTCATCTTCTCATCGCCTTTTTCAAGCGCAGACAATGTCTTTTTCGCGAGTGCTAAGGGGATTTTGCAAAACAACATGATGTTTTTCGTTTCGATCTGCTTCATATATGCATCCGCCATGTCTAGATTTTCTCTGGCGTAGTCAAACAAATCATCACGCGTCCATCCTTCTGGTAAGAAGCGGACACCTCGTTCTGCGTCTTCGTCCTGATTACGCAACATATTGACTGCTTGCAAGCCGCGACCATACCCGATAGCTAGCTCGCGATCGGTGATTGTGCCATCGTATTGCTCCCAAATGTCTGAGAGCATGACACCTACAAGTCCTGCGACGTAGTACGTATACTCATCCAAGTCTTCTTTTGTTTCAATTTGGAAATCTTTTTCAACCCATTTTGCCATACCATCCGCCATAATTGCAGTGACATTGCGGACATTTTCATACAACTCCGGTGGACATACAGCGAGCCAATCGGCTAAACGGAGTGTCACTTCAGGTAACTGGCCTTGAACAGGTTTTAAGAGTTCATCATAGTCTGCTTCGTTGAATCCGTTTCGAAGAAGTTCAGCTGTAGCTCGAAGTAAAGCAGTCTTTTTCACAGGATCTAGTTGTTCGTGGTCTTCGATTTCATCAATTGCACGGAGGCATAGATAAGCAGAGCCGACCGTTTTACGAAGAGTTGGGTTCAGTAATTTAATCGGTATGTAGAATGTACGGCTCGTTGCTTTTAAAACGCGCATCGCATCTTTTTGTAGGGCAGCTTCATTCATGTCAAAATCCTTCTTTCCATAATACGATGTAGTAGACTCTAGTGTTTATATCATACCGCTTACTCACGGTCATTTCCATTGAAAGCCTCTTAAAGGGTTGACGCAGATCTTATTAGAACTTATACTAATAAATACTTCAATGATTAAAGTATTTAACGAGTGAAATAGATTTGAAAGTAGGTGGCGCATTATGCCCGAAAGAAGTTCAAAGGATTTTGTAAGGTTTGAAGAATTATTCTGGAATGTGACTCGGGAAATGGGGAAGATGTGGAAGCAAGTTTTTGAATCACATTTACCAGGATCGCAGTCTCACTTAGTATTTACACTAGCACGTAAAGGGCCATTGAAAATGTCGGAGCTGGCGCAAATTCTCGGATTGACAGCTGGAGCTGTGACCGCTGCTTCAGACAAACTCATCGATCATGGATATGTGACTCGAATCCGTGATGAAAAGGATCGCCGAATTGTCTATTTGGGAATCACTGACGAAGGAAGAGAAATGCTACAGCAGTTGCGCGAGGTTGGTAGAACGAAGATGACCGAAGCGTTTAGTCATCTAAATGAAGAACAATTACCGATAATTATCGAGATTTTTGAACAGGCAGCTGGAAATATATCGAATATGAAAGGAACTGAAAAATGAATCACTTAACAGCGAAGCAAAAAGTGACCATTATGATTGCAATCATGACGGCGATGTTTTTCTCAGCTATCAACCAAACGATTATCGGCGTTGCCATGCCACGAATCATTTCACGTCTTGGCGGAATGGATTATTACACGTGGGTCATCACGATTTACTTGCTGACTATGGCTGTTGCAACGATCCTTGTAGGGAAACTGTCTGATATTTACGGTAGAAAACCGTTTCTACTTGCGGGTATCGGAATCTTTATGGTCGGTGCGTTCCTGTCAGGATTTTCGTCGACGATTTTCCAACTCATCATTTTCAGAGGTATCACAGGAATCGGTGGCGGTGTTATTATGTCTACCGCGTTTACTGCAGTTGGGGATTTATATTTACCAAGAGAGCGGGCGAAATGGACGGGGGCAATGAGTGGAATCTTTGGGGTTTCCAGTGTCCTTGGACCTTTGATGGGAGGATACATAGTCGATCACCTCGATTGGCATTGGGTCTTCTGGATTTTCTTGCCTCTGGGAGTAGTAGCATTTGTGTTGATTGCAAAACTGTTCCCTAAAGTGCCGAGAAGAGAAGGCGAGTCAATCGATTACTTCGGATCTCTATTTTTAACGGTTACGATTGTATCTCTCTTGCTTGCATTCAGCTTGGCAGGTGAAGGAGTAGGCAAATACGCATGGTCTTCTTGGCAGATCATTGGACTCTTTGCATTGACAATTATAGCGTTGATAGCGTTCATAATTACTGAAAGCAAAGTCAAAACCCCTGTTTTGCCACTTTCACTATTTAAAAATGACATTGTTACCATGTCCAATATCGCTGGGTTTTTATTAGGCGCGGGTATGATGGGGATTATGATTTATACGCCGTTCTTCATCCAAGGTGTAAAAGGAATTTCTCCTAGTGGATCAGGATATATTATGATGCCAATGTCGATTACAATGGTGTTTGCAACGACGTTCGCCGGAGGTTTCATGACGAAAACTGGGAAATATAAAGGGTTGGCCATCATAGGATTAGCTATTGGAGCCATTGGCATCTTTTTAATGAGTTTCATTACTATCAACACACCAGTTGCGTTACTCATTACTTATTTGTGTATCGTTGGGATTGGTCTAGGACTCAGCATGCCCGTATTTTCACTCACAGTACAAAATGCGGTTAGCTTGCGACAACTTGGTGTTGCCTCAGCCTCCTCGCAGTTGTTCCGTTCTCTTGGGAACACTGTCGGAATCGGGATTTTCGGAGCTATCATGAGTTCAGTCATGACAAAAAAGATGACCTCTGAATTCTCAGGTCAGGGCGATGGAGCGCTATCTACTTTGCCTCCTGAAGAAGCTGATAAAATCGGTCAGCTCATGAATCCTGAGATTTTATTGGATGTCCCAAGACTTGAAAAACTAAAAGCAAGTCTACCAGCGGATATTCAACCGATTGCAGAACAGCTGGTTGGAACGGTTAAAGGGATATTCAGCGAAGCAATTACGACAACTTTCTTTGTGGCTGCTTGTATCATGGTAGCTGGCGTAATCGTTGCAGTATTTTTACGTGCGATTCCACTTGTCTCTGCAAATGATTCTTTACCAGCAAAACAACAAACTGAAAAGTAATACGAAATCAGGTGTAGCCTTGCCGTGTTGTTCTGGCATTGCTACACCTGATTTTTTTCGACCATATCAACCTGAATTCGGACAGAATGAGCACCCAATCTGCCAAGGTACGCAGGAGGTATTGAATTACGAACATTCTAGACGTAAACTAACTTTAGTATTCAGAAAGTTTGAAAGATTGTTTTACTAATAATTATTAACAGGAGGAGTTACACATGGGTGAATTACGCCAAGTAAACAAAGAGGATTTTAATAATGAAGTATTGAACAGTGAGGTACCTGTTGTGATCGACTTTACAACAGACGGATGCGGTCCTTGTGAATTGCTTGTACCAATTCTGAAAGACATTGATGAAAAGTTTGGTGAGCAAGTAAAAATCATTCAGCACAATGTGGACTTTGACGATTTGATGAATGAAGCAAATGAACATATCAAAACTTATGACGTCATGGGTTTCCCTACAATTGTCATCGTAAAAGACGGGAAATCTGTCGATAGTATTCTTGGGATTTACGATCCTGAGGAAATTGAACGGAGAGTCCAACAAGTACTATAACGGAAAATGTACTTCCAAGCGAAAGGGTGTGAACCATCTTGGTGACGGCTACTCAAAAAAGTGTGAAGCGAGATATCCGACGCCAACAAGAGAGCGGCATGTGGAAATCATATATACGTCTCTTGTTTAAAACCAAGCTTCCATGGTTCTGGTTAGGATTTCTTACGTTACTCAATATTGCGGATATTACATTAGGTCTTCTACTACCAGCCTATACTGCGCAAGTTGCTTCGGGGGTTATTACATCCACAGTGATTACAGGTGTAGTCGTAGTTATTGTTGTTCGGGTATTATTTTCAGGGATTATCCGTTATATCGCAAAAATTACTTCATATAAGATTGATATTCGGTATCGGAAACTGATCTGGAATCGTCTCATGCGATCGCCAATCAAATTATATGACGATGTTAAACCTAGTGAGATGATAAGTCGTACGGTAAATGATACTTCTCAAATCAGTGCAGTCATATCCGGGTTATTTCCAGCACTTGTCGGTATGATTTATGGGACAGTTTACATCGCCAAAGTTCTTTATGGCTACGATTGGCGCTTAAGTGCTGGTTTGCTGCTATATACACCGGTCTATGTATTATCCATCATCTATTATGGTAAATGGAATTATCGGACACACAAATATACGCAGAATCGTCTTGCTGGTTTGACTCAATTTCTCTCGGAATTACTCGTGAGTATCCCGTTGATCAAATCATTTGCGAATGAACAAAAAGAAACAGAACGTGGAAAAGATAACATCCAGCTTTACTATAGAGCAAACATGAAACGTTCGTTGACTGCATGGGTGAATACACCGCTTACAAGCATACTGAACCTAGTGATGGAATTGTTCGTGATTGTGTTCGGGATTTACTTGGTCACTCAAGGGACTATCACAATTCAGATCTGGATCGCCTTCTTTATGTACGTTGGGATGTATTTCGGCATGCTGGAAACGTTCGGCTTGATGTATACGCAAATTAAACAAAGCCAAGGAGCGACATCACGTATTGCCCATCTCGTTGAAAACGATCTCGAACAATACCACCGCGAACAGGAAGTAGACAGCAATCAGCTCGATCTTGAGTTCAATCACGTGATGTTTGCATATGGAGATAAACTGGTTCTTGATGAAGTCTCATTTACGGTCCCTTACGGAAAGGTAACTGCCATTGTTGGCCCGAGTGGAGGAGGAAAGTCAACTATCCTGGCGCTCCTTCAACAGCTGTATCATCCAAATGATGGACAGATTAGTTTCGGCGGAACACCGATTGAGAAATTCCATTTAAATAATTGGCGTAAACTATTCAGCTATGTAGCTCAAGATAGCCCGCTATTTGCTGGTACGATCCGTGAAAATATCATGTACGGACTTGAACGCGAAGTATCGGAGTCAGAACTCATCAATGCTGCAGAAAATGCCAATATCTTAACCTTCATTAACGAACAGCCGGATAAGTTTGATGCGTCTGTAGGTGAAGGTGGATCCAGTCTCTCTGGTGGACAGCGTCAGCGCATCGCAATCGCAAGGGCGTTCTTAAGGAACTCTGACTTCTTGCTACTTGACGAGGCAATGGCAAGTCTTGATGTCAAATCTGAAAAAGCGGTTCAGGCAGCAATGAGCGTATTGATGGAAGGTCGAACAGCTATCGTTGTTGCTCACGATCTATCGATCATTCGCAATGCAGACCAAATCATTCTATTGAATGAAGGGAAAGTGGAAACAACAGGTACACATGATGAAGTTCTGAGAGAAAGCGATTTATATAGACAGTTTGTTGAGTTTTTGAATAATACAACTGAGGGCTGATGACTGCTTGTAGAAAGAACGGGGGAATCAGCAATGAATGATCTGAAACGCAGAAGCTCTTGGGGGGAATTCTTCCATCTTATTAAAACATCAAAACTGCCTTGGCATCTATACTTTTTCCAGATTGTGTCTTCCCTTGCGACGACAACGCTATTGCTCAGTATGCCACTTGTCATCCAGCAAATTATGGAAGGGAACATTTTTGATAAAGAGATTGTTATGAAATACGTCTATATGAATATTGGTAGCGTAGCACTTGTGACAATCTCATCTTTCTTTGTTTTCATGACGAGCCCAATTACCAAAAGGAATATCCAGAGAGTCATATGGCCAAAACTGATTCGTTTGCCTATGAAAGAGTACAGAGATAACAAATCTTTAAATATGATCAGTCGTGTGACACTCGATCCATCCTATATTGACCGCTCAATTTCGGATTTTACGAGTCTTTTTAATACAACTTATAGCTTGGTTGGTTCATTTGTCATCATGTATGGCATGAATGTTAAATTGACACTGGCTCTCTTACCTGTAATACCTTATATCGTTATTGTATCAATTGTTGTGGGGCATTTCACACAAAGAACACAACATGGAGTTCAAAATCAATTGTCCAATATGACTGCATTCTTTGCAGAACGTCTCCCTAAGATCCGACTCATCAAAACATTTGGTAAAGAGGATTTTGAATTTGAAAAGTCGAGCCGAGTGATTGAAAACCAATATACAGCAGATAAAAAACGTGCATTTGTTGACCTGTTTGCAGAACCACTCATGCAAAGTGTCCAGGCGATTGTAGTAGGAACGGTTCTTGTTTATGGCGGGTACTTGGTTTCTAAAGGGGACATGAAAGTCAGCCAGGTCATTTCGTTCTACTTATATGTACAGTTCATCCACAACAATGTATTGCAGTACGGACTGTTCTGGCAAACACTTAAACAAGCAAAGGGTGCTTCTGCAGAAATCGCTAAAATTCAAGAAGCCGGAGAAGAAAAGCGGGATCGCACGTATACGTTCAGAGAAAAAGCGACGCAGTCTGATGCGGATCTAACGTTAGAGAATGTTTCGTTCAGCTATGACCAACGTCTCGCGTTGACCAATGTCAATTTGACGATTCCTAAGGGGAAACTAACTGCGATTGTTGGACCGAGTGGCGGAGGTAAATCTACAATATTCGCATTGCTTGAAAGACTGTATGAACCGAATGTCGGTCGAGTACTGATCGGTACTACGCCAGCTGAAAAGGTCCATTTGAATGAATGGCGCTCAGGTATTGCCTTTGTCTCACAGAGTGCTCCGTTGCTTTCAGGAACAATCCGGGAAAATATTCTATACGGTATTCATGAAGATGTTGGAGATGACATTGTTTGGCTTGCAGCTCGATATGCTTCTGCAGAAGAGTTCATCCGTGAATTTCCTGAAGGGTTGGATAAAGACGTCGGTGAGTTCGGTACAAAGCTTTCAGGCGGTCAACGTCAGCGAATTGCAATTGCCCGAGCATTTGTCATGGATCCTGAGTATTTACTATTGGATGAAGCCATGGCGAGTCTGGATGCGCAAAGTGAACATGAAATCAATCGCGCACTTCGTTTACTGATGAAAGGCAGAACAACTGCATTGATCAGTCATAATTTACGGACGATGAAGCAGATGGATCATATCATTGTTGTCAACAACGGCCTTGTTGAAGCATCTGGAACACATGCGGAATTGATAAGAACAAACAAATTGTATGGGGATTTAATCGAGATTCAAAATGAGAAAAACGACCTGCTGTCAGCTACGTAAATGGCATAAAGCAAAAAACTAAAAGGGGTGTTTTAAATGATAGCGATGAAAAAAGCATTTTTAGTCTTCATGATGATGATTGTGGCGGGAGCATTAGCAGCTTGTGGAGGGGACACTGCAAAAGACGAAACCGCGAAACCGGATACTGAAGCGGCGGATTCAGGTGCAACAGATGATGGAGCAGACACAAGTGATGAGAACGTAGACCCGACGGATGCGAATTTTGACCAAATCCTAGACTTGCTCAAAGATGCAGGATTAGAAGTTGGCGAGAAAACAACTGGATTTGCAGATATCGATGGCACAACACAAGTCATGAATGTTGTCATTAATGGTGAAGATATGCTTCCTTTCCAAGTTTACATGTTGGAACCGGACAGTGAAAACTTGAAATCAGCAAGAGAAAAAGGCGAAGTGACAATGGAATTCGAAGGACAAGAGGGACAAATTCCAATGGAAACAAAAGATGATTTCCTATACTTTATCGCTGACGGACATCCTGATCGAGACAAAGTATATGACGTGATGGTAAACGACTTCAGTCAAAAATAATAGGATTACACGCCGGCATAGTCCCTGCAATCAGGCTATGTCGGCTCTTTAATTAGCTACTATAGAAATGGAGGAACAATCATGAGCATACCAAAATCGGCAGAGGCCATTAAGAATAATTTGCACGTGCATGTACTTGAAAGCAAAAACTTCAAAACAGTAACTGTAGAACTGAAATTTCAAACGTTAGTTGATCGGGCTACAATAACGGAAAGGAATTTACTTCCAGGAGTTTTGAGAGCCGGTACTAAGCGTTTTCCAACTGCTAGTGCAATACAGGATGAGCTTGATGACTTATATGGAGCATCACTTCAACTGTACCAAAGCGTCTCAGGTAACTGTCATATTCTGACGGTTCAAATGGAGTATGCGAATGAGCGATTTATTGAAAACGAAAATAATCTTGAGGAGAACATATTCGGTTTTCTGAACGAGTTGTTATTCAACCCCAAAATAAGTCAAGTTGGATTCGACAAGAACACAGTTGCTCAAGAAAAAGAGAAGTTACGAAAAAACCTAAAGGCCAGTAAGGATGATAAATCATCATATGCTGGAGAGCGTTTAATAGATGAAATGGCAATCGGCGAACTGTATTCGATTCATCCAAGTGGCTATCTAGAGGACATTGATAAGATTTCAGAAACTGGACTTTATGCTACATACAAAAATCTTTTGGAAACAGCGAGAATTGACGTATTCGTTGCTGGCGATGTTAATCCAGAAGAGACAAAAGAACTTATTGGAACAGTTTTGTCAGGAGTACCTGACGGAAGTGACAAACGTTTAAGTGGAGGTGCAGCATTACCAAGTGATGTGAAATTGGTAGAGAAGCCTAAAACTATTCGTGAGTCGGATGAAATCCAGCAAGCTAAATTGCACATTGGGTATCGAACTCAAACTATCTTTACGGACGCGGATTTTGAAGCACTTATGATTGGAAGTATGATTCTTGGTGGACATGCGGGTTCTTTGCTGTTTACAACTGTTCGGGAACAGCATAGTTTAGCCTACTACGTTGGTGCGGACTTAGATCTATACAGTGATAAGATGATCATCTTCTGTGGAATTGCTCCAAAAGATTATGAAAAGACAGTTGAAATTATTGATGAACAAGTAGCTATCTTAAAGGCCGGTACATTCTCCGATGAAGTTCTTGAAGATACTAAAGCCATGATGATTGGCAGTTATCAGCAGGCGTTGGACGGGATCGCTGGAATTATTGCAACAGAGTATCAGAAAATCCTAACCGGTACCCTGAAATCACCACAAGACATGATAGAAAAATTTAAATCTATTACTCGTGAGGATATTCAAAGGGCTACTAGTAAGTTAGAGCGTGATACGACGTTCTTCTTAACGAGTAAGGGGGAAGAATAATGGAGAAATTGAATTTCACAACTATTGATGAAGTAGTTTATAATGAACAACTGCCGAACGGATTAAATGTCATTTTGATCTCTAAAAAAACGCTAAGCAAAACGTTCGGTATTTTCACCACAGATTTCGGAGGGGCGGATTTAGAATTCATTCCTTACAATGAGACGGAAGCTGTGCAAATTCCTTCAGGAACGGCCCATTATTTAGAGCATAAGCTTTTCGATAAAGGCGATCATGATGTATACACGGAATTTGGTAAGCTTGGTTCTGATGCGAATGCGTATACAAACGACTCTGAAACATCTTATTATTTCACGACTGTTGGCAACGAAATTGAAAATGTAGAGTTACTTTTGAACTTCGTACAAGATCCATATCTGACAGATGATACAGTAAATAAAGAAAAAGGAATTATTAGTCAAGAGTATCAAATGTATGCAGACATACCTGAACAACGGATCTACTTAGCCGTCCAAGAATCTTTGTTTGCAAAACATCCTGTTCGTCATGAAGTACTGGGTACACTTGACTCGATTAATAATATGACGAAGGAACAACTACTAACTGCATATGAGACATTTTATCATCCGACGAATATGACACTCGCTGTTTCAGGGAATTTTGATACTGAGGAAATGATGACTGCAATCCGGAGTAATCAGGAGTTGAAAAAGTTCCCTGAAATCGGTCCGTTTACTCGTGTATATCCTAACGAGCAGAAAGAAGTTCATGAGTCACAACAAATCCTTCACATGAA
Organism: Sporosarcina sp. SAFN-010; assembly: GCF_059415065.1. Lineage (NCBI taxonomy): Bacteria > Bacillati > Bacillota > Bacilli > Caryophanales > Caryophanaceae > Sporosarcina > Sporosarcina sp. SAFN-010. The sequence continues at coordinate 69,400 of NZ_JBPFDS010000014.1, read as the reverse complement.
TGTAAGTGTGCCTAAGATGATGATTGGAATTAAGGAGTATGTCGGCGAAATCCCATCAAAAGAACTTGGAATGCGTAAACTATTAACGAATATGACACTTGATTACTTTTATAGTAGGAGCGGTACGTTCTATCAAGAACTTGCTGAATCGGAGCTAATTGATTCATCATTTATTTACACATCTGTGATTGATAAAACCTTCGGATTCACCATGATTGGCAGTAATTCCGCTCACCCTGAACTACTTGCTGAACAGATTAAGAAGCAGTTGAAGTCTTTATCATCAGCTGATCTAGAAGAACAGCAGTTCGAGCGCTTGAAAAAGCGTACAATTGGAAAAACCTTGCGACGTATGAATTCCATTGAAAATAATGCACAAGGTATGATCTGGAATCGCAATCGAGGGTTGTCCTACTTTGAAACAATCCCAGCAATTCAGCAACTGACACTCGACGATTGGAAAACATTCCTCTTTTCATGGATTGACGAAGAGCGTTTGACAGTCTGCACGATTATGCCTGAATAACCGAAGCTCTTCTTCCGTAAAGGGAGAAGAGTTTTTTTATTTGCATGATTTCGCCGATTCCTCTTGATATGGTATAATTCGAACAACATTAGTTGACAAGGTGATGAATACATGGGTATTCTTTCGGGGATTTTTTTAACCATTACAGTTTTTACAGGGCTCTTTCTAGCACAATCAGCAGTAGGCATTCATCCGTTCAAATCGATAGTGAAAGTAATCCTCTCTGTAATAGCCGCAGTTATTGTTTTCGAAGCGTTTCAATTTTTTACAGGGTCTGACCTTGACCCGAGCATCATATATATCCTTTTACTACCTGCTTTCGTATGGTTCGTGCGTATGCCGATCCTCCAAGCATGTTTTTCGATTTTACTTGGATGGACTTATCAGATAGCAATTGTCTATGTGATTCAACGAAATCTTTTTGAATTAGCGATTACACAGGCTAAATTAGAAACGGATTTCTTCATCATGTTCATGATGGAACTGTTTATACTCATGAATAATTTGCTAATCATTTTATGGGTTGTGCGTTTGAAGCCGATTTTGCTTCCAGCTGAAGTATTCAGAGAATCTGGATCAAACGATAAACCTAAATTCATGCATCGGTCCACTTTATTAGTTAGTGCAATGTTACTTATTGTAATGGGGATCTTTTTTCAATATACGTATTATGACCGGCAATTCTTCACTCCGGCCTATCGACTTTTCATCACAGGCTGGTCGCTGTTACTTCTTGCAATCTTGTTGGTTTATTTAAAAACTTCTCTTCGGCAAAAGCTGGCACAAGAAAGATTCTATCTAGACCAGCAATACCAGCAAGATATGCTTTCTTTCTTTACAGTAATCCGTTCTCAACGCCATGATTTTAACTTCCACTTAACGTCGATATACGGACTTTTAAAGAAGGAAGAGTATGGTGAAGCGAGCTCTTATATTGGTCAAGTTGTTCAACAAGTCCAGGATGTCAATGAATTGCTTCCTCTAGCTCACCCTGCAATGAGTGCACTGCTAAACACGCAAAGTGAGCTGGCTAAGCAAAATGGAATTGAAATCCACTTTTCAATATTTGATGACTTACGTGGAATTCCTGTTTCAGTGTATGATGTTAATAAAATTCTTGGGAATCTCATCCAAAACGCAATGGAAGAACTTGAATTGCTACCAGTTATAGAGCGTAAACTACATGTAGAAATCACAAAAGAAAAAAGACATTACGTGATTCGTATTAGTAATCGAACAACAGCAGACAATCAACGTATCATGAGTATGTTCCAATCCGGCTTTTCAACAAAAAGTTCACACGAAGGAATTGGTCTTGCAGGTGTTGAAAAAATCGTGACCGCGAACTTTGGTGTGATTTTCCCTGAATTGAGTGAAGAATGGTTGACCATTCACGTAAGAATACCAGAAGGTACAGAGAATTATTGAAGAGATTCAGGGGGGAAGAGTGCATGCAAATTAGAACAATGATTGTAGATGACGACCAGCAAGCGATTGATTTACTTGCTGCTGACCTCAAATCTTTTCCTTTCATCTCATTGATTGATACTGTAAATAGTGGGAAGTCGGCATTGACCATTTTAAGATCCAAGAAAGTGGATTTGTTATTTTTAGACATTGAAATCGGGGATATAACTGGTTTGGAATTAGCTGGACATATACAGTCAGTATATCCTCACATTGAAATTATTTTTGTAACGGGTCATGCAGGATTTGCGCTCGACGGGTATGACTACAGACCGCTCGATTTTCTCATCAAACCCATCAACTTTTTCAGGTTGGAGAAAACAATGACTACGGTTCAAAAGTCTTTTCAAGAACCTCAGAAGTCCATTATCCCGAATCATAAGATTGGTATGAAAGTTTCTGGTGGGATTCGTATTGTGAATGTAGGCGATATTTTATATATCGAAAAAAGTGGAAGAAAGATATCAATTGTCACTTCTCAGGATTCGTTTGTATCTGGAGATTCCATGAAAGAAATCGAAACGATGTTCGATGGATATGGTTTCTATCGAGCACACCAGTCGTTCATCGTGCCTTTACATCATATTGTTTCGGTTCAGTCGGATTCCACCGCTCGTTCTTATACAATTGAGCTTACAAATGGACAGCATATTCCATTGAGTCGAAACAAATATAGTGAACTTCAAACTTTGCTGGAAGCAGAGGGAATTCAAATTGTTTAAAGAGGAGCAGATTGCTATTAAAAGCATCTGCTCCTCTTGTTTTAGTTAGTTATCTGAATTATCATTAAAATGAGTATCTATTATTGAGGAGGATGTTGATGACTAGTCAATTCAATGTTGATGGACTTATCGATCATGTACAGTCTGTACGAAGAAATACGTTAGGTGATTTACTACTTCGAACGAGTGAACGGTTTCCAACAAAGCTTGCACTTGTCTTTAAAACTCAGCGCCTTACCTATGAAGAGTTGGATGTCTTAGTAAATCGCACAGCACACGGGCTATTGTCGAATGGAATAAAGAAAGGTGACTTTGTCACTGTCATGTCTAGAAACAGTTTAGATTTTGTAGTTCTTAACTTTGCCTTAGCGCGCATTGGAACGAAAATGGTACCCATCAATTATATGCTCACTAAAGACGAGATTAGTTACATTATTGAACATGCCCGGATTCATGCAGTGTTTGCTTCAAAAGAATTCACTGCAATTATGGACCAATCATTGGTACGACACGAAGTTGAGAAAAAAGTAATCATTGGACAGTCTGATGAATACGCACCTGAACAATGGACTTCTATAAACAGCATTCGCAAAGATCAATCCACCGCTCTCCCGGATATTCAAATCGAAGACGATGATGTTGCACAGGTGTTGTATACAAGCGGTACTGAGTCGCGGCCTAAAGGTGTGATGCTTAGCCATAAAAGTTTAATTAGTGAATATGTTAGCAGCATTATCGATGGAAAAATGAGCGCAGAAGATATCGTCATACATGCGCTACCCCTGTACCACAGTGCGCAATTGCACGTCTTCCTTGGACCGAGTGTTTACTTAGGTTCAACTGGAATTATTCTGGAATTCCCATCACCCGAGACAATCTTACAAACAATCGAAGAGGAACGCGCTTCTTTGCTGTTCTGTCCTCCTACTGTGTGGATTGCTCTTCTTCGTCATAGGGATTTTGATAAAAGGGATTTGTCTTCTTTGAAAAAGTGTTATTATGGCGCTGCGATTATGCCGATGGAAATCCTGAAAGAATTAAAAGAACGGTTACCAGGTGCATCACTTTGGAATTTTTATGGTCAAACGGAAGTCGCGCCTCTCGCGACTGCACTGCAGCCTGAAGACCAACTAAGAAAACTTGGCTCAGCAGGATTGCCTAGTTTGAATGTGCAAACAAGGATTGTAAATGATCAGGATGAGGAAGTTCCTCGGGGACAACTCGGTGAAATCGTCCACAGAACCCCGCATGCGATGAAAGGTTATTTGCACGATGCAGAAAAAACAGCCGAAGCTTTTCGTGGAGGTTGGTTTCATACTGGTGATTTGGGTATCATGGATGAAGAAGGCTATTTAACTATTGTGGATCGGAAAAAAGATATGATTAATACAGGTGGAGTCAACGTTTCCAGTAGGGAAGTCGAGGAAGTCATTTATGAAATGGAAGGCGTGTCCGAAGTAGCGGTCATTAGTATTCCAGATTCTTATTGGATTGAAGCAGTTACTGCAATAATCATTCCAAAAGCAGGCTCGAAAATACAGGAATACGAGGTCATCGAGTTTTGCAAAAAACGATTGTCATCATTTAAAATACCTAAGTATGTAGAGTTCACAAACGAGTTGCCTAAGAATCCTAGTGGGAAAGTATTGAAACGCACGTTGAGAACAGATTATACGAAAATAATTGGTAATTGAATCCTTCGTCTGTTAGGAGCCTTTTTCTGTTTCAAAGTACAAGTGTGCATGTAGGTTGCATCCTGCATTGAAGGTACGGTGACAGTTAGGACAGTTGGATTGGCAGTTTAAATATTGTGCAACAGTTAACTCGTGTCCGCAACCGCCACACAAAACGGCTTTTTGGTCAAAGGTATTTTTGGGCCATGGCTTTGGCTGACCACATCCACATTGTGCATGACATTCATAACAAGGGAAATACTGATTGCAGCAATAAAATTTAATGGCGATACGGTCGATTTCTTTATGATAATGCGCACATCTCGTTTCAGAATCGACTTGGATTCCAAGAACATTTTGTCCATGAATATACACTAAACTTTCAACTCCTTTCTCTTTATTGTAAGCTAAAATATGAATGTGGACAAAAAGCGTGAATTTAAGTGGATTCAAGACATTATGATGCATACTACAACACATTTTGTGGTATACACAAGTAGGAAGGAGGGATTGCTGAATGACATTTGTCCATATTGGCGTGTTTTTACTCGCCGTATCGTTCGCGATCTTCGCAATTTATTTATGTATTGTACTATCACGAATTTCTGGACTGCTGACGACTGTTGGGAGTACTGCGAACCGAATGGCAGACCAAGCCGATGTCTCCATTAAAGAATTAGAGCTGACAATTGTCGAGGCGAGAACTTCGGCAACTGATGTACAAATGAAATTAGATGCTTTAAACAGCGTTGCAGAAACTGCGAAAAACCTTGGAGATACTGCGTACACAGCTTCAGAAAGTGTACATGGGATGGTTAAGAGTTATGCTAAGCAACCGGATTTACCAGGTACTAAGCCTTTTGTTGGGCTTATCCAGGTAGCAGAGTTTGCTTCAAGCCTTTTCTCTACATGGAAGAAAGCTGAAAATGTAACGAAATGATGGAGGGATGAAGATGAGTTTAACCGGAATTGGAGTACTCCTAATAGGAGTCGCCTTTCTCATTCTTGCGATTTACATAGCGCGAGTGTTGAATGGTGTTGCAGGTACACTCGGCGGAGTGAACAAAACTCTCGAACAAATGCCAGACCAACTGGAAGGAATATTGGGTGAAACGGGACAGCTGATACGACATTCAAATGATACATTGTCTGATGTGAATGAGAAATTGGGCAACTTGACTCCGATGTTTGAAGTAGTTGGTGATGTTGGAAATACGACACGCAATTTAACTGCTTCACTTCATAACGTGACAGATGCTGGGAAACGTAAAGTAGACGGTTTGGACGAGAGCACTCGTAACAAATCGGTTGGTGGCCTCTATGGAACAGTAGCTCTAGGCTATTTTGCAGTACGTAAGAGCACAGCGATTAAAAAATCGTCAAGCTATCCACGACCAGGAACTTTACTCGGTGAAGGGGAGCAACGGGCAAATGACATTCAACGGATGAAAGCAGAAGCAGCGGTTGCTGCAAAATCCGGTAAGTATGTGAAAGAGGATTTATAAGAGTTTGGAGAAACGCTGGCAGTTGCCGGCGTTTTTGTTTGGAGAAATTTGATAAAGGTGAGCGTCCCAAACTGATATCAAAACAGACATAAAAAGCCGGTGCTCATTGGCACCGGCTTACAACTTATTTCTTAAGAAGTTCAGCTTCTGTCTTCATTTCTTTTTTGTTTTGTTGAAGATAGAACAGGAATGACAGGAAACCATATAACCCTTGATATTTTTTACGTCGAGTTAAGTTTGCTGCATCTCCGGTATTCTCTTTCAACGTGTTCGATTTACTTAACGCACTTTGTGTAAGAGTACGAGCGGCCTCTCCAGTATCTCCAACAATCTTGAAAAGAGGAGTGATTTCATTTACTTGCTGGTTCACGTTACCAATTGTTTCATTACTCGTATTCAAAACGATCTGTGCTTGTCCCGTTACGTCATCCATTACATTGGGCAACTTTTCAGTTGTCTGTTTCAAGTTCTCCATTACATCTCCAAGGTTCTTGAGAGGTTTGATCAGAATCACGACTAAAACTGCAAAGGCGATTCCGATGACCAATACACCGATACCCATCCAATCCATCTACATCACCTCTAAGTTAGTTTTTCTGTTTCGGTTCAGGCAATCTCTTTTGGGGAGAGGGGAGTAAGTCCAGTCTCTCTTTTTTTCGTTTGTTCTGTTTGGTGGGATAAGAAGCGTTTGTTTGTTTTGATTTTTCCCTTTTAGCTCGGAAATAGATACTAGCGGCAATTCCTGTAATGGTATTCGCTTTCTGCATCAGGTCCTTGTACTTTGGATCAGGATTACTGATCTGTTCAGACAGTGATTGAAATGACTTATTCATATGTACCGTTGAATCGTCCAATTTTTCAGCTGTCTTTGAAACACTGTTCAATGATTGCATTTTACGTTCTACATCTTCTGTAATGCGGTTCGTATTCGCAAGTAGTTCGTTTGCTTGATCAGTAATCCCGTTTAACTTGCCTTGCATAGTTGTTAATGTTTCGGATACTTCATTCATCGTCGCTTTAGCGCTTTTTAAAGTAATGATAACGAATATTGCGATGAGAAGAAGTGATAGTGCGGCAATCGCTGCACTTACATACAAAAGAATTTCCATTCCACAACCCACTCCATTCTGACTGTCGTGTGCTACTTAACCCACATACCTAGTTGTACCACTATTCCATTGTGCATAAACACTCCAGGACATGCAAGTTCAACTATAGTAGAAAGCCATTGCGATGAACATCATAATAAAAATCGGGATTCCAGTTAGGAAAAACACCCTAGGGCTCTTGGAAAACACTTCTGAAGGTGAGCGCATGGACTCCAAGTCTTCTTTTGTATGCTTAAAAGAAATTACTTTCCTCATACTTCTATTGAAAAAATCAAATGATCCTGTCCGGAAGATGTAGATAATTCCTCCTACAAACAGCAATAGCCCTCCAACATAGAATGAGCTATTGATGTATGACAACAACGACATTCCTTCTTTTGAAAGAAAAGATAGAATGAAAATAACAAATTGACCGAATAAAAACAACAGAGTGATTTTTTTCAAATTTCTAACCTCTTTTTCTGAATCTTGTATGTAATCACTATGTATAATACAATACTATTACAACTTTTACAAAGAGAAAACATGTAAGAAACCGCTTACCGACACAATTTATGGACAATTCGCATTCGTCTATTGGTTGTGTCTAGTAAAATTTCTTTCAAAAACACTTTGACTTAAGAGAATTTAATTGTATAATGAAATAGTGTTAATTCTTCAGACAATTATAAAAAAGGGGGCTATAACTTGAAGAACACAAAATGGTTGTTACTAATGGCAATGACATTAGTACTAAGTATCTTCCTTGCTGCTTGTGGCGGTGCGGACGAAAAAGAAGAAGACGCTTCAAAAGATGGTAGTAAAGATGACAATGCAACTGAAACACCTAAAAAAGAAGACGGTGAGCCAGACGCTGAGCAAATTTTGAACTTAGCTGAATCTGCTGCAATCCCTTCTGTTGACTCTGCAATCGTTGAAGATGCAGTAGGATTCAACGTATTGAATAACGTAAACGAAGGTCTTTACCGTTTAGACCAAGAGAACAAGGCTATTCCAGCAATGGCTTCTGAAGAAGCAACTGAAAGTGAAGATGGACTTACTTATACGTTCAAACTTCGCGATGCAAAATGGTCTGATGGAACACCTGTAACTGCTGAAGATTTCGTATTTGCTTGGCAGCGTGCAATCGATCCGGCAACTGGATCACCTTACGGACCATTCATGATGTCTGGTACTGTTAAGAACGCTACTGCTATCAGTGAAGGTAAAATGGATAAGAAAGAACTTGGAATCGTTGCGAAAGATGAAAAGACTTTGGAAGTAACGCTTGAGCGTCCAGTTCCATATTTCCTTTCATTGATGTCATTCGGAACATTCTACCCACAAAAAGAAGAATTTGTTACATCTAAAGGCGATGCATACGCAACAAACTCTGATAACCTTCTTTATAACGGACCATTCACACTAACTGATTGGGACGGTACTGGCGGAAGCTGGTCTTATAAAAAGAACGATGAGTATTGGGATGCTGAAAACGTTAAACTTACACAAATCAACGTAAACGTTGTTCAAGATTCAGCAACTGCTGTTAAACTTTACAAAGATGGTAAGCTTGACCGTGCTGGAGTATCTGGCGACTTAGCAATGCAATATTCAACAGATCCAGAAGCTGTCCTTCAACCGGAAACTTCTGTATTCTACATGAAGTTCAACCAAAAGAAACTTAAAAAAGAAGAAACACCACTTGCTAACGTTAATATCCGTAAAGCAATCGCAAAATCATTCCAAAAAGAAGACCTTGCAGATGTCGTTTTAGCTAACGGTTCACTCCCTGCAAACTTCCTAGTACCAAAAGACTTTGCTTTTGACGAAAACCAAAAAGATTTCCGCGATATCAGTGGTGATCACTTGACTTACAACGTTGAAGAAGCTAAAGAATTCTGGGAAAAAGGATTGAAAGAGCTTGGAGTAGATTCACTTGAACTTGAAATCCTAGGTGGAGATACTGATCTTTCTAAGAAAATGGACGAGTACTTCAAGTCACAGCTCGAAACAAATCTAGAAGGTTTGACTATCAAACTTAAAGAAGTTCCATTTGCAGTTCGTCTTGAGTTGGATGATACGCAAGATTATGATATCCAAATTTCTGGTTGGGGACCTGACTTCCAAGACCCTATCTCATTCCTTGACTTGTTCGTTACAGATGGTACAAACAACTTAATGTCTTACTCTAACAAAGAATACGACAAGTTGATTGCTGATTCTAAAGCAGAACTTGCATTGAAGCCACAAGAACGTTATGAAGCATTTGCAAAAGCTGAGAAAATTCTTTTAGAAGATGATGCAGCGATTGCTCCGATTTATCAGCGTGGATTGATTTTCCTTGAAAAACCACACTTTAAAGGTTTAGTAAGTCACCCATTCGGTGCTGACTATAGCTACAAGTGGGCATATATTTCAGGTAAAGAGTAAACGTTAGGTAGCTGAATAACGGGGAGTATATGGTGATTGTTCGCCATATGCTCTCTTTTTAATAATATCAAGTATTGCGAATTTTTTGTAAGTGCTTTCATTCTGAAAACTAACCGTCAATTGGTTTCACATAGAGTAGTGCTACATAGATCTGGAGGTGCACCATGGTTAAATATATTGGAAAACGAATAATTTATATGTTCATCACAATGTTTCTCATTGCGACTGCTACATTTTTCTTAATGCAAACGTTACCGGGATCACCCATTGCGTCATACAGCAAATTGAATGACACGCAAAAAGCTATTGTTGAGAAAAAATATGGAATTGATAAACCCAAACCTGTTCAGTATGCAATCTATATGAAGAACTTGGCTAAAGGTGACTTAGGAACATCATTTGCGTTCAAAGGAAAAAGCGTAAATGATCTACTTGCTTCACGTATGAAACCATCCTTTATACTCGGAGCCCAAGCAATGGTTTTCGGAACGATAGTTGGGATATTGCTCGGTATGATTGCAGCACTGAAACAAAATACCTTCTGGGATTATGGAAGTACCTTTTTTGCGATATTAGGAATTTCGATTCCTTCATTCGTATTTGCAACTCTTCTTCAGTATTACGTTGCTTCACAGTGGCACCTTCTACCTGTCGGACTATGGAATGATGGCTGGAAATCTAGTGTCCTTCCATCTCTCGCATTAGCCATGGGACCTCTAGCATTATCTGCACGTTTCATCCGTACAGAAATGATTGAAGTTATGGGATCAGATTACATTACGCTTGCAAAAGCCAAAGGGGCAAATGGTTTTGAAATTGCATTTAAACATGCATTCCGAAATGCATTGATTCCTTTGATAACTGTTTTAGGTCCGGTAGCAGCAGGTTTAGTAACAGGTTCACTTGTAGTTGAGCAAATATTTGCAATCCCTGGAATCGGTGAGCAGTTTGTTTCTTCTATTATGGTGAACGACTTTGCAACAATTATGGGTACGACATTATTCTTCTCAGCATTCCTAATTGTTGTCATCTTTATTGTGGATATTTTATATGGTGTCATTGACCCTCGTATCCGCGTGGCTGGAGGGAAAGCATAATGAAAAAAGATATCGAACAGCTGCCACAAGAACAATTTGAACGGATCCATATTGATAGCTCAAAAGCTGAACGTATTGAGAAACCAAGTTTAAGTTTCTGGCAAGATGCTTGGTTGCGCCTTCGTAAAAACAAAGCAGCTATCATTAGTATGGTTGTACTTGTTTTGGTAGTAATCATGGCATTAATAGGACCACATTTGAACGGTCATGATGGCACTACTCAAAATTTAAGACACGCAAACCTTCCTCCTAAAATGCAGGGGATTGAAAACCTCGGAATTATGGATGGGGTTGGGAACTTAAGCGGTGAAAAAGTAGATTTGTATGCTATGAAAAAAGTTGATGAGTATTATTGGTTCGGAACAGACGGTTTAGGTCGTGACTTATTTACACGCCTTTGGGAAGGAACTCAAATTTCACTGCTAATTGCATTCGTTGCTGCAATGATTGACTTGGTTATTGGTGTAATTTACGGAGGAATTTCTGGTTACTTCGGCGGTAGAACAGATGACGTCATGCAACGAATTGTTGAGATTCTAATCGGTATTCCAACATTGATTGTTGTAATTCTCATGCTTATGATCATGGAACCAGGTCTCATGGCGATCATTATCGCTATTTCCATTACCGGATGGATTGGAATGTCACGTATTGTACGTGCTCAAATCCTGAAATTTAAAAACCAAGAATTTGTCTTAGCTGCTAGAACTTTAGGATCGAATGATTCTAAGATCATTTCAAAGCATTTGTTGCCCAACGTGTTAGGGATTATTGTCATTAATACGATGTTTACAATTCCAAGTGCAATATTCTTTGAAGCGTTCCTTAGTTTCATTGGACTTGGTTTACAACCGCCTTCTGCTTCACTAGGTACTCTCATTAATGATGGCTTTAAAGTTATGGAGTTCCAACCTTATGTATTATTGTTCCCATCCCTTGTCATTAGTATTTTAATGATTGCCTTTAACCTAATTGGTGATGGTTTACGTGATGCGCTCGATCCGAAAATGAAAGACTGATAGGAGGAAAGCAAAATGAGTAAAATATTACAAGTTAAGGATTTAGAGCTTTCCTTCCATACGTTTGCTGGTGAAGTGAAAGCGATCCGTGGTGTGAATTTTGACTTAAACAAAGGGGAGACACTCGCTATTGTAGGGGAGTCGGGTTCTGGTAAATCTGTAACAACGAAATCCATCATGCGGTTGTTGCCTGAGTCAAGCTCAGAATTCAAAAATGGTGAAATTATATTTGATGGAAAAGATTTAACAAAATTATCTGAGCGAGAAATGCAAAAAATCCGCGGTAAAGATATTTCGATGATTTTCCAAGATCCAATGACTTCATTGAATCCGACGATGACTATCGGTAAACAAATTATGGAACCAATTTTAAAGCACCAAAAAGTTAGCAAAGACAAAGCGCGTAAAGTTGCGATTGAATTGCTGAACATGGTTGGGATTCCTAACGCGGAAAACCGTTATAAGATGTATCCTCACCAATTTTCAGGTGGACAACGTCAACGTATCGTTATTGCAACTGCGCTTGCATGTAATCCTCAGATATTGATTGCGGATGAGCCAACAACTGCATTGGACGTAACGATCCAAGCTCAAATTTTGGAACTGATGAAAGATATCCAAAAGAAAATTGATACGTCAATTATCTTCATTACACACGATTTGGGTGTTGTTGCAAACGTTGCAGACCGCGTAGCTGTTATGTACGGCGGAATGATTGTTGAAATCGGTACAGTTGATGAGATCTTCTATAATCCTCAACATCCTTATACATGGGGGCTACTAAGTTCAATGCCTTCTATGGATCTAAATGAAGAAAAACTATATGCAATTCCAGGAACACCACCTGATTTGTTGAATCCTCCTAAGGGGGACGCATTTGCTCTTCGTAGTGAGTACGCACTGAAAATCGATATGGAGCAGCCACCGCCATTTTTCCAAGTGAGCGATACGCATTATGCTGCAACTTGGTTGTTGCATCCACAAGCTCCGCAAGTTGAGCCGCCTGCAGGAATCATTGAGCGTATGCGTACTTTTCCGGGTAGCAGATACTATGAAGCAACAGGAGGGCGTGCGTAATGTCTGATTTATTACTCGAGGTAAAGAATTTAAAACAATATTTCAATGAAGGTAAGGCATCTGAAGTCCGTGCAATTGACGACATCAGCTTCTCCATCAACCGTGGTGAAACGTTTGGTCTTGTTGGAGAATCCGGTTGTGGTAAATCTACGACGGGACGCACGATTATCCGACTTTATGATGCAACTGATGGAGAAGTACTCTTTAACGGAGTGAACGTTCAAGATAAGAAAACAAAAGCTGCTAATAAGGATTTCAACCGTAAGATGCAGATGATCTTCCAGGATCCGTATGCTTCACTGAATCCACGGATGAAGGTAATGGACATTATCGCTGAAGGTATCGATGTTCACGGTCTTGCTAACTCTAAAAAAGAGCGGAGAGAAAAAGTAATTTCTTTGCTCGAAACAGTTGGTCTGAACAGAGAACACGCAGAGCGTTATCCTCACGAGTTCTCAGGTGGACAACGTCAGCGTATCGGGATTGCACGAGCACTTGCAGTGGACCCTGAATTCATCATCGCGGATGAGCCGATTTCCGCTTTGGACGTATCCATCCAAGCTCAGGTCGTCAACTTACTTAAAGATTTACAAGAAGAACGCGGACTGACGTATTTGTTCATCGCACACGATTTGTCGATGGTAAAATACATTTCTGACCGTATTGGTGTTATGTACTACGGAAAACTTGTTGAGATGGCATCTGCGGATGAGTTATATCGTAACCCGATGCACGCATATACGAAGTCATTGCTTTCAGCAATCCCTCTTCCAGATCCAATCTACGAGCGTTCACGTGTACGAACTCCTTACAATCCAAAAGACCATAACTATGGTTCTGATGAGCATGTAGAGTTCCGAGAAATCGCACCTGAACACTTCGTCCTTTGTTCCGACAAGGAATTCGAAGAAATGAAAAAGAACCACGTTCCAAAAGAATCATAATATTAAAAGCCGGACACTCTAGAAAATTAGAGTGTCCGGCTTTTTTATAGTTTAGAAAGGATTAATAAATCTTCATATAACGCTCGAGTTCCCATGGATGAACAGTAATTCGGTAGCTATCCCATTCACGCTGTTTGGCCTCTTTGAAATTCGCATAAATGTGACTACCTAGCGCTTCTTGAATGACTGTATCCTCACCCAGCGCTAAAAGTGCATGATCTAAATCAGTCGGAAGAGTTGCGATACCTTCTTTTTGTCGTTCTGAAGCATTCATTTCATAAATATTACGATCGCATGGTTTACCAGGATCGAGGTCACGTCGAATACCATCTAGTCCTGATTTAAGAATTGCTGCTAATGCTAAATAAGGATTTGCAACGGAATCGACGGAACGTACTTCGATTCGTGTACTCAGGCCACGCGATGCTGGAATTCGGATAAGTGGGCTCCTGTTCTGAGCTGACCATGCGATGTAGCAAGGTGCTTCATAGCCAGGGACCAGACGTTTGTATGAGTTAACTGTTGGATTTGTAATTGCTGTAAATCCTTCAACATGGGCAAGTACCCCCGCCATGAACTGATACGCTGTCTTACTCAACTTTCTCTCGCCGCTTTCATCGAAAAATGCGTTTACACCATTATTGAATAGAGAAATGTTGCAGTGCATGCCTGAACCATTGACACCGAAGATTGGTTTTGGCATGAATGTTGCGTGTAGCCCGTGTTTACGAGCGATTGTTTTCACAACAAGTTTGAATGTCTGGATATTGTCACAAGCTGTTAACGCATCTGCATACTTAAAATCGATTTCGTGCTGACCAGGAGCAGCCTCGTGGTGAGACGCTTCCACTTCAAATCCGAGTGCTTCCAACTCAAGGACAATATCGCGTCTGCAATTTTCGCCGAGATCTAGGGGAGCAAAGTCGAAATAATCTCCATGGTCGTTCAATTCCATTGTTGGTTCACCATTACTGTCTAATTTAAATAAGAAGAATTCAGGTTCTGGTCCTAAGTTAAAGTCAGAGAACCCCATCTCTTCCATTTCGGTTAGAATTCGTTTTAAGTTCCCTCTAGGGTCCCCAGGGAACGGTTCGCCGTTTGCTAGGGAAACATCACAAATGAGACGGGCTACTTTTCCAGTTCCAGATGGCCAAGGGAACACCATCCACGTATTTAAATCTGGAATTAGGTACATATCGGATTCTTCAATCCTCACAAATCCTTCGATTGATGAACCGTCAAACATCATTTTGTTATCGAGTGCTTTTTCAAGCTGGCTGATGGGAATTTCAACGTTCTTAATCATTCCGAGAATATCTGTGAATTGTAGACGAACAAAATTCACATTATCTTCTACCACATATTTTCGAATGTCGTCTTTTGTTGTATTCTTCATCAGGCCACTTCCTTTTTTAAGTTTTGTCATTATCATAGTTACATAATAATTTTTTATAATACGCAACATTGCATCCATTTACAAGAATTTTTTTCAAGTAAATTGAAATTTTTTAGTTGTTCGCTAAGTGTGGGGTTTGTCGTTTTAACCATAGGGGAATTAAATGATAGGTTGAAATACTGAAATTTTTAATGGCAGGAGGATATTGTAATGAATCGTATTTTTTCAATCGTAGTTTTTGTAGGAGTTCCCATTGTCGCACTAGGGGCATTTTTAAATTGGTCAGACCTCACAATGTTTGCATTGAGCTGTATTACAATTATCGGACTATCCGGTTTCATCGGCCGAGCTACAGAAAGTCTTGCTATAGTAAGTGGACCTCGAATTGGAGGACTATTGAATGCGACATTCGGTAATGCGGTTGAACTGATTATTTCCATTTTCACGTTAAAAGCCGGCCTTATCGGAATTGTTTTAGCTTCTCTGACGGGGTCTGTTCTTGGGAACTTACTTCTCGTACTTGGGCTTTCATTTTTTGCAGGAGGTTTGAAGTACAAAAAGCAAAATTTCAGCCTACAGGATTCTCGTTATAACTCCGGGTTACTAATTTTTGCTGTTGTTGTTGCGTTCGTCATCCCTGAAGTCTTTTCGATGACCATGAATCCTACAACGACGTTTCAACTAAGTATCGGGGTCTCTGTGATCTTGATTGCTATCTACTTATCTGGTCTATTTTTCAAATTAGTTACTCATCGAGGTGTATTCGCTTCAGGGGATGAAGTTGTTGAAGAAGAAATTCCAGAGTGGAGTAAAGGTAAGTCCATAATGGTTTTGTTGTTAAGTACAGTAGCAGTTGCATTCGTTTCAGAGCGACTGGTTCATACGTTTGAGACTCTTGGAGAGCAATTTGGATGGACGGAATTATTTATTGGGGTCATTATAGTAGCAATTGTCGGAAATGCTGCTGAGCACGTGTCTGCGATTACAATGGCTATGAAAAATCGTATGAACGTGTCTGTAGAAATCGCAGTCGGTTCCACCTTGCAAGTGGCAATGTTTGTCGCACCTGCACTTGTTCTTATTTCCATGTTGATGCCAGAACAAATGCCGCTTGTCTTTACAATTCCAGAATTGGTCTCAATGGTGACCGCCGCGCTTCTTGTCATCAGTTTATCCAATGATGGGGAATCGAATTGGTTTGAGGGTCTCATTCTATTCGCAGCATACATTATTATGGGAATTGGATTCTTTTTATTGTAAATGTAATCTAGGTTAATCTAATAAGAAATAGAAACC
Source organism: Sporosarcina sp. SAFN-010 (assembly GCF_059415065.1). NCBI lineage: Bacteria > Bacillati > Bacillota > Bacilli > Caryophanales > Caryophanaceae > Sporosarcina > Sporosarcina sp. SAFN-010. The sequence continues at coordinate 53,157 of NZ_JBPFDS010000014.1, read as the reverse complement.
AGCACACTCGATTGCGTTAAAGTGTGCTGGTTTCAATATATATTATTAGAAAACATTCTCTCTTTAATACATTCTTCGGTACTGCTCAATTTCCCATGGATGGACGGTAATGCGGTAGCTATCCCATTCTTTCTGTTTCACTTCTCTGAAGTTCGTATAGATATGGTTCCCTAACGCTTCTTGCATCACAGGGTCTTTGTCTAGAGCAAGCAGTGCATGATCCAGGTCTGTTGGCAATGTCTCAATGCCTAATTCGTCAAGTTCATGTGCACTCATTTCATAAATGTTGTAGTCACATGGGTCTCCTGGGGTAAGGTTCTGTTCGATACCGCTTAGTCCTGCTTTTAAAATTGCTGCTAATGCCAAGTATGGATTCGCAACTGAATCGACTGATCGCACTTCGATTCGTGTACTCAGTCCACGGGAAGCGGGAATTCGGATTGCTGGACTTCTGTTTTGCGCGGACCACGCTACATAGCATGGAGCTTCGAAACCGGGGACTAGTCTTTTGTAAGAGTTGACGGTCGGATTGGTGATCGATGTAAAGCCTTTGACGTGCTTAAGAACGCCCGCCATGAACTGATATGCAGTCTCGCTTAGTTTCCGTTCTCCCTTTTCATCGTAAAATGTATTTTCTCCGTCTTTGAATAGGGAAATATTGCAATGCATACCAGAACCATTGACCCCGAAAATAGGCTTTGGCATGAAGGTTGCGTGAAAACCGTGTTCCCGTGCAATTGTTTTCACTACGAGTTTAAACGTCTGGATATTGTCACAAGCTTTTAAGGCGTCTGCATATTTGAAATCGATTTCGTGTTGACCGGGTGCTGACTAGTGGTGAGAAGCCTCCACTTCGAAACCAAGCTCTTCGAGTTGCAAGACGATATCCCGTCTACAATTTTCACCGAGATCGAGAGGCGCAAAGTCGAAATAGTCACCTTGGTCATTCAAGTGCATCGTTGGTTCGCCATGACGATCTAGCTTAAATAAGAAAAATTCAGGTTCAGGTCCTAAGTTAAAGTCGGTGAATCCCATGTCTTCCATCTCTTTAAGAATGCGTTTTAAATTCCCACGTGGATCACCAGGGAATGGTGTTCCGTCAGCTTGCGCTACATCACAAACGAGTCGAGCCACTTTTCCGGTACCAGATGGCCAAGGAAACACCATCCATGTATCTAAATCAGGTATCAAATACATATCCGATTCTTCAATTCTTGTGAACCCTTCGATAGAAGAACCGTCAAACATCATTTTGTTATCGAGTGCTTTATCGAGCTGGGTTACAGGTATTTCTACGCTCTTGATCATTCCGAGAATGTCAGTAATTTGGAGTCGGATGAAATTCACATTCTCGTCTTTGGCGTATTTTCGAATGTCATCTTTTGTCGTCTTACTCATCAAGGCACGTCCTTTTTCAATAGTTTTTATTATCACACTTGAATAATAACTTATAATTATACATAGTGTGACAAGCGTTTTCAAGGAACCGCCATCGGACTTCGACATTTCTTGATAGATTGTAAGATGTCTTAGTGTTTGTGTTTGGTATTAGGGAGAGTGAAGAGGGGACCTACTGAAGTGGGTTTGAGGGATAAAAAAGAAGACCACATTACTTGCGGTCTTCCCAGTTAGCTTGAATAAATTCGTCACGACCTGATTGAGCACGGTCCGCTTCATAGGCTTTTTTTTCTTTTTTATAAAAGTCTTGGTGGTAGTCTTCAGCCACATAAAACGTTTCTGCGGGACGGATAACTGTTACGATCGGTTTTGTGAATCGGCCGCTTTCTGCAAGTTCATTTTTAGATTTCTCTGCAGCTTGTAGTTGGTGTTCCGAAGTATAAAAAATAGCAGTCGTATACGAGTGACCTCGATCTTGGAACTGACCACCAGCATCTGTAGGGTCGATTTGTGGCCAATAGAGTGCCAGTAAGTCTTCAAATGGATAAACGGCAGGGTCGAAAGTGATTTCAACCACTTCCAAATGTCCTGAATTGCCTTCTTTTACTTGCTCATATGTCGGGTTTTCAACTGATCCGCCCATATAACCGGAGACGACCTTATGAATTCCGTCCCATTCCGTAAAGGGCTTGACCATACACCAAAAGCAGCCACCAGCAAATATTGCTTTTTCGAGTTGTTCCATCCTGTCTACCTTCTTTCTTTTAAGTCCATTCTTACATCTTAGTCGTTCGCTCTTTTAGTGTCTAGTGTTCGCGCATGATATAATAGAGTTACACTATGCAACCAACGATTCAAGAGAACGTCCTGTTTTGTGACTTCACTATTGGGGGAATACAATAATGTCAGAACACTATGAAGGTCCAGTCCCGAAACGACGTAGACGCCGTAGATTGCGAAAAGGCAGAGTACTCGTCACTCTATTTTTAGTCGGATTTGTCGGAATAGGACTTTTTTCATCATATCAATATATTGCAGGCAAAAGGATTGCTTCTAAAAATGCAATAGAGCCAGGAAGTTTTGAAGGCGATTTGCTCGATCCTTCAACGTCATCTGTTGAAAACTATTTGTTACTCGGCGTCGATGATGACGGCAGCGGGAGGTCCCGTACCGATACTATGATGGTCCTTTCTTGGGACAAGCAAGAAAAAACAATGAAACTTGTGTCGTTTATGCGTGATATTTATGCGGATATTCCTGGATACAAATCATACAAGCTCAACACGGCATATTATTTAGGCGGTGTGCAAAGTGCAAAGGACACGATCACGGGAATGTTCAACATTCCTATACACCATTATGCCATCGTAGACTTTGATAACTTCGAAACCATCGCAGACACTGCCTTTCCAAAAGGCGTAGAAATGGATGTAAAGAAAGAAATGTCTGAGAAGATCGGTGTTACACTGATGCCGGGTGTCCAACAGTTAAATGGAAAAGAGTTGTTAGGGTATGCGCGATTCCGTGCAGATTCTGAAGGCGACTTTGGACGGGTCCAGCGCCAGCAAGAAGTTTTGTCTGCTATTAAAAAGCAGGCGATGACACCGAGCATGCTAATCCGCGCACCGAAAATTGCAGGCGTGATTTCTCAAACTGTTGAAACGGATTTGACGTCTAAAGAAGAACTCTCTCGTCTTACAAACTTATTAGTAAAAGGCGGAGCAGATATTGAAACTCTAACTGTTCCTGTAAAAGGTTCATATTCGTTTGCAGATTACTCGCATGCGGGATCGGTTATTGAATTGAATTTGGAGCAGAACAACGAGGCGATTCGTTCATTCATCGCAAATTGATAGAAAAACATCTTTAGAATTTGAAGGAGTGGGGGATTTGGCTAGTAAGAGGGAAGTACATGAGAACTTTGAGCAGGATGATGAATATGGTATTCCTCCTAAAAACCGGATTATTCGGTTCTTAGGAGGCAAGACCACACTCTTCATACTATTTGTAGTATTGCTTGTCGGTTTGAACGTTATGATCTTCGATAAGGTATCGTTCATCTTTTATCCGATTCAAGTACTGTTCTCAACAGTGGTGTTACCGATCATTTTAGCGACCATTCTATATTATTTGCTGCGTCCTCTCTTAAAGCTGATAGAAAAAATAAAAATCCCTAAAGTTTGGGGCATCCTCATTATTTTCCTGACAGCTGTTGGACTCATCACATTGCTCGTATTTCTTGTCTTACCTTTTTTGAAATTACAATTTTGGAAACTCGTCGATGAGTTCCCGACTTACTTCAATCAACTCATTCTCACACTCGATTCCTTTTTCAGTAATTCCTTATTTGCGCCATATTACAACCAGTTAGACATTAATGCGAAAGAGTTGCTGGATTCGGGTCTTGAAAATATCGGTCAGATGGTTGCAGATGCTCTTGGCGGCATTGCATCCGGTTTGACGACGTTTATCTCTACGTTGACTGGAATCATTCTCTCCATCGTTACTGTTCCATTCATCTTGTTTTATCTCTTGAAGGATGGGGATAATCTTCCGAAATACGTAATGAAGCTGTTACCACCGAGAATGCGTGAAGATGCCCAGTCGATTTTAAGTGATGCAGACCATCAGATTAGCGCGTATATCCAAGGTCAAATTCTTGTTGCAATGTGTATTGGTACGATGGTGACTATCGGTTTCTTAATCATCGATTTGAAATACGCTCTATTGCTCGGTGTCCTTGCAATGTTCACGAGTGTGGTACCATATCTCGGTCCCGTAATTGCTATTACACCGGCACTCATCATTGCGATTGTTACTTCACCATTCATGATTGTGAAACTTGCGATTGTGTGGACTGTGGTTCAGTTGGTTGAAGGGAAGTTCATTTCACCTCAAATCATGGGGAAAACCCTTCATATTCATCCAATTACCATCATTTTCGTCTTATTGACGGCAGGTTCGTTATTTGGTGTGGCGGGTGTCATCTTAGGGATACCTGGTTATGCGTTACTCAAAGTCTTTGTTACACATTTGTTCCAGCTACTGAAAGTTCGTTATAACAAATATGAAGTCGATGTCCGTATGCATTATGAACGCCCGAATTATGAAAATAAAGAGTAACTGTCAGAACAGTCGTGCTTAAATGCAGGGCTGTTTTTTTAATATCAAGTTTACCATAATAGTATTATGTAAAGTTGATATAGAAAACTCCCTAACCTTCTATTTACACCGGAAACGAAGGCTGTTTGTTTTGAAAGATCCAATATCAAATTCTCCTTGGTGTTTAAATTTAAATATATTTTAGAACGACCATTCTAATTAATTTAAAAAGATATTGCATAGTGAGTGAAATATACTACAAATAGGTCGCATTCTATAAAGAGAGCGATTACTTTATATTTACAATGATTTTTCCTTTCGCTCTACCAGTCTCCGAATACTCGACAGCGTTTGCTGTTTCTTCAAAAGAGAATACCCGATCCAAAACCGGCAGAATTTCTCCGGATTCAATATATTGAGTAAGAAGCTGCAACTGCTGACCATTGGATTTCATAAATAGGAACGTGTAGTCAACATTGTGCTTTTTTCCTAGCCTATTTAGTTTCTGACTCGCTACTGCGAATAGTTTAGTTTTCACAAAACCTAATCCCTGTTCTTTAGCAAAGCGAGCGGTTGGCAATCCTGAAACAGATACGATTTTACCGCCTTTTTTTAACACATTGAACGACGTTTCAAGAGTTACGCCACCTTGAGTATCAAATACGGCATCAAAGTCTTTCAAGATATCTTCGAATTGCTCTTCTTTATAGTTGACGATTTCATCAGCACCTAAAGTGTTCACCAAGTCAATCCCGGCTTCACTGACAGTTGTTGCGACATATGCTCCCATTAGCTTTGCCAGTTGAATTGCAAAGGTCCCAACTCCTCCTGAACCTGCATGGATCAATACCTTTTGTTCATTACGCAACCCTAAGACGTCATGGAGTGCTTGATAAGATGTTAATCCAACGAGAGGGATGGAAGCCGCTTCCTCAAAACTTAAATTTTTAGGTTTTAACGCGATATCATCCTCATGCACTGCAATGAATTCAGCAAATGTTCCAATCTTGCTGTCACGAGGACGTCCATAGACCTCATCACCAATTTTAAAGCGGGTTACTTTTGCACCTACTTTCGTTAGAATTCCAGCAAAATCGTTTCCGAGGACTAAAGGCATTTCGTATTTCAGGATAAGCTTGAGTTCACCTTTTCTGATCTTGGAATCTAGTGGATTCACGCTTGCAGAGCGAATTTCAGCAAGTACCTCATATTCATTAATTTCTGGCACAGGAATTTCTGTAGAGTGTAAAGGAAAGTCCCCATATTCGTTAAGTACGAACGATTTCATGTTGTCAACCTCCATTGGTTTTTAGGTGGTGCATTTTCACCTATTATAGTAGGTGTAGCTTAGAAATGGGTTGAGAAGACCTATTCAATAACGTTCATTCTAAAATAGGTAAAAAAGAAATTACTTTAACATAGAAAGTGTCATATCTATAATGCCTTCAAGTTTTTTCTTGTCGTTTGTTGTTTTCGCCAAGACACGCAATCCAACTAAGGAATTATGAAGCAAATCTGAAAGTTTTTTCGCCTCAAACTGAGAGGATACTTCACCAGTTTTTTGACCTTTCTGTACTAGAGCGTATAGAAGCTGCTCTGTTTTAGAAAAACTATTGGATACTAGTTCTCTTACTTCAAAATCATGCAAGGAAAGTTCTACAGCAGAATTCACGGCTAAACAACCTACAGGCTCAAGTTCATCACGCAATATAGCTAACATGAACAGCTGGCGGATCGCTTTACAAGGAGACTCCTGTGTATTTACATGAGTAGTGATTTTTGCCTCGATTTGGTTGTCATAGCGTTGCAGTGTTTTCAGGAACAATGAATGCTTGTCTCCAAACGTATCATAAATGCTACGGCGATGAATTCCCATATACTCAACTAAATCTTGCATTGAAGTTTTCTCATAACCTTGCTTCCAAAAGAGCTCCATGGCTTTCTGCAATACTTCATTTTCATTAAACTCTTTGCTTCTAGCCATTTTATCACTCACTTTCAAAGTTTATAGAACCACTTACTAAATTTCATTCTAAAGATATCATTTTAAGAACGGTCGGTAAAGAATTAAACTCGTTTTTAAATTTCGATGATTGGTGTAGGAGGGGAGTGTGAAATTTGAAGTTACAATAATAGTATTATGTAAAGTTGAGAATAAAGCACTCTTTCTAATTAGAAAGAGTGCTTTATGGGGTATCGTATAAAATTCGCCCCATTTGAGAGAAGTCATATCCGTGAATAGAAGAGAGTTCTTTCTTGAAAGACTCGGACTGCAAGATGTTCAAAACTGTTTCGCGCAATGCTTGGTTGTCTTCACGCTTGATCATGACTAGGTCATATTGTTCTTCCGTCGTGGGGATATAATCTACATTCACTAGGTGTGCATTCTTTTCAATCCCAACACCAATATCTGCTTCTCCGGCTGCAACTTTACTTGCTACCGCTAAGTGGTTCATTTCGATATTCTCATAGCCTGATATCGTCTTTGGTAGAATGCCTTCCAGTCGTAGTCGTTCATCCGTTAATACTCGAATTCCAGATCCTAGTTCACGATTGACGATTCGAATATCTTTACGGTTTAAATCACGCCAACTCCTAATATTCTTTGGATTTCCTGGTTGTACGTAAAAACCGGCTGAACGGGAGAGTAAGTTAACAACAGTATATTCGCGTCCAATTAGGATCCTTCGAATGTACGGTATGTTATAGGAACCTGTATCCCCATCAAAAAGATGGGTACTGACGAGATCTGCTTCTCCCTGAACGAGTGCGAGCAAACTGTTCAAACTGCCAGTGTGAGAACGAAGAGTTCGATAGTTACTAGATGTAGCTGTGATTGCGTTTGCCAAAAGGTCGAGTGTTACATCCTGACCGCTGATGATTACGTGTTGCAAGGTACGTGGTTGTGGGAGATGGGGGATAGACTGTTTCTTTAAGATAGTTGGTACAACAGATTCTGATTCAGATACTTGTGGAGGAGTTGGTTGCACAACAGGGCGATCGGTTCCACCTTTCATACGCTCTTTATACGCTTCAAAGTCAGACGCGTCAATTCGCATTTGTCTACCAACTCGGTAGGCAACGATTTCCCCTTTTTTAATAAGGTCATACACGGTTAACTTGGAGACTTGAAGCAAGTCAGCGAGATCTTCGGTCGTATACGAAACTTTATCGTGTGAATTCAACCTACATACCCCCATTTCTATCTTCTATCTTCTCTTATTTTTAGAATTATTGCAATAGATATAATAAGATATAACGAGCAATAGTTAGAATTATTTAATTATAAATAGATAAAGAGAGTTCCCTTATGTTATAACTAGTTATATGTAGTTATAATTAAATATAAATGGTAAAGGGGAGAGCGGTTTGAATAAAATACGTATCGGGATTATTATGGCAACCTTACTACTAGTACTGGTGGGTTGTTCAAATAACAATCCAGCATCTGAAGGTAATGGAACTAGTAAAACGGATAAAGTGGAACTTCACATTTCTGCAGCAGCCAGTTTAACGGATGCATTGGATGACTTTAAGAAAACTTATGAAAAAGAGCATAAGAACGTAGAGTTGACGTTCATGTATGGCGGCTCTGGAAAGCTTGCCACTTCAATTGAAAATGGAGCTCCTGCCGATGTGTTTTTATCTGCAAGTAAAAAAGATATGGATACTCTTGAGGATAAAGATTTACTAGATGCATCAACACGGACAGATTTTACGGAAAATGTGTTAGTTTTGATAGCAAATGAAGATTCAGAGTCATCACTTACTAGTTTCGAAGAGATTGACCCAGCTTCTATTGATCATTTCGTCATTGGTGAACCAGAAAGCGTTCCAGTTGGCCGTTATACTAAAGAAGTATTTGAGCATTTGAAACTATGGGAGCCGATGCAGGATAAGCTGGTTCTTGCTTCAGATGTAAGACAAGTGCTTACGCAAGTTGAACTCGGGAATGCGGATTACGGTGTTGTCTATTCGAGTGATGCGTTTATTTCTGATAAAGTGAAAGTAATCGCGGAATCAGATCCTAGCTGGCATGAGCCGATTGTCTATCCTGGTGCTATTTTGAAAGAGTCCAAGCACGTAGAGGAAGCACAACAGTTTTTCGATGCATTATTAGGGGATCAAGGTCAAGAAACGCTAGCAAAGTACGGATTTAAGTAAGAAAAGGAGGTAGACAATATGGATTTAAGTCCTTTATTACTTTCTGTAAAGGTGGCGGTCATCTCCACGGCTATCGTGTTCGTGCTTGGTGTGTTTCTGGCACACCTTTTTGCGAAACGGCAATTTTTCGGAAAATCGATATTTGAATCACTATTTCTTTTACCGCTCGTCTTACCACCGACTGTTGTAGGCTTCGGTTTGCTGATTTTATTTGGGAAAAAGGGTTGGATTGGTAGCTGGTTACTCGAAACGTTCGATATCCAAATCGTGTTCACTTGGACGGCTGCAGTCATTGCATCTGTCGTCGTCAGTTTTCCTCTCATGTACCAAAGTGCAGCAGCAGCCTTTGATAGTCTAGACAATAAGTTAGGAGATGCGGCGCGGACGATGGGGGCTTCTGAGTGGCGGGTTTTTAGAACCATCACGTTTCCGCTTGCATGGCCGGGATTGTTGGCGGGACTTGTTCTTTCCTTTGCGAGAGGACTTGGAGAATTCGGTGCAACGCTAATGCTTGCTGGATACATACCAGGTAAGACGGATACGATCCCAATGGCGATCTATTTTGCTGTGGAAGCGGGGAAGATGGAGAAAGCGACGTTTTGGGTTGTCATTATTACAGCGCTCGGATTCAGTACAATTTTATGGTTAAACTGGTGGAGTAAACGCAACTTGAGGCGCTTTGCTTCCGAAAAACGATAGGCGGGTGATTCTATGTTAGACGTATCAATCAGGAAACACTTAGATCATTTCGAGCTAGATGTCAGTTTTCAAGCGCATAACGAAATTATTGTTTTGGCGGGGTCTTCAGGAGCGGGGAAGACGTCTATTTTGCAAGCGATTGCTGGACTGACTGAACCCGACAGCGGAATGATTACGCTCAACGGAAAGAGTTTTTTTGATGGGAATAAGAATTCATTACCCGCGCGATCCCGTAATATTGGGTACTTATTTCAAGATTATGCGTTGTTTCCACATATGACAGTCGAGCGCAATATTTACTACGGCCTTCATAAGCAGACTACTGCGACGACAGGTTTTATCATCGAACAATTACTGACGGTGCTTGGCATTAGCCATTTGTTGGACAAGTATCCTCATCAGATTTCTGGCGGGGAGAAACAACGGGTTGCTCTTGCTCGTGCGCTTGCCACAGAGCCTGATTTGCTTCTATTGGATGAACCATTATCCGCTTTGGATGAAGAAACGCGTGAAGAGTGTCAAGATGAGTTACTTCGGTTACACGAATTATGGAAAATCCCATTCCTTATAGTGACTCATAGCCGATCAGAGGCTGAAAAATTAGGGGATCGGGTGCTCCATTTGAAAAAGGGCTTGCTTGTCAATGAGAGTCGTGGAACAATGAAAGAAACCCTAGTGCACTAAGTGACGGGGTTCCGGAGGCGATTCCTATGGATGAAATTACAATTGTTTCACTGACATCTGAAGAAGAACTGATTGAAGCTTTTCCGATTATGAATCAGCTTCGTACACATTTAGATCTGGAAGAGTACTTGGAACTCGTGTATGAGTCTGAAGCAAAAGAACGGTACCAGATGCTTGGATTACGGGATAATGGCGAGTTAAAAGCGGTTATTGGCTTTAAACCGATGATTACACTCTATTACGGGCGCTCATTATGGGTGTGTGACTTAGTGACGGACAAATCAGCTCGATCTAAGGGCTATGGCGATAAGTTGCTTACACATGTTGAGCAATGGGGTAAAAAACACAATTACGAATCGATTGCATTATCGTCAGGGTTGCAACGCACTAGTGCACACCATTTTTATGAGGAAAAAATGGACTACAGCAAAGTGAGTATCGTGTTTAAAAAGGAATTTTGATGCGAAAAGTGCCGGTTTCACGGGTATGCGAACAGAGATGCGAACAGCCGGCGGATGCCTAACAATCTGCCGGTTTTACTAATGATTAAGGAGTTGTTGGACGTATGTGGGTCAATGAAAATGGAATGCTGAGACAAACTTCAGATGAGACGCGTGTGAAATTTAGAACTTCGATTAGCCAAGAAATCTTAGAGCAACTGAAACAACTAGCAGATCAGCATGGAACGTTTGTGAATTATTTGCTTGAAGATGGATTAAAAGACGTATTGCAGCAAGATGCAATTACATTCAATAAAGAAACGCGACCTAAAGACCGGATCCAGTATAAAACGACGTATGATAAGCAGTTGCTGGAAAGCGTGCGAGCGTTAGCCAAGGATAATCAGTTGTATATAAATGATGTGATTGAGTATGGCGTGCAGTTTATAGATGTGGAGCGTGCAAAAGCAGGGCAACATAGATATCGGATTGAATAATAGTTGCTTTCTTTTAACGCCCCCGTCATAATATATATTATAGGAAGCTACGTATCATTAATAAGTATACTTAGTATAGTGAGATAAAACAGCGAAATTGAGTTATTTCTAAGGAATTTATAAAACGCGACTTTTTTTGCTTAAGTCGCGTTTTATTGTGGTTTCTATTTAGTTTACGTGCAGTTTTAAACGCTTTTCACTGGAATGATTGCATCCTCAGCCACTGGCTCTTCCAACTGAATCTTACGTTGTTTCATCTGCAAGAAAAATACTGTCGTCAAACTGATGCTGATCACTCCAAATACGATGACCATTACTTGCAGTCCTACAATATCCAGGAACGCCCCGGTCGCTAGTAAAACTACTTGGAATACGACTCGCTCTAACATATTCCGGAATGAGAAAAATCTCCCGTGGTACGCTTTTGGCATCTGTTTCTGGAAAATCACCATAGCTGTTGGGAAAAAACATCCTAGACTGAATCCTAGGACTGTAAATGCTGCTAACGTTGCTAACTGGCTTTGCGCGAAGAATAACAGGAATTCTGCAACTGCCACCATACTTGCAAAGAAAAATAAGATCATCGTAGTTCGCCATTTCAATGCAATTCGTTTTACTGCAAATGAACCGATCATGAATGCGATTCCTTCACACGTGTAAATTAGTCCTTTTATGGATGCTGAATCTTGAATTTCACTAATATTGATGACAATTAAATTAAATGAGCCTAAAAATAATAACGGAATCAATGTCATCACTAGCGTCATTCCGACTGCAGGATACGCTTTTAGTACTGGAAAGACTTCCATGAAACCGCCTTTAGCGCCTTCCGTTTTAACAACAGCCTCTGTCCCCTCCCCTTCATCAATGCGTAGCATGAATGTGAAGACGAGTAATAAGCCATAAGCAACGATTGAAATCCAATAAAGGGACGATAACGACCAGTAGACTAAGATGACACCTGCTAATGCAGTCCCTGAGACCCGTGCAATGGTCGCTACGTTCATGTGCATCCCATTCATAGTCAGTAGGTCGTCGTCCTTCACAACAAGCGGAATGGCCGCTTGTAAGGCTGGAAAGTAAAACGTTGCTGCGAGTTGAATGCTGACTACAAATGCAATCATCCACCACACAGAACCTGTTGCAATTGCGATTAGCATGAAGACGACACTGATGAGACGTCCAGCCCCTGCTAGAACTAATATGCGCTTCTTAGCTTGTTGATCAATGATTTTACCTGCTAAGGGGCCTACGAGTATTCCCGCCAAAAGCCCGACTGATAGAATCATGGCTTTTACAAAGTCAGAAGGGATTTTTTCTTGCATAAACTCCAAATTTCCGATGATACCGGTCCACAGACCAATACCTGCAATCAATTCACCGGAAAGAATGATCCAAACATTGCGATTTTTCCACATACACCTTCCCACTTTCCTACTAGATAATTCGCTTTCCGAATTAGTATACGATAGAAATGCAAAAAGCACACGAGAATTCTCAGAATCTCGTGTGCTTTTCATCAATTTCCAGTTATTTAGATGTTGGTTTATCGGTTTTTGCGGTAGGTTCATAGTACAACCGGCTCGCTGCCCCGTTTTTCGTCTCATCTGACATTGCGCTTCCGTTTGATTGACGATCTGACAATCTCAGGCTATTCGGCTCAATTTCAGTTTTAACATCTTTTACTGTTGTAAGTATAAGCTTTTCAGCAGACCCCGTGATCTTAGCACCGATTACTCGATATGGGTTCTTCTTGAGCTCTTTTAAGATCATTAATCCACGTTGTGCACGTGAACCGACTTCAATTTCTTTTAATGCCGTGCGTTTTACGGTACCTCGTTGTGTTGCAACAACAATTGATGCTGAACTATCTGTAATGACTTCCATGGAAATGACTTGGTCTTCAGGTTTTAAGTTGATACCTTTCACGCCGCCCGTTCGAACGCCAGTCGTACCGACATCACTGAGTGGGAAACGTAAAATGTATGCCTGATGCGTCACTAGGACTGCATCTTCACTGCCTTTTACGATTCGAGCATCTAGTAGTCTGTCGCCCTTTTTAACGTTCATGCCTTTGTATGCACGTCCATAGCGTTGAACGTGGAAGTCAGCTAATTTGGATAGTTTCACAAATCCGTTAGCTGTCACTGTCAATATGGAGTGAATGTCATCGAATTGCTCCAGGCCAATCGCCGCCACAATCGATTCACTCGGCTCAAGCGATACAATACTTGAAATATGCTGCCCAAGGTCCCGCCATTTAATATCTGGCAACTCATGAACTGGTTGATAAATATAGTTCCCAAGTGACGTGAACAACAACAAGTGATGCTGTGTATTCATCGTACGCTCGAGTATAGGATAGTCGGACTCTTTCATAGCCATCCCTGCACCATTAGATGCTCCATAAGAACGCAATCCTGTTCGCTTCACATAGCCCTCTTTTGTGACAGAAACGACTACTTCCTCACTAGGAATCAGAATATCAAGATCGACTTTCAATTCTTCGATCTTTTCTTCGATGACAGAATTCCGAGGTTCTGCGAAACGCTTGCGGACATCGTGTAATTCTTTCTGGATCAAACGAGATAGCTTAGCTGGGCTGTTTAAAATCGCGTTGAGATCTTCAACCAGCTTACGCAACTCGTCTTGTTCTTGTTTCAACTCTGTGATATCTGTATTTGTCAGACGATAGAGCTGCAAGGAAACAATCGCTTCGGCTTGAATTTCTGAGAATTCAAATCGAGTGATCAAATTGTTCTTCGCGTCACGTTTGTCATTCGAGCTACGTATTGTCTGAATGACCTCATCCAAAATAGATAAGGCTTTCATCAAACCTTCTACGATATGTAGACGATCTTTAGCTTTGCGCACATCGTACTCAGAACGTCGAGTGACGACTTCTTTCTGATGCTCGATATACGCATCAAGAAGCATCGCTAAAGACATCAGCTTTGGACGTCTATCTGAAATCGCGACCATATTGAAATTATATGCGACTTGGAGGTCGGAGTTTTTCAACATGTATTTCAAAATCGGCTCGCCATCAATGTCTTTTTTAAGTTCAATAACAATACGGAGTCCGGTACGGTCAGATTCGTCGCGTACTTCAGCAATCCCATCAAGCTTACGATCAACGCGTAGTTCATCCATCTTTTTCACAAGATTGGCTTTGTTGACGTCATAAGGGATTTCCGTGATGACAATCTGAGATTTACCAGCTTTCAACTGTTCAATTTCAGTTTTGGAACGGACAATGACCCGTCCTTTTCCCGTTTCATATGCAGCTTTGATGCCATCTGTACCTTGGATGATTCCGCCTGTTGGGAAATCTGGCCCTTTTAGAACAGTCATCAGTTCATCGACTGTCGCTTCTGGGTTGTCCATTCTCATAAGGACTGCATCAATCGCTTCATGCAATGCATGCGGTGGGATGTCGGTTGCATATCCTGCTGAAATCCCTGTAGATCCATTGACGAGCAAGTTGGGGAAACGTGCAGGCAACACAGTTGGTTCCGGCTCGGTATCGTCAAAGTTTGGGATGAAATCCACAGTCTCTTTGTTGAGATCCCGTAACATTTCACCTGCAATCGATGACAGTCGTGCTTCTGTATAACGCATCGCAGCGGCTGAATCGCCGTCAACTGAACCGTTATTACCATGCATTTCAATCATCATATGACGCAATTTCCAGTCCTGACTCATCCGTACCATTGCTTCGTATACGGATGTATCTCCGTGAGGATGGTAGTTACCGATTACGTTACCGACCGTTTTGGCGGATTTACGGAACGCTTTTTCGTGTGTGTTGCCTTCATTGTACATTGCGTACAAAATACGTCGTTGTACAGGTTTTAAACCGTCCCTTGCATCAGGTAATGCGCGATCTTGAATAATATATTTACTGTATCGGCCAAAACGATCGCCGATGACTTCCTCTAACGGGAGGTCCTGAAAGCGTTCTGTTGCGGTCATTCCACTTCCTCCTCAACATGCAGGAATTCGTTCTCTAATATGGTGCTTCCTTCTTCCAGGCTGAAGTCAACATTGCTTTCAATCCAACGGCGACGGGGTTCAACTTTGTCTCCCATCAATGTTGTGACTCTTCGCTCAGACTGGGCACCATCTTCAATCGTAACTCGGATGAGTGTCCGTGTATCAGGATTCATGGTCGTATCCCATAACTGTCCTGCGTTCATCTCTCCTAAACCTTTATAGCGCTGAAGCATATAGCCTTTACCGATTTTGTTCGTAGCAGCGCCAAGATCACGTTCTGTCCATGCATACTCGACTTTTTCTTTTTTACCGATTCCTTTAGACACTTTATAAAGTGGAGGTAAAGCTATGAATACTTTACCAGCTTCAATTAGCGGTTTCATATAGCGGTAGAAGAACGTCAATAGCAGTACCTGGATGTGCGCGCCATCTGTATCAGCATCGGTCATAATAATGACTTTGTCGTATGCTGCGTCTTCAATCGTGAAATCAGCACCAACACCCGCACCAATAGCATGGATGATTGTATTGATTTCCTCGTTTTTCATAATGTCTTCGAGTTTCGCTTTTTCCGTGTTGATGACCTTACCACGTAACGGCAAGATTGCTTGGAATGTCCGATCGCGCCCTTGCTTAGCAGAACCGCCAGCAGAATCACCCTCGACAAGGTACAATTCGTTCTTTTTTGCATTTCTAGATTGAGCAGGCGTGAGCTTGCCGGAAAGGAGTGTGTCGCCTTTCTTTCGCTTCTTACCTGAACGCGCGTCTTCCCGCGCTTTACGAGCGGCCTCGCGCGCCTGGTGTGCACGTACAGCCTTGCGGATCAGGTTTGCGCTCAATTCCGCGTTTTCTTCTAAGAAATATAGCAAATGCTGTGAAATGACAGCATCTGTGATAGTTCGTGCTTCACTTGTCCCGAGCTTGCCTTTTGTTTGTCCTTCAAACTGCAAAATTTCTTCAGGAATCCGCACAGAAACGATGGCTGCGATTCCTTCCCGGATATCAGAGCCATCCAAATTTTTGTCTTTTTCTTTTAATAAACCCGTTTTCCTCGCATATTCATTGAATACACGGGTCATGGCCGTTTTTGCTCCGGTTTCGTGTGTTCCGCCATCTTTTGTACGGACGTTGTTAACAAACGAAAGGATGGTCTCTGAATAGCCATCGTTAAATTGGAACGCAAACTCCACTTCAAGTCCATCGGTCTCGCCTTCAAGATAAGCGACTTCATGAAGCGTGTCTTTTTCTTCATTCAAGTACGAAACGAAGGCTTTAATGCCAGTTTCATAATGAAATGTCTCGGTTTTTTCTGTACTTTCTTCTGTTAAGACAATCTTCAATCCTTTTAACAGGAATGCGGACTCTCGCAACCGTTCTGCGAGAATATCATACTGATATTTAGTCGTTGAAAAAATCGTCGGATCGGGTTTGAAGTGAATCAGCGTACCGGTTTCCTTCGTTTTCCCGATGACTTCAAGCCCTGTCGCGGGTTTTCCACCGTGTTCAAAACGTTGTTTGAAAATCTGCCCGTCTCGGTGAATAATGACGTCTAGCCATTCAGAAAGTGCATTTACGACAGATGCACCAACACCGTGAAGCCCACCACTCGTTTTATAGCCACCTTGGCCGAACTTACCGCCAGCGTGTAAGACAGTCAATATAATTTCTGTTGTAGGTTTCCCTGTTTTATGGGTACCTGTTGGCATGCCTCGTCCGTAATCTCGTACGCTAATGCTGTTGTCAGAGTGGATCGTGACATTTATTTCAGATCCGAATCCACTTAGTGCTTCATCCACCGCATTATCTACGATTTCAAATACGAGGTGATGCAATCCTCTTGCATCCGTCGAACCGATATACATACCCGGCCGTTTACGTACTGCTTCCAAGCCTTCAAGCACTTGGATTGAATCATCATTATACACATTCAATTCTTTTTGTTTCGTCAAGATGAAACCTCCATCAAACAAATGTTCTTATTTATCTAATGATACGTCGCCATTTTTATCATGTCAACAAGACACGTCAGCGCTTTGCTTAAATAATTGTATAGAAGAAAGCCTTTTATTGCAATGACTGGCCTCATCAGATTTATCCGCAATTGTCGTTCAGTACCGGTTCTGCTAAAATGAAAGAGATACATAATTTTTCACGAAGGGGCATGTCATGGAAATCATTTTATTACTGGTACTCGCATATTTAATCGGCTCTATCCCATCTGCGCTTTGGATTGGAAAACTGTTTTATAAAACAGATATCCGAGAACACGGCAGCGGAAATATGGGAGCGACTAATACATTTCGTGTTCTCGGCAAAAAAGCCGGAATTGCTGTTACTGTGTTTGATATTTTAAAGGGAACAGCTGCTGTATTGCTAGTATCTCTACCCTATTTTGCCGTTACACACGTTCACTCGTTAATCGTGGGTGTCGTGGCTGTGATTGGTCATATGTACCCTGTTTTTGCGAAGTTTAAAGGCGGTAAAGCCGTTGCAACTTCAGGCGGTGTATTACTTGGTTACAGTTGGCCGATATTTGTGTTGGCCATACTCACTTTCTTGCTTGCGCTGAAAATTACAAAGATGGTCTCGCTCACGTCGATGATTGTCGCAGTGATGGGTGCAATTTATGGGATTATTTATTATTTCATTACAGGGGATATCTATTTGGAGTTGGTGATTGTCTTGATGGGCGTGTTCATCTTCTACCGCCACAGGGCAAATATAGCACGGATCAAAGCAGGAACCGAGCCAAAAGTGAATTGGTTGTAATATAATCAAAGGCATCATAGGAAGGCGGGTTTTCAAATATGAATATACGCATTTCAAACGAAGCAACTCAGTGGTTTGATGAAGAAATGGACGTTGAAGCTGGGGATTCCATACGATTTTTCGCAAGGTACGGCGGTAGCAGCCCGCTGCATGAAGGATTTTCATTAGGTGTTATCCGTGAACAACCGGATGAAGTGGCTGTAGAAACCATTTTGGATGATGTCCGCTACTACATCGAAACTCGTGATCTGTGGTACTTTGATGGGCATGATTTGCAGGTTGGTGTGAATGAAGATCTTGGAGAATTGCAGTACGACTATGTGAAGTCGGAGTAAGTGAAATGGATGACTCGTTGTTTCGCCTAACTAGACAGACAATTCTTCTTTTGGTATAATAGTCTTGAAAAATGGATATTGTAAAAAGACCAAGAAGATGTGATGATCTTCTCGGCCTTGTAATAGAATAGCGTTCGCTTCAAAGGCGAATCGCATAGTGCGAAGTAAACCGCTCCATTGCTTGGAGGCTCATGGGCGGTTTACTTTTTTCTTGAAAAAGTATATGACAAAGCAAGAATGGCCACGATCAGACTTCCAAAGCCGATCATGAGACTCAGTGCTTCAAATGGTGTCATACGCATCACCTCCTCCCGTTTCCTGATACGTTTCTTTCAGGAAATTGGGATTGCAGATCTGCGAACCGCCTATGAGCTCGTGCTATTCTAGTACATCATTAAGTATAACATATTTTAATAGCTCGTACATATGTTCTTGATGGCTTGTCAACGGCATTTGTTACTTTTCAAACACCTCGATTAGGACTGCGAGGTGTTTTTTTGTGGTTATGATTGGTGAGTGATTTGATATGGGAGTGGGATTTGTGGAGTTATGATCACATTCTGAAGTTTATGAGCGGAATGGCGGGGTTATGATCACATTCTGAGATTTATGAGCGGAATGGCTGAGTTATGATCACAATTTGGGATTTATGAGCGGAATCGCGGGGTTATGATCACATTCTGGGATATATGAGCAGAATCGCGGATTTATGATCACAATTCGGGATTTATGAGCGGAATCGCGGGGTTATGATCACATTCTGGGATATATGAGCAGAATCACAAATTTATGATCACTTTATGCTTCCCCACCGCCACATCCCCATAGAAAAAGGCTTCCTGAGCATTCCAGGAAGCCTTTTTCTCCGATCAATCGACTCTTTTTGCGATTTCGACATACTTTGCATCCCACACGGGGTCTATTTTCCGTAGCGAAACCGGTCGGAATGTGTCTTTTCGTACAACTACGTGTTCCGAGGTCGCAGTCGCCGCCACTTTCCCATCAGCATGCAAGATTTCATAGCCATAGGTTGTGCGTAACTTTCCATGGGATTCAATCCATGTACGTACAGTAGCTGTCCCGCCATACCGCATTGCTGCCTTGTACTTGATGGATAGATCTGTGACGGGCGATAAATACCCGTCGGCTTCGAGCCCTGCATACGTGAATCCGAGATCCTCGATGAGCTGAGTTCGTCCGATTTCCATCCAAACTAAATAATTCGCATGATAGACAACGCCCATCTGGTCGGTCTCTGCATATCGAATTTCAATTTCCTTCTCGCTGATAAACATGTCCTGTCACCTCTTCTACCTAGACAATTATACAAAAACCGACTAAAAATAGCAGTCTTAACGAATCGAAAAAACCCCTCTTACTGAAATGAATCAGCAAGAGGGGTTTTGGGTATTACTTTTCTAACATCTTGTTGCGAAGTACCATTTGAAGAATGCCGCCGTGACGGTAGTAGTCGATTTCGACTTCTGAATCGAAACGCGCGAGCGCATCGAATTCCGTTACAGTGCCATCTGCAGCAGTAGCAGTCACTTTCAAGATGTCGCGTGGCTTAACGCCTTCAGCGATATTCACGCTGATTGCTTCTTCTCCTGTTAATCCAAGAGATGCTGCACTTTGTCCGTTAACGAACTGAAGTGGAAGAACACCCATCATCACAAGGTTTGAACGGTGAATCCGCTCGTAGCTTTCTGCGATGACTGTCTTGATGCCAAGAAGAGATGTCCCTTTAGCAGCCCAGTCACGTGAAGAGCCCATTCCATAATCTTTACCAGCAATGATCGCAAGTCCAGTACCTTGTTCTTGGTACTTCATGCAAGCGTCATAGATTGGCATGATTTCTTTGTTTGGCCAGTAAGTTGTGTAGCCACCTTCTGTACCTTTTGCGATTTGGTTACGGATACGGATATTCGCAAACGTACCACGCATCATTACTTCGTGGTTACCACGACGTGAACCATATGAGTTGAAGAAACGTGGCTCTACGCCGTTTGCACGTAGGTAGAGGCCTGCAGGTGTATCTTTACCGATTGCTCCAGCTGGTGAAATGTGGTCCGTCGTAATGGAGTCGCCAAATTTACCAACAACTCGCAAGTCATTCAATGCACCGATATCTTCAGGCTCTTTTGAAAGACCCTCGAAGAATGGTGGGTTTTGAATATATGTTGAGTTCTCATCGAAATCATACAATGCATCGTCAGTTGTTTCGATTGCATTCCACGCTTCGTTTTCAGAGAATACGCGTGCATATTCTTTGCGGAAGAGTTCAGGAGTGACCGTTTTCTCGATCATTGCCTTTACTTCTTCTGTTGATGGCCAGATGTCTTTGAAGAATACGTCTTTGCCGTCTTTAGATTTACCGATTGGTTCTTTTTTGAAGTCGATATCCACTGTTCCAGCGAGTGCATACGCAACAACTAGTGGCGGTGAAGCCAAGTAGTTCGCTTTCACGTAAGGATGGATTCGTCCTTCAAAGTTACGGTTACCCGAGAGAACAGATGAAACGAGCAAGTCGTTTTCGCCAATTGTCTTCTCGATTTCTGGAAGCAATGGACCAGAGTTACCGATACATGTTGTACATCCGTATCCAACTGTGTTGAATCCGATTTGGTCGAGGTACTTATCAAGACCAGAGTCTTGCAAGTAACCTGTAACAACTTTTGAACCTGGTGCAAGTGAAGTTTTCACGTATGCAGGTGGTGTTAACCCAAGCTCAACCGCTTTTTGAGCGACGAGTCCAGCACCGAGCATTACGTATGGATTCGATGTATTCGTACATGAAGTGATCGCTGCAATCGCTAGATCGCCCGTTTTCATCTCCATTTTCGTACCATTTGCGAACTCGATTGTGCCACTCTTCTTCATTTCTTTCGGCGTAAGTCCGAATCCTTGGTTGCCTTCAGGTGCGACAACTGCATCATTGAATTCACGCTTCATGTCAGAAAGTGGAATCATGTCTTGTGGACGTTTAGGTCCAGCAAGGTTCGCTTCTACTTCAGTCAAATCGATTTCGATGACTTCAGTGTAGATTGGGTCTTCTTTGTCCGTTGTGAAGAACATGTCGTTTTCTTGCAAGTACTTTTTCACGACAGCGATATGATCCGCATCGCGGCCTGTTAGACGCATATAGTTGAGTGATTCTTCATCAACTGGGAAGAATCCACATGTTGCGCCGTATTCAGGTGCCATGTTAGCGATCGTTGCACGGTCAGCAAGTGGTAATTGTGGTACGCCTGGTCCAAAGAACTCAACAAACTTACCAACTACACCATGTGCACGCAATGTTTGCGTCACTTTTAGTGCGAGGTCAGTTGCAGTTGTTCCGTTTGGAAGTTCACCAGTCAACTTAACACCGATAACTTGTGGAATTGGGAAGTAAGAAGGCTGTCCAAGCATTCCTGCTTCAGCTTCAATTCCGCCAACGCCCCATCCGAGTACGCCGATTCCGTTAATCATTGTTGTGTGGGAGTCTGTTCCGACTAACGTATCTGGATACGTTTCGAATGATCCATCTTCGTTTTCGATTGCATGGACAACACTCGCCAAGTACTCAAGGTTAACTTGGTGAACGATACCAGTTGCTGGTGGAACCGCACGATAGTTGTCGTATGCTTTTTGTGCCCAGCTCAAGAACTGGTAACGCTCAGCATTACGTTCAAATTCGAGTTCCATGTTTTTCTGTAGAGCATCTGATGTTCCGTAGCTGTCAACTTGAACCGAGTGGTCAATAACGAGGTCTACAGGAATTTCGGGGTTGATCTTATCCGGATCTCCACCCATTTCTGCCATTGCAGAACGAAGAGATGCCAAATCGACAACAACTGGTACACCAGTGAAGTCTTGCAAGATAACGCGTGATGGTTTGAATGGTACTTCCGCATCCGCATCAGCGTCCTTGCCCCATTTTGCCAGGTTGTTTACATGATTGTCTTGGATGACATATCCGTCGTGTTGGCGCAGGACAGATTCTAATAGTACTTTGATCGAGTAAGGCAATCTTGAGACCTTTGCAATACCCGCTTCTTCAATCGCTCCAATGCGGTAGTAGTTATACTTTTTACCGTTCAGATCAAACGAGGAGCGGCTGTTGTGAAAATTGCTCTTTGTCATTGCTGAATTCCTCCTTTACGTACTGAAAAGGCTCTATAAATAAGCATCTTTTCTCTACTCCATCATATAACAGCAAAGTCTATAAGTAAATTACATTAAATTTATAGTAATCCATAAGGAAACACGATAGATAGTATAAAAGACGATTAGGTGCATATTTTTGCCAGTCTGTGCATAATGGAATCAGAATATGGAGAGGACGTGCTGGATGTGAAGAAAGCGTTACTGGTTATTGACTACACTGAAGATTTTGTAGCAGAAGATGGAGCATTGACGTGTGGGGCACCCGGAATTGCACTAGAAGGGTATATCGAGCAATTGACCAAGGAGTTTATCGACCAAGATGAAGCTGTTGTCTTTGCAGTGGACGTTCATGACGAAAACGATCCGTATCACCCGGAATCACGTCTATTCCCTCCACATAACCTACGTGGAACTGCTGGAAGAGAACCGTTTGGATCATTAAAACAACTATATGAAGACAACCGAAAATCGATCCACTGGATGGATAAAACCCGATACAGTGCATTCGCAGGAACAGAACTTGAAATTTGGTTACGTGCTCGTGGTATTCAAGAAATCCACTTAGTAGGCGTATGTACAGATATTTGCATTTTGCATACTTCTGTAGATGCTTACAATAAAGGATTTACCATGGCAATCCATGAGCATGGTGTTGCAAGTTTTGACACTGTTGGACATGAGTGGGCAATGCGTCATTTTGAAAACACACTCGGTGCCACCATTATTCGATAAGTTTTTGCGAAATCCGATCATTTAGTATGAACATTTGCAGTTAATATGTTTCAAGTAGGTCATTTACGGTTATTATACTTACTAGAACAGACATACTATATTAAAAAAAGGAGAGGATTTCAAATGAGTTTCATTTGGTTCTTAATCATCGGCGGAATTATCGGTTGGCTTGCTGGCCTTATTTTAGGGAAAGATATCCCAGGCGGAATTATTGGTAACATTATTGCAGGTATCGTAGGTGCATGGGTTGGCGGAATGCTACTCGGCTCTTGGGGACCTAAAGTTTCGGATTTCTATCTCGTACCAGCGATTCTAGGTGCTGTCATTCTTGTCTTTATTGTCAGCCTAATTATGAAAGCTATGCGTAAAGCAGCATAACAAAAAAGGACTTCGCAATTGCGGAGTCCTTTTACTTTTGGGCTTTCTGAGTTTGTTGTGCTTCGTATTCATCAAAAAACCAAAGTACGTCTTCTACGTATTTATCACTATGGTTGTAGTGGAAAATGGCCTTCTCTATTTGTCCATCTGCCGCCCCGCTTTGTGCTAGGTAGTTAGCGGCGCTAAAGATGGCATCTTCCAAGTTGTAAGGATCGGCAATTCCATCACCATTTCCATCTACCCCATATCCTCCATATTTTGCAATAATATCAGGGTTGGTCTTATCCTCTTCGGGAATATTTCCTTTTCCTAAATCCTTACAGCCAGGATAGCCCCAGCCGACAAACGTACAAGGCATGAATTGCATGTGCCCTTCTGCCCCAGTCGGAGAAACCATTGTTTTCATAGTAGAAAAACGTGTTTCCACCCGATGGTGTGCAGCAAGTAGCGTCCACGGAACGTCATACTCTTCTGCTGCTGCTTTATAAATGGGTATATACTCATCTGGAATGGTCAACCCACCATGTCGATCTGACAAATCCATCAACGTGCTGGCGGATTTTTTTATGACTTCAGGGTGCCGGAGGCTTGTCCAGATAATCGCAGTCAGAGTGAAGAGGACGATGGAAACAGGAATAAGCAGCGCGATTACTAAGATTTTAGCTTTCGCGGTTAAGCTGCGTTTCTTTTTTTTCACTCGTCCCTCTCCTCTCTCTGCGGTTTAGTCTTGTTTGCTAAGGGCTTTCATGTCTTTTACAATAGTATCAAAGGGAACATCTTCATTGCCTGTATAAGATTTAACGACTTTTCCTTCTTTATCGACCAATCCAAAACGAGATCCGTGAATTACCTGATCTGAATTCGGATCATCAATCACTGGCATTTTAAAGGACTTTACGGCTAGATCGCTAATGTCTTCCATCTTGTAGCCTGTGAGCATTTCCCATTTCGATGAATCCGGAACACTGAAAGCTTCCAAGTATTCACCTAGTTTTTCGGGTGTATCGACATCTGGGTCTACACTGAAGGATACAATTTTGTAGTCTTCAATCCCTTTATCGATTAACTTTTCTTGGAGTTCCGCCATATTGGACATCATTGGTGGACAGACACTCGTACAGGTGGTGAAGACAAACTGTGCTAGCCAAATTTCACCTTTCAAATCATCTAATGAGACCTTTTCGTTGTTTTGGTTCGTGAATTCGAATGGCGCGATGCTATAATGATGATCTGCTTTAAATCCACCTGAGCACGCACTCAATACAAGTGCCATCATGATTACGCCAAAAACTAATGCTTTCTTCTTCATTACACTTCCCCCAAACTCTATTGTTTACCTTATCATATCGGACACACGAACGCCAAACAAGCGAGGAAATTCTCGTTGTTTGGCATTTGTTTGTCGGTTATGTGAAAACTACTTCACTTTTAGCGTAACAAGAGCCCCATGAATCGCTTCGAGCTTCACTTCCAGGCGGTGGAGCAGGTAGAAGGATACAAAAACCGGAAAGCCGACCTCTTGGATGAACCCCATCGTTTGTTCCATCACATTCGCCTCCTTTAAATGTAGATTCTGTGCTGTGAACAACAGAAAGTCGTGCCTTAAAGTTTTTAAAAGCCGGTCCCTGTCAGCTGACAAGGGACCGGCTTACCAACTTTTTTCTTATTATTTGCTGCTGATTAGATCGTTCGTCGAGCGATCGATAATTCGGGCGCTTTTCACAGCCGTGAGAACGTCTCCGTCTTTTTTAAAGACACCGGAAGCAATAATTTGCTCCATTGCGGTTTGGACTTCCGTAGGTGTAATCCCTGGACGTGGTTCGTCGACTGTTAAGACAAAATCCTTTCCATCTGACTTCTTGAATACGAGTTGAAGTGTGAGTGCCATTTGTGAATTCCTCCTTTTCGGTTAGTTAGTCTGTGATTTCGGATGTGACGATTTTTTCATAAGACATGACGGTCATTGATGAAAGTTGTCCAAGTGATGCCAGTGCCAGCTGTAAGTTAGCCGGTGTTGCATTTTGTTCGACGAAACGATAGCTCTTTGACTTGCGGATCAGACGTCCATCGGGTGTTGAGCCTGCATTGAAGAAAATCTTGCCGACTGCTGTTTGAAACTCGAGTACTGCTGCCATGTGCGTTCCCCTCCTTTCACAGTCTAGATAGACGAAACTTGCAGAAAAGGATACAATGTTCGTGAAAGTTTTTAAGTTTACGGGTACAATTGATAGCATAGAGAGTCTTAAAGAGGTGAACGTATTATGCCGGGCTGGTTTATCTGGTTTATTGTATTTTGGTGTATTGTCTTAATCGGTTTGTTTGCGATAGGTGGATTTTTCATGTTCCGCAAGTTCCTTAAAGTGTTCCCGAAGGAAGATGGCAAGTCGACATTGGACTGGGAAGAGTACTATGTGGATCGTTCGCTTCACCTATGGAATAAAGAAGCGAAGGGGCTGTTGAATGAGCTCGTTCAGCCGGTTCCCGAGCTATTCCGTCCAGTTGCAAAACAGAAGATTGCCGGTCGTATTGGCCAAATCGCTTTAGATGAGCGTGCGAAGACGATCGAATTCGATCACATCATACGAGGGTACATCGTGGCGACGCCGAAACGCGACCACAAATTTTTACGCAAGAAACTCACGACTATGGATGTCGACATGACACCATATGAGCACCTTTTTTAACGCAAAAAGAGAGAGACCTGGTCATTTGACCGTGAGTCTCTCTCTTTTTTTTAGGTTGTTATATTTAATGAGCATACCGATACGCCAAGGGACAATCATCGCAAATGCAAGGATGAAGAACATACCAGCGAGTTCCCCCACGTCGATGGAGCTACTGAGGATCAGTTTAGCCACCAGACGGAAGATAAGTAAGCTCGCCAAAATGACGATGAATGCTTTTGAACGCTTGACGAACAATAGACCATTTTTCTGCTCAAAACTTGTCGTTGCAATCAAAATCGTTGAAAAGAGCAGTCCTACAGCTGCTGCTTCAAACACCTGACTCCGTGGAACTTGGAATTGTGTAAACAAAAACATAAGCATCCCCGAAGACATGAACAGCGGTGGTAGCACAATACGTATCGGTGAAATCGGGCGTTCGGCTGCTTTAGAACGGACGATGAACCCTAAGACTCCCATGAAGAAAAATACAACAGTTGAGCCGATAATTAAATAGACAGACGGAATCTTAGTGAAAACCGTATCAATCAGTTCCTGCAGTTGACTCATCTGTCCGTCGCCTCCTTCAGTTCCTCCAACCGTTTGTGAAGTTGCTCCATCGGAACAAATCGTGCAAACCGAGCTGTTTCTTTTCCTTGCTTGAATAACAGTACCACAGGCGCTGTAAACAGAGAAAGCTGCCCTGCCATTTCCGGCACTTTTGCGACATTCACATAATAGAAAGGAAATGGATACTGTTCAGTAAGCACTTCCACTTGTGGATACAGCCCATCACATACAGAACAATGATCTGTTTTCACGAATAATAGCATCGCTTCTTGTTGTGTTAAAAGTTCTTGCCATGCTTTAAAAGACATAACTTCGTTCATTGTTCAATCCTCCTTGATGGTCAAAAACCTTGGAAATCCCCAAAAATCGGACTGAGTAAGCTGATTAAGTACGTCATGCCGTCAAAGAATAATACGATACCGAAGACGATCATAAAGGCTCCGCCAATGCGCATGATCTTCTGGTTGTGTTTACGGATCCATCCAAGCCGTGTTACGAAGAATGAGAGCACGAAGAATGGAATCGCGAATCCAAGGACGTAGGTCATCATGTACAGCATACTAGAACCTGGATTAGCAGCTGCAAGTCCAATGATAGCTCCAATAATTGGTCCCATACACGGCTGCCAGCCTGCTGAAAACGCAAGCCCGATGAGTGCAGAACCTAAGTAGCCGGACGGTCGATTTTTAAATTGTAATTTGTGTTCTTGCATTAAAAACTTCGGTGTGAAAATTCCAACTACCATTAAACCGAATAATACGATGAAAATGGCACCTACTTGCCGAAGAAGATCCATGTACTCGATAAAGAATCGGCCGATAAATGAAGATCCGAATCCAAGGAAGATAAAGACAATGGAAAATCCAAGAAGGAAAAATAGCGTATGTAACATTCCGTTTCGGCTCATCCGTTTCTTATCTGAGCGCAAGTCTTCAATCGACATTCCCGTTATATAGGAAATGAACGCTGGGTAAAGCGGCAAAACACACGGGGAGACGAAACTTAAAAAGCCCGCGCCGAATGCAAGGAATACGTTCACATCTGTTGCCAAGGAACTTCCCCCTTTAATTTTTTTCTTTTTCCTATCCATCGTATCAGAATGCGTCCACGAATACGTACATTTTGTCTGTGAACAGTTTATGACACATTGCACACAGTGAGTTCCACAGAGCTTGGAATTTACCAATTAAAGCTCTAAAAAGAAATTAAGAGGAGTTGGGGGTGTTTGCTTAACACCGATACCAACAAGGTAATAGTAACGATTCATATTAGGTAATGGCCTTCAACCAATCGAGAAACGTAGGTGAAATTCATTGCTAGATTTAATTTGAGGCAATCATGGAGAAATGATACGGTTGATTCCACCTTCCATTTTATTTCTCTACTGATAGTAATAAAAACATAGGTCTGCGGTTCTCATCTTGCATTTCAGGAGTCTTTTTTAACATTTCATCGGAAGGAACGGATTCGTTTACTTTCTTTATCATAAAGCCAGTGTCAGTTAAGTCATTCATATAAGTTGAAATCATGCGATGGTATTTTGTAACATTCTCGGTTAAGAAGGTTGTATCACGTACTCCTTCTATTTGGTAGTTATCTACTGGCCAATGTACACGGTTTCCCAGTTCATCAAGGTGCCAATCTTGTTCACTTCGAGAAGTAAAAATTGGATGTTCAACCGAGAAAACAAAAGTCCCGCCAGGCTTTAGGCAGTCATAAACTTTTTCACAGATTGGCTTAAACGACTTAATGTAGTGAAAAGCTAGCGAACTGATAACTACATCAAATTGAGAGTTTGAAAAATCAACGTCTTCAATTGGTCCTCTTATATACGAGATTGAAGGATCATTTGTCATTTCACGGGCTCTTTGAATCATTTTTTCAGATATATCTACACCCGTAACACAACTTGCATGTTGCTCACGTGCATAGCGGCAATGCCAACCAAAACCGCAACCTAAATCGAGTACATTTTTACCCTCTAGTTTCGGTATTAGTGCTTTTAATATATGCCACTCTCCAGCCGCTTCAAGACCTTTAACGGATCTTGGCATTTGTTCATATGCAGAAAAGAAACTTGGATTATCATATTTATTTTGTTTCACGGTTCACACATCCCCTATCTTTTTACAGTACTCCTGCAATCATTTGATAAATATTGGACTAGGGAGGCTGCATGGCTTCTTCTAATTATTTATTACGTCTTGTGAAAAATGCATGGGCTAATGTACATTTGAATTGTATTCAAAAATAGAAACATGCCACCTTTGGGTCGAGTACGTACAATGATAATTTTATGCGATTAGCAGCGAGTTTGAAAGGATTATCAATCAAAATGGGCTTTCGCTCGTTTTATATTATTGAGTTAGCATAGGGTATTTATGGTGGTATTTTGTTTGATTTTTGACATGAGCCAAGGTTCGAAAATCGACAATCTTGACACTCAAGTCCCTGTGTCTATATAAGCCAAGTATGTATACGAAAAAAGCAATGCAAACCGAATGACTGGTTTGCATTGCATTTTTCGTGTGTTCGCAAGTTCTTTTATCACTTGGTATTAATGTGTGTTGTTCTTAATACCATTTTCCAACGTATAACTTGTTCTAACGTTTGGTTTACTGAAGCTGGCTGTATTTCATCTCAGGATGCTCCTTATTAAAAACTAAAAACCATAGGCTTCATCTTTTTTTATTCGAATTGCTTCAAATGCTTCAAAGGTTGATATCGTATCTTCTGCAAGGCGATCTAAACGAAAAATAATATCATCATTACTAATTTCTTTACGTAAGAAATCTTGTTCTTCAATAAAAACATAGGTTGGCACAATTTGTGCTTTCATATAAGCCAAAATTGGTTTCAATTGTTGCTCAACCATTAAATAATGTTTTGCTGTACCTGCAGTGACGACAATACCAGCCACCTTGTCACGGAATGCATGAATAGGAAGTAAATCAAAAATATTTTTAAGTGTAGCGGGAATAGACGCTTGAAATACTGGTGTACCAATAATCAGTGCATCCGCATTCATGATTGTTTCAGTTACGTATTTGGTGTCTCCTTCGTAATCAATATAGTTGCGCCCATCACTATACTCTATTTGGTAATCAGCTAAATCCAATAGTTGTACATCGTGTTCCGGGTATTTCTGTAGGAAAATTTCTTCAGTTTTCAGCATGGCTGTTTTTGTTTTTGTGCCTACAATCGATCCGGAAATTATTACTATTTTCATGACGTCATTCTCCTTTTTCTCGAGTGTGTTTCTTAATTGCTGGGATAATGTCATTTCCAATCATTTCGATATTTTTCATGATTTTATCGAATGGTACACCGCCAAAGTCAATTTGCGCCATAAATCGTTGCATTCCGTAAAGTTCGTGTTGGTATAGC
The DNA here is from genome assembly GCF_059415065.1 of Sporosarcina sp. SAFN-010. Lineage (NCBI taxonomy): Bacteria > Bacillati > Bacillota > Bacilli > Caryophanales > Caryophanaceae > Sporosarcina > Sporosarcina sp. SAFN-010. The sequence continues at coordinate 23,194 of NZ_JBPFDS010000014.1, read as the reverse complement.
AACTTTTCGATAATTAGTTCTTTACTTCCAACCATCATTGCATCACGATAATCTGTTGACTGAGCAAATTGTTGTTTTGGATAACCGGATCCTCGAATTGCCTGGAATCCGGTATTAAGATGTGGATACATACCTTGCAAGGCTTCGTTGTTCGTATCTGCTACATAGAATAAGCTTGTTGTTCCAATTGGTAAGCTTTGTGCATCAAATCCATTATTTTCTGCTGCCTGTCTGTATGCATCTACAGAATGTTTAAAATTCATTGCGGGGCCACCTAATGTAGTGAGAATCATTGGAATCCCCATATGCCCTGCTTTAATGGCACTTGCAGGTGGTCCTCCGACAGCCCGCCAAATTGGAAGGGATCCGTCTTTAGGTTGTGGAAGAATTTCTGCGTTTTGTAGAGGTGCCCGGTAATTTCCTTTCCAAGTGATACGTTCCTCTTCATTAATCTGCTTAAGAAGCTCTAACTTTTCTTCAAATATGTCTTCGTAATCTTGCAAGTCAACCCCTAATAATTGATAGGCACCTACTCGCGAACCGCGTCCTGCAACAATTTCAGCACGACCGTCAGACAGTAAATCAATTGTAGAAAAATCTTCGTATACTCGTACAGGATCTAAGACACTCAGCACAGTAGCAGAACTGGTGATTTTTATTTTCTGAGTAGCTTGCGCAATTGCTCCTAAAATTACCGTATGGGCCTGTGATGCAAAATACTTCTGATGACTTTCCCCTACACCGAACACGTCAATACCGGCTTGTTCAGCTAATTGACTTACCTCGACAAGTTCCTGTATTCGTTGCTGAGCTGAGATGCGGCTACCTGTCAAAGGATTGAGGATATGATCACCCAATGAATACAATCCGAATTCCATCCCTTTTGTTGCATCTATTCTATATTTCTTCATTTATTTATCCTCCAATGGTTTTAAATTTGCTTCAATTTCGTCCCGTTGACTTTCTAAAAATGGAGGCAAATCCAATTTTAAACCGAGCGTTGCGATATCAGAATCGATTGTAAATCCAGGACCATCTGTCGCAATTTCGAATAAAATTCCATTCGACTCTCGGAAATACAAGCTTTGAAAATAAAAACGATCGATAATGCCTGAAGAATGGAATCCGCGTGAACGTACTTTTTCTTCCCAAAAGGCTAATTCAGTTCCGTCTTTTACACGAATGGCCAAATGATGAATACTTCCTCGACCTGGTTTTTCAGTAGGGCCATCTAAAAGTTTCACTACAATTTCTCCAAAAACTTCTCCGCTTACTGATTGAAAGATGGCTACATCTTCCGCTCGTGACACCTCTGTATAGCCAAAAACATCAGTTAAGGTACTTGCGATTTTGTCCAATCGACGGACTGTTATTTCTACTGAACCCATTCCTTGAATCTGGTGTTCTATAGGTACTTCTGATTCTTCCCATGCTTTCCAGTGCACTAACTTTTCATTGTTTGAAGCAAGCAGAACCATGCGCAATCCTTCCGAATCTTCAAAGTGCAAAGCAGGACGATGAGCATACGTAGTTATTTCACCATGGGAAACATTATATTTTTCAAATCGCTGTTTCCAATAAATTAAACTTTCTTCAGAAGAGACGAGCAATCCGATTTGTGTAATCGCATTTGTCCCCCGGTAAGTGCGACCGGCAAACGGCATTTCAAAAAAAGATAATTCAGTTCCTGGGCTACCTGTCTTGTCCCCATAAAACAAGTGATACATGGATGGATCATCTTGATTGACGGTCATTTTAACCCGACGAAGTCCTAAGATTTTACTGAAAAACAAATTGTTTTGTGTAGCACTTTTTGTAATCATCGACAAATGGTGATGTCCTGGAATGGTATACATTCTCTTTCTTCCCCTTTCAGTTAACTAGTCAAGTGATAGAACAAAAAATTCATTCGTTCCTTTGAATTTTTTGTTCCCCGTTTTTTTGCACTCGAGAAATAAGATCGAGTAGTGTTTTTTGTTCTTTCTCTGTTAAGCAGTCCTCAAAGAACGAAGATTGAAATGCCAGTTGTGCCTCAAATGCAAGGTCTAGTTTCTCCTGTCCTTTGGATGTTAAAGAAATGGTTTTCGTCTTCCATTCCTGTTTACGATGGATTAATTGTTCTTTTTCAAGACGTGCTAGCATGCGGGAAATTCCACCTTGCGTTACCGTTACTTTTTCTGCAAGTTCTCTTTGTGTTAAAGGTCCATATGTTGAGATTTGAATCATCACATCAAACTGAGCGGTTGTTAAATCAAACTGCTTCAAAAATTCATTTGATAGTAAATTGCTTTGATGTGTAAATCGCACCAACCTTAACCAAATAAGTGAACCACGAGTATTTTTTTTCATGTAATAGGAACCTCCTATATCATCAATTTACTACTCAAGTGATAATCGGTCAAGGAAGTACCTCTAATAGATTTTTATAGATCATGGTTTACGATGAAACAGCTAAATGGGGAATAACACTTTCTTTCTACTATATTTTTCGGGTTGCATTCAAATAGGTTCGAATTCTAATAACGTTAATTTCATTCTTAAATACAAGGGTTCTGAAAACATAACAAAAGGAAGTACCTTGAGTCTTGTTACTGGTTGCCGACTAAGACATCCCAAAAGACGGAAGGTACTCCCTGTATCTAATCGCTTTAATTTTGCGTCGAAGCTGCTCAAGGAATTGTCTCTTGAGTTAGGATATTAGGCAGGCTGACCATTTTGTAGCTGATACATCTTATAATAGAGCCCCTTCATGCTGAGAAGTTGCTGATGGGTTCCTCGTTCAGCAATCTCTCCCTTATGCAATACTAAAATCAGCTCTGCATCTTGAATCGTACTAAGACGGTGTGCAATGGCAATCGTCGTCCGCCCTTTCCGCATCTTTTGCAGGCTAGCTTGGATTGCGATTTCCGTTTCGGTATCGATATTGGCGGTCGCTTCATCCAGCACAAGGATTTTCGGATCCACTGCCATCGTGCGTGCAAATGCAATGAGCTGTCGCTGTCCACTCGACAATGTGGCTCCGCGCTCCATCACTTTGTGCGCATAGTTCCCTTCTAATTGTTCAATGAATTTATTCGCTTGTACAAACTCTGATGCCGCCCGGACTTCTTCGGATGTCATCGATTCGTTATGCAGGCGAATATTACTTTCAACATCGCCATAAAACATGAACGGATCTTGAAGGACGAGGCCGACTTTGTTACGCAATTCCTCCATTGGATAGGACTTTAAGGAACGTCCGTCAATGGTAATAGAACCGTGCTCGTACTCATAAAAGCGCATAAGTAAGTTGATGATTGAACTTTTCCCACTGCCTGTATGTCCGACGAGTGCAACAGTCTCTCCAGCATTGGCGGTAAACGAAATGTCTTTTAATACATCCGTTTTGCCATCATAGCTAAATGTGATGCCTGCAAAGCTAATAGTTCCTTCTGTAATCTTTGTGTCCTTTTTCACTTGTTGAACAGGTTCCATGTCCGGTTCGTCAATGAGTGTGAAAACGCGCGATGCAGAAACGAGCGCCTGCTGGAAAATAGACATCCGGTTCATCACTTGCTGTACGGGTTGGAACAGGCGGCTAAGCAAGGTCGTAAATGCATAAATTACCCCTACGTCGACTGCCGTTGAAAGTGACGTGAAACCGAAGTATGCAAGCGTACAGACGACCGCTGCAGCATATAGCAAGTCAATGAACGGTCCTAGTAGAATACTGTCGAACTTGATGTTCCGGATGCCAGCCCGATAGTGTCCATCGTTGATCGATTCGAATTCATCCGCTAGCCGCTTTTCTTGGCGGAATGCTTGGATCATACCCATTCCTGAGAGTGACTCGGATATCTTGCCATTTAATTGACTAAGCCGTTCTCGGATATCTTGATAAAAATCAGCGCTGTAGTGACGATAGACTGATATTAGAGCAATGAATAAGGGTAACAAGACCATAGAATACAGCGCCAGTTTCGCATCTAGTGAAAACAGCGCAATGTAGACGCCAATGACTCCGAAAATCGCCTGCAAGAATGTGACGACAACGCTCACGAACATTTCCTTGATCGCTTCCGTATCGTTCGTCACACGCGAAACAATTGCACCCGCCGGTGTTTTATCGAAATAACGCATTCCGAGTCCTTGTACTTTAGTGAACGCATCGATTCGTATTTGCTGGATAATCTTAAGCGCAATTCTTTGAAAGCGAAGTGACTGGAAATAGGAAATCACAACAACCGTCACCTGAATTGCGACATACGTAACGAGTAATCGGATGACACTCGCTCGCTCGAAATTCAAGGGTACGAGATGATTATCGATGAATGATTGAATCAGGAGCGGACTCACGATACTGCCTGTAATCGTGAGTGCAAGGAGTAGCAGCGCAAACGCAATCGACATTTTGTGAGGTTTCAAGTATTGGAGAAGCCGGACGAATACTTCCCATTGTCCACGAGCTGACAATTTTGTTTGTTTCACTTCTGCCATTATGCCTCACCCCCTTGTTCTACAGACGCTTCGAGTTGTTGTAAGTCGTACATTTCTTTGTATTTTCCGTCCAACTCCATTAATTCTGCATGGGTACCGGACTCTGCAATTGTACCTTTATCCATGACAATTATTTGGTGCGCATGTTGAATAGCGCTCAACCGATGTGATGTAATGATTGTCGTTTCCCCACTACGCGTTTCTTTCAGTGAACGAAGAATGGCTTCTTCTGTCTTTGCATCCACTGCCGAAAGAGAATCGTCTAAAATAAGTAACTCCGGTTGCATGAGTAAGGCACGGGCAATCGAGATTCGTTGTTTTTGTCCCCCGGATAACGACACTCCGCGCTCCCCTACAATCGTTCGATACCCCTCTGCGAACCCTTCTATGTCATCATGGATATGTGCAAGTCGCGCGGCATTATGAATTTCTTCTGTCGGAACCGTCGGATTCGTAAAGGCGATATTTTCCGCCAATGTTGTTGAAAATAGGAAATGATCTTGTGGGACATAGCCAATGGATTCACGGAGCCGTTGTTGTTTATATTGATGGATGGAATGTCCTCCGTATGAAATGACACCATCATAGTCGTCAAACTCTCGTAGCAACAGTTTCAAAATAGCTGTTTTTCCGGAACCAGTTTTCCCTACGATTCCGAGTGTTTCACCTTGCCTCAACGTGAAGTGGACATCTGAAAGTGCGGGTTTCGGATCTCCGGGGAACGTAAAGGCTTCAATGTCGACAGAAAGATCCCCTCTTGGTCGTTCATCAATTGCACCTTTCACATCGACCACTTCAGGATCGACAGACAGCAATTCCCGGATTCGTGTATACGAAGCATTGCCTCGTTCCACAATATTGAACAGAAATCCAAATGCAAGCATTGGCCATGTCAACAATCCCAGATACGTGCTAAATGCGACCATATCCCCTACACTCATTTCGCCAGCGAGGATAAAACGAGCACCGAATATAAACGAAATAATAGAAGAAACTGCAAAAATCGCACCAATTGTCGGGTCGAATAAAGCGTCTACACGGGCAACCCGCATGTTTTTCTCCACGACTTCATCCGATAATTGTCTGAAATCTTCGATGTCCTCTTTTTGCTGTCCAAACGTTTTAATAACTTTCACACCGGAGATGCTCTCTTGTGTCTTATCGTTCATGCTGGAGAATGCTTCTTGAGCAGTCCGGAAATGACGACGCAGCAATTTGCCATAAAAACTTGTTAACACAATCATGAGTGGAATCGGAATAAGGGCAATAAGCGTCAATTTCCAGTTAATCGTCAATGCCATCGTCAAGATGACGAATCCACCTGTTAAAATCGAATCGAATAGGGTTAACACGCCCATGCCTGCAGTTTGCTGAACCGCACTCACGTCATTGGTGGCGTGCGCCATTAAGTTGCCTACTCGACGTTTTTGATAAAAAGCCGGGGACATCTTTAAAAAATGATCGAATAATTGCTTGCGGATTGTCCGTGCAAGTACAATCGACGAACCGAAAATCATGACCCGCCAAAGATAGCGGAACACATACATTGCGACCCCTGCAATCGCAAGGATAACCAACCATTTCATCATCTGGTTGGCAGTTAACGTTCCTTTCGTAATGTCATCGACGATATACCCGATGATTTTTGGCGGCAGTAGCTGCAAAATAGAAACGAGTACAAGTGCTGCAATTCCAATTGCATAATGCTTTTTACGCTGTTTAAAAAACCAGCCAAGCTGAGTGAGTACGTTCAATGGATTCCCCTGCCAATCTATAATAGGACTTTGAATAGTTTAGCAGATTCTTACACCAATCGGATAGTATTTGTTTCGAATTATCCGATTTCAGAAATAGTTTCAATATCGAGAAGCGAAAGAATGCGTGCCACCCCATCAATCGTCACAACGCGTAACTGCTTTCTTTCTGGTTCTAGACAATGAACGTAAAAGTCATTGGACGCGGGTTTACCGGTTTGCCAATGCGTGATGGTGATGGCTCGATGAGTTTCCATGGCGGCAGCGATGATGTAATTCCACTCCTCCAGTTGCTGTTCGTCAGGTTCGCTCCGCACCTGGACTGCATCTTCTGCTTGCCATGCGCGCAATCGCTCGACGTGTTCCGGTAGCATCAGCGCCGTCCATTTAATCTTTCCGCGATCTCGTAACATCGTATTGTCTCCTTCCGTCATTTCACATGTCCACCAATCAGCCCCGCTCGATGGCGTGCTGTCCCTGCATCGGTATACGATACAGCACGTAAAACGGCAGCTGATCCGTATTTACTGCGGAGTTCATCCACCGTCTCACCAAGCTTTCGTTTCTTCCATTTATGCTGGTCAAACAAGCTTAGTTGCATCGAATGCTCCTCAACTAGATTGGACAAACTTAGCGACAGTTGGCGGACGGGGCGTCCATCGTGAAATGTATCGAACAGTTCTGTACAGAGTTTGTAAATTTTCATCGTATCGTTCGTCTCTTCTACAAGGGATTTGGAACGGCTAAACCCGCCACCTAACGCATTTTTAGAGTAGCCAACAGATAAGTGAACCGTCCGGCCGGCACGCCTTGCAGTGCGAGCACGCATTGCGACGTCTTCACACATTTCGAGCACCACGGCAAGCACATCCTCACGGCGACAATAATCCCGGAAAAGAATTTGCCCTTTACCGTAGCTGACTTGCCCCTCAATTAGAGGAGCCCCGAGATCAGACAAATCAATCCCGTGTGCATGGTGGTAAAGCTGATTCCCCATAACACCGAACTTCTCTTCCAGCTGGACTAGGGACGCGTGCGCCAAATCACCAACGGAGTAAATACCCATTTCATTTAACGTGTGTTCAGTTCTTCTTCCAATCCCCCACATTTCACTAAGCGGTGCGATAGGCCATAATTTCGTTGGCACATCCTCGTAGCCCCAGTGAGCAAACCCAGTTTTCTTCGCTTCCAAATCCAGTGCAAGTTTAGACAACAGCATGTTTGGCCCCATCCCACATGCGGATTGCAGTTGGAATTGGCGAAGTAAATCATCCTGAATGCGTGCAACGGTTTCTCTTGCGGGTCCCCAAAGTTTCTCCGTTCCATCTAAGTCAACAAAACTTTCATCTATGCTATACACGTGAATGGCTTCTTTTGGGACATATTGGTTCAACAAATGAGTGATCTCCATCGAAACCTTTATATAAAACTCCATCTTGGGTTCAATTAGTTGTATGGAGGGATCATCCGGGATTTCAAAAAGACGCATCCCTGTCTTAATGCCAAAACGTTTTTTGAGCGGAGGGGATGCTGCCAACACAACGCCTCCTTTTCGCTCTTTGTTCCCAATAATCGCGATTGGCGTTTCCATTACATCCAGTCCTTCAATGGCGGCTGCACAACTCGCGTAAAAGCTACGCATGTCAATGCAAATAATTTTACGTTCAGGCAGTTGGTTCATGTATGACTCCTCCTAAGAACATCTGTTCCCTTATTGTATGACGGATAAACTCTTTATACAACAGCCATTATCTTACAATTTCAGTGAGACATTGAGATTCCACACCGTAACCCGTCATAATTTATTTTTGATCAATGGTAAAATGACATGGAATTGCCAACCCTTCATACAAAAAACAGTTGACTCAACATGCTGATAATGATTATCATTGAGAAAAAGACGGAAAGTAGGAAACTATCTTATGAAATCACATGCCTTGCTCGCTTCATTACTCGCAACAGGTCTCATCCTCTCTGGATGCGGTTCCGATAAAGCAACAACTGAGAAAGAATCAGCAGAAGCTGTAGCTACAACGGATCTTCAACAAGAAACGGACGCATATAAACAATTTGCTTTGGAGCAAATGGACCAGTTTGTTGTGGAAACAGACAAATTTGTTAGTGCGGTAAAAGAAGGTAGACTTGAAGACGCAAAAGCAATCTATCCCCTTGCCCGTATGTACTTTGAACGTTCCGAGCCGATTGCAGAAAGTTTCGGGGACCTCGATCCTCGTATTGACGCACGTCTTGCTGACTTGGAAGACGAAGGTCAAGGTGAAGAACAATGGTCTGGTTACCATAAGATCGAATACGGTCTATGGGTGGACAATACAACAGAGGGCTACGAAGACATTGCGGATCAGTTGTTGAAAGATGCAAAAGAACTGCGTGCACGTGTCGAAACGGTTGAAGTCGGTGCGGACCTAATGATTACAGGAGCAGTTGACTTGTTAAACGAAGTCTCGACATCAAAAATTACGGGTGAAGAAGAAATCTTTTCTCACACCGATCTATACGATTTCAAAGCAAATGTTGAAGGTGCAGAAGAAATCTTCCATATTTTCGAAGCGGTCATCAAACAAAAGGATGCGCAACTTGCGACAGACTTAACGAATAAATTCTCAACATTGAATGGACTTCTTGCAAAACACGAAGATGGAAACGGCGGTTATATTTCCTACGAAGAGTTAACAAAAGAAGATACAAAACAATTAGCAGATGCGGTCAATCAACTCGGTGAACCATTGAGCATGATGGGCATCGTAATGGAGTGAGAATCTAATGGCAGAAGAAAAGTTGTTTGAGAAGAAAATCTCGCGACGTCAAATGTTGAAACTAACGGGCGCAGGAGCTGCTGGTGCAGCAATAGGTGTATCTGGACTCGGGGGTCTTCTCAATGTGTTTGGGATGACGACAGAAGATGACAATCCGACGACCAAAAACAAAGTGAACTTTTACGGTGCGCATCAACCTGGCATCATTACGGCCGTGCAAACTCACGTCTATTTTGCGTCACTCGAAGTCCTCGTCAACTCTCAGACAGAACTAAAAGAGTTGTTCCAGCAGTGGACGCCGATGGCCGTTCGTTTAATGAACGGCGAACCCATTGGTGAACTCTCTTCTAACGGTTTCATTCCAGCGAAGGATACAGGCGAAGCAGGTGGACTCGATGCATCCGGTCTCACGTTGACCTTCGGCGTCGGGCCTTCCCTGTTCGATAAAAAAGAGCTAGGACTTTCATCGAAACGTCCTGCAGAACTCAAAGATCTCCCCCACTTCCCAAAAGATCAGCTCGATCCCGCTTATACAGGGGGCGATATATGCATTCAGGCATGTGCAGAAGATCCCCAAGTTGCGTTTCATGCAGTGCGTAACCTGATTCGCGCCGCTTCGGGAAAAGTACGTTTAAAATGGTCACAAGCCGGGTTCAACTCATTCCCTGAAAAAAACAAGAAACGCGAAACACCAAGGAACTTGTTTGCCTTTAAAGACGGCACAGCAGGACCTGATGCTGCGAGTAAACAAGCGATGAATGAAGTCGTTTGGGTACAGCCTGGTGAATCTCAAGGTTGGCTAGCTGGAGGCAGTTATATGGCAGTCCGCCGTATTCAGATGCACTTGGAAACGTGGGATCGGACAGCACTCGGCGAGCAAGAAGCGACATTCGGTCGTCACCGCGAAACAGGTGCTCCTATTGGTCTAAAAGGCGAACACGATGAAGTGCCGCTTGAGCAGAAAGATGCATCAGGAGCACCTATCATTCCTGTCGATTCACATGTGCGACTAGCAAAAGAAGCGAAAGCCCAAATCCATCGACGTTCTTTCTCTTACTCTTCAGGGACAATGGATGCAACAGGTGCATATGATGCCGGTTTGCTGTTCATCTCCTATCAAAAAGATCCGGAGCAATTTATCGCCATTCAAAAAAGTTTCGGCCGTGTTGATAAATTGAATGAATACATCACACACCGTGGCAGTGCCTTATTTGCCTGCTTCCCTGGTGTACAGAAAGGAAGCTATATCGGTGAATCGCTATTCAAAATTTTGTAAGCAGGCACTGCTCATCGCAGTCCTGCTTTTGTCTCTTTTACCTGCATCACTGGTCCACGCGGAGGCACCTTCTTATAGTGACTTGTATATCGCAATTGGCGATGCCATTATGGCGTCCAAGCAAGACGATAAGCAGGCTGCTGAGACTGCGCTGGAAGAATTCAAAGCTACATGGGAACAACAAGACCACCCTGCAAAAGAAAGTAAACAAGTCGAAAGTGCGCTGAGAGAAGCAGAGCAGGCAAAAGGATCTGCACAGCGTCTAGAAGCGTTAACAGCACTGTCAAAAGCATTACATGCATTGGAGAAAGCTGAAAATCCAGTGGATGAACAAGCGGAACGTCTCGCGTTTGAAAAGGCAGTTACGCCAGATCTTGAAGAGCTCGGAGACGCCATTCATTCAGGAGACACTGAAGCAACTCGAGCTTCCGAAAAGAAATTTCTAGCTACTTGGACACGTAACGAACGTCCAGTCCGCGAACAAAGTATAGCGGCGTACGGAACGATTGAAACCCAAATGGCGTTCTTGCGCATTGCACTTGCAGAAGATGCACCAAGTCAGACAGATCTCGAGCAGACATACACGGCGCTCGAACAGGCGATTACATCATTTGCAGCAGGTGAAACGGCTCAAGGAACCGCTCCTGCTACAGATGACTCCCTAGACACGCTGACTTCCCTTTTAGCAGACAGCCGAGCGGCACTTGCTGAAGAGGATGCAGATACAGCGGTTTCGAAACTTCGTGAATTCATCACAAGTTGGCCAAACGTGGAAGGTCAAATCCGTACAAAGGATGCGGCACTTTACACAAAAATTGAAAGTCAAGTACCGTTGCTGGCAGGAAAACTTACGAATGAAAAAGCAGATATTAAAAAAATATCGGGTGACATCGCCAGTCTGCAACAGCAGATCGAACTCGTTAAAGAAAGCACATCGTATACATTTTGGGATTCAGCACTTATTTTACTGCGTGAAGGATTAGAGGCTCTGCTTATTATTATCGGCCTGGTTGCATTCCTGAAGAAAGCCGGACAACCTCAGCTTGCTAAATGGATCTATACAGGATCGGCCGTAGGAATTGTCGCAAGTATTGTTGCAGCCGTCCTGATGACAACCATTCTTAACTCCGTGACGATTGGAAGCAGCCGTGAAATCATGGAAGGTGTAATTGGACTCGCTGCAGCTGCCATGATGATTGGAATGGGCGCATGGCTTCACCGCAAATCATCTGTAACCGCATGGAATGACTACATCGCGCGTCAAATGGGGACAGCCGTTTCCACTAAAAGCGCTTGGGCGATTGGGTTGCTCAGTTTCTTGACAGTGTTCCGTGAAGGTGCAGAAACCGTCGTGTTCTATGTAGGAATTGCGCCGAACATGAAATTGTCCGAGTTTCTACTCGGCATTGCGGTAGCATTAATCATTTTGGTTGCTGTTGCTGTCGTGCTACTGAAAGCCGGAAGCCGTATTCCAATTCATCGGTTGTTTGCGGTAGCGACGGTTTTCATCTATGCACTCGCCTTCAAAATTATAGGCGTGAGCATCCATACGCTCCAATTGACAGATGTCTTCCCTACTTCTATTGTGGATGGACTTCCTGTCGTTTCTGCGATCGGATTCTATCCGACATGGGAAACGATTGCAGGTCAGCTCGTGTTAGTAGTAACAGTAGTGACAATGTTTGCAATCAAAAAACGATTACCTGCTCGAAATTCCGTTTCCTCTTAAGGAAGCGGTGTTTTCAATATTCGACAAAAACCTAAGCATAGATATTGACCAAAACTTCCAACTTAATGTACACTTCGCTAGCGCAATCAATATATATGAATAGGAGAAAACGGATGTTATCGAAAATATGGCGTGGTTATCGTGATAGTTCATTTGTACTTAAAATGTCCATCGGATTTCTTGCAGGAATTGCAAGTGGTCTTATATTCGGACAAAAAATGACCATCTTCCAACCACTTGGCACACTATTAATAAATTTACTTAGTCTCGTTGCAATTCCGGTGGTTTTTTTGACCGTTGTACTCGCTGTCGATCAGATGAGTATGAAACAGCTCGGACGAATGGGCTGGAAACTTGTCCTCTATTATATGGCTACTACAGCCGCAGCAGTGGGAATTGGTGTAGGACTCGCCCTTTTGTTCCAACCAGGTCAGTATTTGACACTTCCAGATATGAAAGTGGAAACACCAGCGTCACCGAATTTCTCAGATGTCTTATTGCAAATGGTACCTGCCAATATGTTTGAAGCATTTTCAGGCGGTAATGTAATGGGTATTATTTTCATGGCAGTCATTATTGGGCTTGCCATCTCAGCAATGAAGTTTTCAATGGATAAAGAGATGCAAAAACACGGTCAACTGTTGGACAAGGTGATTATTGCACTGAAAGAAATGTTTTCAAAACTCCTTACCGGCGTCTTGCTGTATGCACCAATCGGTGTCTTTGCAATCAGCGCAACTGCGTTCGGTAGCCAAGGATGGGAAACCTTTAAGTCTTTGCTCACGTTTACAGCAGTATTTTACCTCGGTATTATTCTTCTATGGGTCTTCGTTTACACAGGATTCATACGTTTGTCTGGAAATTCCGTCATGAATTTCTTCAAGTCAACGAAAGAAGCCTATACAACCGCCTTCTTCACATCGAGCAGTATCGCGTCCTTACCGATTGCCATCAAAGCAGCACAAAAAGCTGGTGTGTCTGAGCGGACAGCAAACTTTGCGCTCCCTCTTGGAGCGGTGTTCAACTCAGATGGCGGTGCGCTCCGCATGGGTGTGTCGATTGTATTCGCAGCAAACATTACGAATCTCGACCTTTCTGTATCTAGCTTTTTCCTGATTGTAATTGTGGGGACATTGCTTTCTATCGGAACCTCAGGCGTTCCTGCCGCAGGGCTAGTGACGCTAGCGGCCGTATTGACGATGTTCGACCTGCCACTTGAAATCGTTGCCCTCATCGCAGGTGTAGATGCGATTATCGGAATGGGTGGATCTGCTTCAAACGTTGTTGGAGACATCGTAGGTGCAGTCGTGGTAGATAGTTCGGAAAAGAAACGCGCGACGACTTAAAAAGCCTGACATTTTAAAATGAATCTAGAATGAAGAAAGGCCGCTAATTCAAATTGAATTAGCGGTCTTTTTTGGTTTGCCAGGATTACTTTAATGCTCATATGCAAGTCACCCTGCGTTACATGCAACACACCGAAATTGTATTGTTCTCCATCTGGTGAAATGGTACGATTCATCAAAGATTAGAACTTCGAGGTGAGTCCGATTCGACTGAAAATAAATGAATCCAAAGATTTTACAGACATTGAAATTATCATTAATTGCCCTGAAGTAGATGAAAATTTGTCTCCTTTGATTCATCAGATTAATCAAATGATGTTTTCCATTCATGGGAAAAAGGATGGTATTACGTATCCATTAGTATCCGATCATCTGTTGTACATTGAATCCGTGAATGACACTGCTTTCCTTTATACCGATGAGGATGTCTATGAAAGCGACAAGAAACTATACGAGTTCGAAGAGCAGCTGAAAGAGACGAGGTTTATGAGAATCAGCAAAAATTACATTGTGAATATGTCCAAGATTGAGAGTGTAAAAGCTCTGATGAACGGTCGATTCGAGGCGTATTTATCGAACGGTGAAAAAGTCATCGTGAATCGGCATTATGTAAAATCATTTCGAAAACATTTTTTAGGATGAGGTGTCATGTATGAATCGCTCAATTATCTATATAGGTGCAGCTTGTTTCGCGTTTACTTTCAGCTCTATTTTCTATTATCTGTTTAGGGCGCTCAGCATCTTTCCGCCACTGACAGAGAAAATCACGATCTACTTGTTTATCATATCCTGTCTTATTACCTTGCTGATATTTCTATCTCATAAACTGCCTGTTGACCAGCCACTGCTTGTTCATTTAATTGAACTGATCTGTGTTCTTGTGGTGCTGATCCTTGCAGGTGCATTTTTTGACGTGTACCCTTTCCACGTCTTTTATATTGGAACGGTCGCTCTATGTGGGATATGTGCATACACATTTGTCATCCTGATGGTCTATTTGAATAACAAGATAGCTGAAAAAGCAATCAATCAAGCGATTGCGCAGCAGAAACGGAGGGGATCAAATGTCTAAAATTATTGAGGTACATCACTTATGCAAGTCGTTCGGTGCTGTGGAGGCAGTGAAAAATGTCAGCTTCTATGTGGAGGAAGGAAGTCTGTTTTCATTTCTCGGTACAAATGGAGCCGGCAAGTCTACAACAATCTCCATTCTCCTGACTCTTCTAAAACAAGATGCAGGAGAAGTGAAGGTAAGCGGCTTAACGGTCGGAAGAGAAGACGAAGCAATCCGTAAAGAAATAGGTGTCGTATTTCAGCAAAGCATATTGGATCCTCTGCTGACGGTAAAGGAAAATTTAGATTACCGAGCACGGTTGTATAAGATGACGAAGGAGGAAAGGCTAGCGGCAATCGATCGCGTCGCTACCACTGTCGATATATCTTCCATCATGAAGAGACGCTATGGTAAATTATCCGGAGGACAGAAACGAAGAGTGGATATTGCCAGGGCCTTGCTGCATCAACCTAAGATCTTACTACTAGATGAACCTACGACAGGTCTTGATCCGCAAAACCGGAAACAGATTTGGAATACCATTCTGCAATTGCAGCGTGAGACCAATATGACGGTCTTTTTAACGACACACTATATTGAAGAAGCGGCCAATTCAAATTTTGTGGTCGTCATGAAAGAAGGAGAAATTATTGCCAAGGGTACGCCGCATCATCTAAAGTCCCAATATTCTGCCGACCGTTTAATGATCATAGCAAAAAATCCCGCACAATTACGCAGTCAATTACAGACAGATAAGCTAGTCTTCACCGAAGAACACTCCACCGTCCTGATCCACCTCAAGAAAACAACCGATGCCATTGTATTATTGGCGAAATACGAAGAACTGATCGATTCATTTGAAGTACAAAAATCCAGTCTGGATGATGTGTTCATCCAAATCCATAACGGAAAGGATGACATGCATCATGATGACTGTTACGAAGCGTAATATACTTCTGTATTTCCGCGATAAAAGTACCCTATTCTTTTCTCTGCTTGCTGTCATCATCCTGGTCGTCCTGTACGGAACATTTCTAGGGAATTTAATCTCAGACAGCCTTCCTGATTTCCCCGCTAAAAAATGGCTCCTTCTATCATGGATCTTTGCTGGGATTTTAGCTGTTACTTCAGTCACTACGACGTTGGGCGCGCTTGGGACATTGGTAGAAGATCGTTCCACTGGCGCCGAACTGGACTTCTATGCTTCTCCGATTAAAAGATCAGCCCTTTTAGGCGGCTATGTCGTGAGTTCGATCTTCGTCGGTTTCATCATGTGTCTGCTCGTCCTTCTGACTGCAAATGCAATTTTCTTTTTATCGGGTGACGAAATGCTAACCTTTCTCCAAGTGTTTAAAGTTGTTGGGGTGATCAGTTTATCCGTAATTTCAAGCAGTTCTATGATTTTGCTGCTCGTTTCTTTTTTCAAAACCGTCAAGGCTTTTGCTGCTGCGAGTACCGTCATCGGAACACTGCTTGGTTTTCTGGCAGGTATTTATATTCCAATTGGAAATCTGCCAGCATATTTGCAAACCATCATTAAATTATTCCCTACCTCGCACTCAGCGGCGTTATTCCGCCAAATTTTGATGGAGCAGCCAATGCAAGAAACATTTGCACAGGCACCGGTGTCAGCCAAGCAGGAATTCTTGAAGGATATGGGTGTGTTTTATGAAATAAACGGCTCCCTTACCTCACCCACGTTCAGTGTGCTCTATTTAACAGGCATAGCTATTTTATTCTCCATATTGGCTATTGTCTTAATGAAGCGTAAGAGGACTTAACTGACACCAAACAGGCACAGCACTTCTACAGCAACTGTGCCTGATTAGAGATGAATATTCTGGGTCCTATTAGCGTTATAAAATTGCTACATAGACACTTCCAAAGCTGGCAGTAAATTTAATATCAATTACCTCGATTCCGGAATGAGATTCAAGAAAGTCGTTAACTTTACGATCTAGACTATTGCTCGACATAGCAGTAAAAGATATGAATTTCATAAGAATCATCCACCCTTCCCTTCTTCCAGAAAGCTTTAGTTATAGTTCTGGTCAATGGCCAAATTCAAGCACAAACCCTATGCAACAACTACGCCTTATAATCCAATGCCTATTTTTCAGGGTGACATTTTACAACAACATTTAACAATCCCATCTAAAATTGACCATTATGATCTCCAGGAACGATTGTTTTTAAATTATATCTCCTTGTTTTTTTAGATAAATCATAACTCATAGTGTAATTTTGATCGACTTGTATTAGAGCCCATATACTAAAATCCTCAATATAAATTTGCTTGTCATTAGAAAGTACTATCCATTGTTCACTAGTATTTTTGTCTTTTTTAACCACACCAATGTTTTGGGTAGTGCTTTCAAGAACAGGATTATAGATAGTAAAACGAAATAAAAGAAATAGCACGATTAAAAATACCAATGATAGTACTGTGATTTTCCCTTTCATACTTTTCTCCTTTGATAGATAATCTAGTCTGATGATGGAACATTACGAAAGCAATTGAGCTCTTTCTTGACATACGAAACAAACAATTACACAATGTACATTTATTTACATGAAAATCCCTTTATATGATTAATAAAATAAGTATCACAAGATTCTTTAAACATGTAACCAAGCTTTTTGGATAGTTCATCAGATTCGGAATTCGCTCCATCTCAACTGGGGTACTCCTCGCTGTCCAGGCGATATAAGTGGAGCATTTCTTTGGAGGTAACTAATATTAGCTTAAGATCAGTCATGAAGGGCTGCTATTTTGTATCTTTGTTCATTTCTTTTAATTGTTTTTTGATTTCTCTAAGCTCCATTTTTATAGCTTTCACTTGTTTCGATGTGTCAATCCCATAGCGCACACCGTATGTAATGATGAAAAACACAAGAGCTACCCCTAATAGCCAGTAAACGAGCATCGTATCCTCCCCTTCAGGTTGCTAAGTCAATTTCACAATCAGTTATTCACTGTCCCCTATTTAGTTCTTCAATTTTTAGTTGTGCTTCTTTTACATTGGACACATAGATTACAGAAACCTTTGACTTAAGATCCTTTTGGAGTGCCTGTGCTTCTCTTTTATTCTTATTGGGCATCAAAGCAAAGGAGATTCCTGCCTTTTCGATTATTTGTAGTTTTTCCTGGATAGATCCCACTTTGGTCACTTTTCCAGACGTAGTGATGCCTCCCGTGACGGCGATGGGCACCTGGTTTTCTAGTTTTCCACTTATATAGAGACCAGATAGAGCTAAACTGAGACCTGCGGAATCTCCATTACTGCCCGAACGATCCCACTTAGTCAGCCACTCACCTTCCGCCCCTAGGTAGTCACTTACCGTTTCCACCATCTCTTTTGGAGTGTGCTCTTTTGTGAGGTGAAGCCAGGATAAAAGTTGTCTGGTTTTTACTCCATAAATTATGTGATTGTCAATTTCAGCTATGGAAAGTACATCAACGCCTTGCTCAGTCAGCAATTTATTAATAGACTCTTTATTCATTTTTTCCTCTTCCTCAAACTTAAGTTCACCTACGCCGACCGAAAAGATTCCAGACCCCGCCACTGATTCAATGGGAGGCACATAAGTAGACGAGATGTAGGAAGGTGCCGACAAGTAGAAAAGAAGTGTGAACTCATAGGCAAACAACAAACTGAGAACAAGGATAGATGTTCCCGAAATTCTTTTTAAAATACGTTTTTTTCGGAAAATCAGAAGAAGGATACCTAGCATAAGTATGCCGAGAAACAAGACGCCTAGAAAACCAAGTGCATCAATAAAATCAACTAAATAGAACGTTAAAAAGATGAAATAAAACACAATAGAAAGCACAATAGTCATAACGGTTGTTTTTTTCATAGGTCCCCCGCCTCTTCTTTTAATAAGAAAAAACAACACACTTATATAGAAACGTCAGCTCTATCTTTTGAAAAAATAATGAACTAATGTATATTTCGGTTCAAATCCAGCTTTCCTGTAAACTGTATTTGCTTGATGATTCGTATGTTCCACAGTTAATCTAATACGTGCTATCTGAGGATATGCAAACAGTTCAGTTAATACTTCCTTCAACAACAATGTACCTAGCCCCTGATTTTGATAGCTATTAGAAATTCCAATATACTCCAATGAAGCCTCGCCTGTTTCTGGGCAAACTTCAAAGTAAGCATAACCTTTAAGTTCATTTGAATCTCCGCTTAGGATTTTTAGAACATTTGACTTGTTGATTCTTCCGACAATTGTGGCTGCATCATAGTAAGTACCAGGAAACAATTCGTTATGTAATTTCTCGAATTCAATAAAATCATTCTGCAAAAATGGTCTACTTCTCATTTCCAATACTTCATTAAAATTCTCTTTTCTGACTTCTAGAATCAGATGCTCACCATGCTCTTTTGCATTTATCTGCCCCATAAATGCTTGTTGCATAGAATTTTCCTTATTGATAAAGAATTGTAATTCGCGAACTTCAGGATGATCTTTTATTAGCCCTTTCCATAATTGAAGTTGCATTGGAATCGAAGCGGATCTGTTGAATGGCCCCCAAACCTCAGCACTGGTTTCCTCGGCATCCAACCCAATAGCTGCAATGATTTCGCCGTCATTTCCTCTTGACAAGTAAAAATTAATGTCTCCATTTTCAGTGACAAAGTCTTCTTGAAGAGCTTCAAGAATCTCCCCCTCATCTTCCCCACAATACCCGATGTGTGATTCAGGTTGTTTATTTAGATCCGCTAAAAATAGAGACAATTCTTTAAGGTCTTTTACCTTTTCTATAGTTTGGTTAATATGAATCACCTAATTCATTTGGATTTTTGTAGTTTAAAACTCGAATAAGTAAAACAATCAGTGCTATTGTTTCCGTTAAATAAGCTCTATAGAATTCGTTCACTCAATGTAGTCAAAAATTTTCAAGTCCACTTCATCTACGTAACTCAGCGGTTCTATTAAGTCCCACAGCCTAATTTCAGACGTTTCGAAATTCGTTTGAAAAGGCAAAAGTCTTTCGACAGTAGAGAAATAAACGGGATTATACTTAATTTCGCCATTCAGCACGTTTTTCACCTTGAGCAAGCCCTAAATTCTAACTCCTCTACAAGTTGACCAGTTTCTTCGTAAAGTTCTCTTGCTGCACACTGCTTAGAGGTTTCATCATCTTCCCTCTGGTCGGGAGGTAATTCCCATTGTTTTCTCCACGTGTTATAACATAGAAGATACTGATCTTTACACTTTATCACGGCATAAGAACCGGCCAATCTTTGATAGTTGTGTATCTCAAATTCATTCACAAAAAGAAAGTCTAGAAATTCAAAATTACTCTTCTTAGTGACTTTCATAGAGCAACCTCCTCGACGTAAGGTAGAAAGAATTTATAGATGTTTTTTTGATAAAAACTTGCGTCTGGAATTTTCAATTATCATAAACCACTTGTATAAGTTAATAAGTATTTCTTCGAGTTCTTAAGCTGACATTCTAACCATCACAAAGTCGAGTTTAGAATGACAAGACATATTTAAAAACTAGGTACTATTGTTTTCAGTTCAACTAAATCATCGATTACCAAATCGGCCATAGCAAGTTCATCTTCTTTTGCAAAATCAAAATTACATCCGATTGCTATTAATCCGTTATCTTTAGCAGCACGAATATCGGATAAGCGGTCCCCTACTACCGCGGCTTTCTGAACATCATATTTTGTTATTATTGCTTTAACTAAATCTCCTTTATCCAACGTCTGTATTTGTTGAATACTAAATGTTTCAGTAACCCAAACATCCAATTTATAATAACTCACAATTGCATTTAAGTATTCAGTTAAACCGTTACTCGCTATGTAAATTGAACAATTATTCTCTTTTAAAAAACTGAAAACTTCTCTCGCATTAGGATATAAAGCACCTTTCCCACTTCTTATGTTTTCAATTAATCTCTCTAGAAAATAAAAATCCGTCTGTTCTCTCTCTGCGAGGGAATGATTAGGTAACAAAGTTTCCCATACTTTTGGTAAAGGGACTCCCATAATTTCGCGGTATTTATCGATAGGGGTTATTGAATTCCATCTATTTTGATGCCGTAAGTGATTAAATGTATCCTCAAGTGATAATTCTAGAATTTTGTCCGTTTGAAATAGAGTACCATCCATATCAAAAATCAGTGCTTGTAACATTAGATTCTCTCCTTGTTATCAATCCATTTCCTGTCGGATATTCAGTTTAAGAATAAAGTTGACCAGTTTAAATTACTTCTTTATGAAGATATGCTTTCATTTTTATCTTCAGCTCCATAAAGTCTTCAAGCTTCACTGCATTTTCGGGTTCCACCAAATAAAAGCCATCGTCTTTATATCTCGGGATTACATGCATATGATAGTGCTCCACATCTTTGAATATTCCGTTTTCTTGTAAAATAGTGATGCCATCTGTAGGGTAAAGGTTTTCTAGTAAGATCGCCATCTTTTTAGCCAAATTAATGACTTCGTTCAAACTCTTTTCATCAACATCACGGAATTCTGGACAATGTGTTTTAGGAACTATTAAAATATGACCTTTATTTATTGGGAATTTATCTAAGAAGCAACACACGTGTTCATTTTCATAAATGATATAGGCTTCCACTTTTTTATGGATGATTTCACAGAATATGCAGCTCACCATTCTCATTCTCCTCCCGTGAAGGTAATATAAGTCATTAAAATTACTGTGAATGAGCCCATTAAAGGAGAAACTTTTAACACCTTATAGCTGTTTACTTTACACACTCATACTTCATCCTCAAAAACTCATATCGACTACCATTTGTGTCTTGCATGAAGCTACCTGTAGATTCAAAACCTACCTTTTTGTATAACTTTATGGCTCTCTCATTAAAAGTGGCAACCGAAAGCATTATGTTTTCTGGGTTATACTTTGAAATTGCATAACTTAGACCAGCTTTAAGAAAATCCATGCCCAATCCCTTTCCAGTTAATTCAGGTTTCATGCCCAACCCAATATCAACGCAATCATTTTCATATACAAAACAAAAGAACCCAATTTGTTCGTTGTTTATTTTAACTGAAAAGTATTTATCCCCACGCTCTTGCGGGTTCAAAAATTCAGCCAAATCCTCCTCATCGGCCGCAATATCATAAAAAGAATAGTTATCTTCATAGTGCCAATTTGAAGCAATATTTTCAGCTTCTTTTTGTGACAGTTCACTAAAAATATAATTCATGAGAGCTCCTCCAATCAGAACTGCAATCCCCGTCTGAGTTGTTGAGAATTCAACCTATTGTACAAAAAGGGGCGTAGCACTGCTATTTCTGCAATGGTGCCCTTTGGCTGTAATCATCATTTTTTACCTAAAGAAAAACCTTCAAATAATCGTCCACCGAATGGTTCAAGAACCATTGTACACAGACAAACTACTTTCCTCTTCTCTCCCGTTTTATAATACTCATCAAAGGATTGAACAAACTTCTCGGTGAATTTTTCATCGTATTGCTTCAATGAACGAATTATCCACTTAGAAGAACCTACCCAACATCCATTAGTTCTTAAAACGAATTCTTGAATTTGATCTGCTAAGGTATTTGCTATAAATATTTCTTCAGCTCGATTTTTGCAACCAATGAAATCATCTAAGACATCTGTTATAAAATAACGCTTCGTCCTAATCATTTCCTCTGACCATTTTTCAGGTCCTTTATCTAATATCTCTTTTGCCTCTTCTTTTATGGAAGCTATAATTCCTTCATCTTTCAATACGATTCCTTCAAATACCATTCTTTGCATAGAAGGCTTTGCAATTTTATAATCCATTTCGAAAAAATTTCTATAGGAAGTTAAATTATGTACGAACACTTCAATTGCCCATCCATAGTCAATCAGAGATTCTCTAAAAGACGTTTGAATACTATCATCAAAAATAACAATATCAAGGTCCGAGGTAGCTGTTTCTTGCCCCCTGACAACACTTCCTGCTAGTAATGCCCCTTGGCAGTAAGGATAATTATTATTTATAAAATTTTTAGCTGCCTCAATGTGATTTAACTTTTCAGTCTTTTTCATTTACTTCTCCTCACTATTTATATTGTTCAATGGCTCAATACTTTTATATAGTTTTTTTTTAGTGAAAATCCCTACAATAATTGTGATAACTCCCTCTAACAATATGAGCAGATGAAAAACAATTAAAGAACCGGTCCCTTCTAAATCATGTATAATTTTAGTTTCGAACAACAAAGTAAGGGTTAACGGATAAGTCAAAACCGATAACAACATAATGACTCCAATTATTATTCTATTTTTCTTATTCCCTTCAGTTAAGTGTAAAATAACGGAAAAAATGATAATTGCCAATCCTATAAAAATAGGTAATGTCATTTTAGAACCTCCATTAATTTCTGTTCCCAATTAATCTATTAGATCCTAGAATCCCTTGTTTCGGAAACAAGTCTTTTTACTAAAGAGGCGAAGATTCCTATTTCAGAATCGCACCAGTTTAATCAGTAATTTAAATTGAAGTAATTCACTAAAATACATTTTTTTATAATTGTCCTAAATTTTTTTTTGCAAATGGCCATTTTATATTTGTTAGTACACTTTGTCAGTTTTCTTTCGCCATATATTAAGAAGCATCAACCCATCACTTTTAAATCCAGTAGAATATGTTAAAGGGATTAGTGCTGATACGATTAAGAATCCAGTAAAACCGAAGAAATAACCTGGCTTGTCAACATTAAATCGGACAATTTTTATAAGGTCCCTAATCGGTACTCAATAGGCGTTAGATAATCCAGCGT
>NZ_JBPFDS010000013.1:0-101749 GCF_059415065.1 Sporosarcina sp. SAFN-010 | reverse complement strand
ACGCTGGATTATCTAACGCCTATTGAGTACCGATTAGGGACCTTATAAAAATTGTCCGATTTAATGTTGACAAGCCAATAAAAGGGGCTTATATTACTTTAAAAAAAGCTAATGATGTTAATGCAACAGTTGTTGTTCTGAAGGAGTATAGTCCATCCTGTGGAAGTTCAACGATTTATAATGGTAAGTTTATGGGGGAGAAAGTTGCTGGGAATGGAGTTACAACTGCTTTATTAAGAAGAAATGATTTACAAGTAATTTCAGAAGAACAGTTTGCCGATAACTTTGATGAAACAATATAATCTATCTTGAATTAACGTGGACTTTTTTGCTTTATAAGCGATTTCAACTATATCGCAATCGGGCCAGATAATATTACAGTAAAAGTGCTGGCGATGTATTCAGAAGATATTACGTTAATATAAGAAAATAAAAGGTGGGAATCAAATATGAAGATAATTGGTCTTATTGGTGGAATGAGTTGGGAGTCATCAGCTGAATATTACAGAATCATCAACGAAGAAGTTAAAAAAAGATTGGGTGGATTACACTCAGCAAAGTGTCTATTATACAGTGTTGATTTTGAAGAGATTGAACGTTTTCAGACCAATGGTGAATGGGAAAACGCTGGTGAAAAATTGGGTGATGCAGCTAGCTCACTAGAGAAAGCTGGGGCAGAATTTATTCTTATATGTACGAATACTATGCATAAGGTTGTAGATACCATACAATCAAAAATCAATATACCCATATTGCATATCGCTGATGCTACAGCAGAACAAATTAACAAACAAGAGATAACAAATATAGGTTTGCTTGGTACCAGATACACGATGGAACAGGACTTTTATAAATCTCGTATCGAATCTAAGGGGATAAATGTTATTGTGCCTAACACGGAAGAAAGAGAGATTGTAAACAAAATCATTTTTGATGAATTATGCCTTGGTAAGATTCATCAAGAATCAAGGGATTATTATAAAAGTGTTATACAAAACCTAATAATGTCTGGAGCCCAAGGGATTATACTAGGCTGTACAGAAATTGGACTATTAATAAAACCAGGTGATTCCGAGGTTCCTCTATTTGATACAACCTATATACACGCTCTGGAAGCAGTAAATTTATCTTTGAAAAAGTAAAGAAATCATTATATTATTCAGCTTTATAATGTTCAGGAATCGAGGGCGATTGTGGAACAACCCGATGAAATACAGGTTGTATGATTATACAAGGATCAATGAAAAAACCGTTCCGGCAAACTATCACCCGAAACGGTTTTTCGTTTTGAACTCCATCTTTTCACTAACGGGCAGCAACAGATGAAGTTTAGGGTGTTAAGAAGCTACTGTGATCGCATACCAGCATCAATTGTCATTGCACTGAAAACGCAAAAGCATAGTTCGCCTGACCTTTTACTTCCAAATCCCATGTGACCGTCGCTAGGTAGAAATACAATCCGGGTTCCTCTGGCGAATCCATGCTGCTCCCAACGTTTTCATATCGTGTTTCGACTCCTTCGAAAATTTGAGTGATGTCAATTCGGGCGCCCTGTATGGTATTCAGATCATTTTCGGAGAGCCAAGTCCATGCGGGATTGATGGCCATGGTAAACTGAATCCGTTCTCCAGGACTCATTCTGCCAGACTGCTTTTCAAACATCAGATCCCTTGGGTCGTTTGATTCTGCCGAGCAGGGAGTTCCATTTTCACTCCAGCAATAGTGACCTAGCACCATATCAGATGGATACTCGGCTTGATTGTTACTGAAAGCGTAAAATTCCCCGGGTCTTCCTAATTCCTTTTTTTCTGGTGAGCTGCTCATCGATTGCTCTGCGGTCTCTTGAACCGGATTCACATCGGTCCGCGGCTGCGGGCTGCAGGCGGTGAGCGTCAGCAGTGCAATCAGCAAGATGAAGCGAATTTTCCTGTTCCTCATACTTGTCTTCCTCCTTTCTGAATAAGTTAAAGTGGTCTGTTACATTCATTGTACAGGGAAATTTATTAAAAATATACAAAATATTGTTTATTTACACTATACAGTAAAGTACTATGGAAGTAGAAGCTGTCTGTAACGCCAGGGCATGTTAAAGGCTGCCTTGCATACGCTGTACGATCAACTTTCGAAAGCTTATTTACCAGTCATACATACCATGAACACGAACCAGCCGGGACATGGCGGCTGTTCAAAAGGAGGCTGTGCAATGAGATTATTGCAATTTGAATTGAAGAAGTTATGGACTTCAGGGCTTTTCAAGACTCTCCTCGTCGTCTTCTTCCTCAGTATCGCCTGCTATTTTGTATACGCTTACATGAATACCGTGAGAGTGCCGGATGTGGCACTCGAAATCAGTAATCAGATCCGGCAGAACGAGCTGCAGATGGAAGAGCAGTCGGAGGGTGAGGATGTAGAACCGTCGGAAGAAGAACTGTTCTGGCAGGAGTACAACCAGAAACAGGAGATATTACTTCAAGCCTATGAGAAAGGTGACTGGAATGCCATTCTCCAGATGGAAATTGATGAGATACGGCCCGATCTCGATACACTCATTGTCAGCCGTCAATATTACACGTCCTCATTCCCGACGCTGTTCACGACGGAGACAAGACGTGCGTTGTTCCAGTATATGAAGGAACACAGCGTGACTCCGATTTTACCGATAGACATATACGCTTGGCGGACCCTCTATGATCTCAACTTTCCAATCGAAGGCACGAATGACGATGAGTTTCTGAAAGACTTTGTTACTGAGCATAGTACATTGAATTCGTCGGTTGGCGTTTATTTTCTGAAGCAGGTGACGGACATACTGTTTGGCTTGACCGGTCTGGTATTCTTCCTGTTGCTGTTCAGCGACATCGTGACAAAGGAAGGCATCGGCACGAACGGTCCAATCCAACTCCTGAAGACACAGCCAATTCGTAGACCACTTATCCTGACGGCAAAATTCGGGACAGTGCTCCTCGTCAGTGCGGCTATTCTGCTTGGAATGACGATATTGACCTTAGGGCTCGGCGCTAGCTTCGACAAGCTTGGGGACTGGGACTATCCAGTACTCATCTATGGTGAAAATTATGCCTATGAATTCATTCCGATGGGTGTATACCTTGTCAAAACAGCGGTCCTCTTCTTCTTCGGTCTGCTGTTCGCTCTGGCGCTACTGTTTTTCTTTTCTTACGTGACGAAACGGGCCATCGTAGCACTTGTCCTGTCCGCCGCGGTCATCCTGCTTGGCATCCAGCTCAGCAACCAAGTAGCGGGACTCGCGCTCGCTCCATACTTGCCATTTGCCTATTTGGCCACACCGTATATTGTCACGATGCAGACTGCCGTGGTCTGGAATAATTTCCAGTTCACGTTCCAGCATGGCTTGTTCGTGCTTGGCACTGCGTCAGCACTCCTGCTCGTCGCTACGTATGTGTGGTCGAGCATGCGACTAAAAAGAAGCTGAGGAACTCGTTTCTAAAGGAGGAAATCCGATGATCATCCAAGTGGAAAACCTGCAAAAACAGTATAAGAAACAGAATGTGTTACGGGGAATCGATATTACAGTCGACAAGCCGCAGATCATTGCGCTCGTCGGACCGAACGGTTCAGGGAAAACGACGCTCCTGAACTGCATGATGAACCTCCTGTCGTTCAAGGAAGGGAGCGTCAAATTGCTTGGGAAGAAGAACACCGATATCTCTGTATTCAAGGACGTCTCCTACTTGCAGGACAACCGGATTCTGTACGGAGACTTAACAGGGTACGACCATTTAAAGTTCGTGTGCAGCATACAGCAGATCCCAAACGGGCGGATTCGACAAGTGACCGACCGTGTCGGCATGACAGCTTATATGAAAAAACGTGTGCGGAACTATTCCCTCGGCATGAAACAGCACCTGCTACTGGCGATGGCTATTTTGAATGAGCCGAAACTGCTGCTGGACGAACCGCTTAATGGCTTGGATCCTTCAAGCGCCATTACAATGCGCAACATCTTACTGGAATTGTACGCACAAGGGACGACGATCTTCATCTCCTCTCATAACCTCGACGAAATAGATCGATTGACGAATACGATCTATTTCATGAAAGACGGGACTTTATTAAAAGAATCGCTGCAGGATATTTCAAGAAGCGAGTATACGATAACTGTCGACGAGCCGGAAAAAGTTGCGACTGTCCTGGAGCAAGCGGAAATATTGTTTAGAAGAAACGAAGGAGGGCAAATTGAGTTTGTGGAAACGGATGCACCGCTTCAGCTCCTGCTCGATCAGTTGAAAGCGGGCGGACTGAACATCGTTCGCATCGAAAACCGGAAGATCGGGGCGGAACGACGCTATCAGGAGCTGTTTACAGAGGAGACTCCGCGATGACGCTATTTCTCTTTGAACTGAAAAAACTACTGTTCAGTAAGAAGACAATTGCTATTCTCACCGTCCTAATTGCGTTCATCATTCTGCTGTTCGTGCGTAATTTCTCCTTCCAGCCTCTAATTGCAAAAGAAGAACGCCAAGCAATCGATGCCCAAATCCGGACGAGTCAAGCGAATGGCAGAGCGCATATTCTGATGTTGGAGAAGAACCCGGAAGATGAAAAGCAGAAAGAACTTCAATCGGTCAATCTGCAAATCCGGGATCCGCTATACGATTTGGCGTCTACTTATTCATATGAGAACTGGGAAGAGAATCTGAAAGTGCAGAACAAAATATGGAGAACGACGCTTGATTACAAAGAGTTGGGCGGTGAGAGTCCATTTTCAAGGGGAGAGATTATTCAAAAGATTACACTAAACGAAGAGTTACTGAAACAGGGAATCCGTCCGGAATACGCTGCATACAGTATCGCTACACCTAACTTCATGAAGCAGGTAGTGGACATATGGATCTTTGGAGGTGCGCTCATCCTCCTTGTGCTCTTGGTGGGGGAAATTCTGTCATCTGAATATGAAGGTCATTCCATCAACTTATTATTTACACAGCCATTCAAAAAAATGTTCATCGTAATGGGCAAGTTTGGGAGTGCGTTTATTCTATATGTCTTTGCACTAATAATTACACTCTTAACTGCGGTGATCGTTAGCTTCCTATTCGGAGACAAAGGTTCTTTTAGTTATCCGATTTTAATTGAAAAGAACCACTCGATGGAATTTGTGAGTATTGGTCAGTATATGACAAAAGGGCTGGTCATCACAACAAGTCTGATTTTGCTCGTGATTGCACTTATCTTGCTGTACAGTCTCTATCTGAAACGGACTATGTCCACAATAGCTGCCCTACTTGGCACGTTTGCCATAGGATACGTGCTCACTGCATTTATCCATTGGAATTCACTTGACTGGTTGAATCCTTTTCTGAACATGTTACCAAACGATCTGATTTTGGTTCAGAACGGCAGAACCTGGTATGAGGCAATACCGGTAACACTGTTGCTAACGGGAATTGTATATGGTTGGGGCATCCGGAAGGTGAAAAATAGTCGGATGGAGGGGTAAGGACCTTCGGTGTTAATGGAAATTGAGTACGAAGGGCAGATATAAAGGTAATAGTGATATGAACGGAAAAACAATATAAAGTGGTTAGATAGATGAAGTTCTTCAATCGAAGATGTTTGCTTAATAAGCAGTTTCGTCTATATTGCAATCGGACCATTTGAATGTTTAGGAATCACTTTCGATATAAAAGATGTTTTTTGTTAATTATATAGGGGTTAAAATTGAATAAGTTCTACACATAGACGAATACTCAGAGATTTTTTCTCTGAGTATTCAACTTTTTTTAACTCAGTACAATTTTATTATTCTCCTGTTACAAATAACTGATACCCCATATAAACTGCCATTCCCCAAATAATCAAAGCAGAAATTTGATTCATACGCTTTAACAATTTTCCACTGGTATCGATTTGGCCGATTTTTTTTCCGGTAATAGCTAAAGAAAAGAACCAAATCCAAGAAATCAGCATACAGGTCAAAGTGAAAATCCATTTATCAAATCCTGTATAGACTAATGAACTTGTTCCAATCACTCCTATTGTGTCCAAAATGGCATGAGGATTAAATAATGAGACCGAAGCTGCAAATAATATTTGACGTTTTGCAGTGAAAAGATTGGATTCTTGTTGTTTCTTTAGTTCAGGATTCTCTCTCCACATTAGCCACCCCATGTATGTTAAGAAGAGAAACCCGATTAAAAACATGACTGTTCTTAGCCACTCGAAGCTTAGAATAATAATAGATACACCACCGACTGCCAATGAAATGAGTAATGAGTCACATACACCGGCAGTAATTACAGCAGGCAATGCATGGGTGAATTTTTTATGAGTTGCTCCTTGGTTAAAAATAAATACATTTTGTATGCCTAAAGGCAAAATTAAACCGAAAGCCAGCATCATTCCGTGAAGTAATGGTTCCATTATGTTCTCCTCCTAATCGTATAGTAAGAATAACGAATATTTCTTTATATGTCTCCAACCAGTTGGATGGAAATGAACCCAACCATTTTGATACAATTAAAGAAAGAAGAGAATAAAGAGTAGAGAAGGAATGTATTAGAAATGGAATGGAAACCACAAAAATCAATGTCAATACCTCTATATCAGCAAATCTCTAATTATATGAAAAAGAAAATTTTGAATGGGGAATGGACAATCGGTACGAAAATACCATCACAACGAATTTTAGCTAAACAATATGAAGTCAACCGAAGCACTATAGTCACGGCACTTGAGGAATTGACCGCTGATGGGTTGATAGAATCTAATGCGGGAAGTGGTACAAGGGTGATAAATAATACATGGAGTCTCCTTGCTTCCACACCGCCTCCTGATTGGATCAGTTATGTACGTGCTGGTATCCATGAGCCTAATATCAACATCATTCAAAAAATTAACGAAGCAGAAACGAATCCTACTATTATTCGTCTTGGGACAGGGGAGCTCTCCCCAGATTTACTCCCAATTGAGCAAATGAAGAAGTTTTTAAAAGTTAACGAGTGTGAAACTCTATCTCTAGGCTATGAACAGCCAAAGGGAAGTCTCGAACTGCGAGAAACAATTAGCCAGAATTTAAAAAGGAAAGGCATTGAAGCTGCTCCTGCATCCATATTAGTTGTCTCAGGGGCACTGCAAGCTCTTCAGTTAATTTCAATTGGTTTATTAGAACGCGGCTCAGTTATCATGCATGAAACCCCCTCATACTTAAATTCAGTCCATGTTTTTCAATCTGCAGGCATGAAATTATTAGGAATACCTCAAGATAATGAAAGAAGTAAACTTGATTCAATTGGTCGTTTAAAACGACAACATCATGCTTCGCTATTATATATGATTCCATCGTTTCATAATCCAACGGGAACCTTAATGGACGAAAAAAGAAGGCAGCAAATTTTAGAGGTTTGCCAAAAAGAATCTCTCCCGATTATAGAAGATGATGTTTATGGAGAATTATGGTTGGATGATGCTCCCCCAAACCCTATGAAAGCAAATGATATGCAAGGGAACGTGTTGTATATTGGAAGTGTTTCCAAATCATTAAGCCCGGGGTTGCGTATTGGATGGATTGTAGGTCCAGAATCAGTTATAGAGCGGCTAGCAGATATAAAAATGCAAATAGACTACGGATCAAGTTCCGTATCGCAATTTATTGTGAATAAGTGGATGAAAAGTGGATTATATGAGGATCATTTAAACCGGGTGAGAGTAGAGCTGAAATCTAGAAGGGATTATATGGTTGAGATATTAAATACATACTTCTCTGATATCGCAGTATGGAGTATTCCAAAAGGAGGATTTTATATCTGGCTTCAATTACACTCTGGTATTTCAACACAAAAATTATTTGAGTTAGCCCTTCAAGAAGGAATTCTATTAAATCCTGGGAGTGTCTATGATAAAAATGAACAGCAACATCTTCGCTTGTCGTATTCCTATGCATCTTTAGTGGAAATTGAAA
Source organism: Sporosarcina sp. SAFN-010 (assembly GCF_059415065.1). NCBI lineage: Bacteria > Bacillati > Bacillota > Bacilli > Caryophanales > Caryophanaceae > Sporosarcina > Sporosarcina sp. SAFN-010. Next base: position 93,810 of record NZ_JBPFDS010000013.1, on the reverse strand, counting down.
AAGGTCTTAAACGACTTTCAGAACTAATAAATGGATTGCTTAAATAAATATCAAACAATTTTATCGAATGTTGAACAAATACGTATCGTCAGTAATCGTGTGCTGTTGTTAGAACGTAGCTACTCTTCAAACGAGCCAATGAATTTAATAGTGATGAAAATAGTGTAAACAAGTATATTTTCAGAGAATAGGAGAGGAGACTGTATATATGAATGAACCGAAGATGAAAGAAAACGACAATAGTGTAACGTGCTTTATTGAAAGTATGGAAAATGAGAAGAAGAAGGCAGATGCCTATCAGTTATTAGAAATCTTTGAAGAGGTGACTGGTTACGAGGCAAAAATGTGGGGTCCTAGTATAATAGGCTTTGGCAGCTATCACTATAAATATGCATCAGGACGCGAAGGGGATGCGCCTTTAGTGGGTTTTTCGCCAAGAAAGGCAAAGATTAGTCTTTATTTGGACTATGAAAGTGAAGAAAGGGAAGAATTATTAGAAAACTTCGGTAAACACACGAAGAGTAAGGCTTGTATTTATGTAAATAAATTGGCTGATATCGATACCAATGTTTTAAAAGATATAATTAAACATACAGTAGAAAAGTACCGGAATCTTTATCCGAATGAATGAAGTTAGGATTAAATTATTATGCAGACGTGAACGCTTGTTGAATATGCGTCATTTCTATTATTCAACAACTAGGGACTTAATATAGGAGGTGTATAAAATGGATGGGAAAAAAGATACAGAAATAAAACGTTCTTCAAAAGCAGAAAATATTCTATCTCAGATCAATCGTAACACTAAGCTAGGCGACTTACGAAAAATCGCGAAGGACATTAAAAAAGATCACGAACTAGCTATGGAACTTTGGTCAACCGAGGAGTTTTTGCCCAGACTATTAGCAATCTTAATTATGGACAAAAAACTTCTTTCACAAGAAGTGCTCAATATGCTTGATAAGGATATGCAGACTCACACTTTTGATGAGCGAAATAACTTAATGGATTGGTTAATGGCTAATCAGCTCACCAAAGACAAGAAGAAAATTGCATTGATGGAATCATGGGAGAATAGTCCTTCTGCTCTTCAAAGGCGAGCTTTCTGGTATTATCAAGGGCGTTTGAGATGGACTGGACAAACACCGCCTGATAACACCGCAGACTTGCTATCTGCATTAGAAGCTACTATTACGCAGGAAGAACCGGAAGTTCAATGGGCTATGAATTTCACCGCTGGATGGATAGGCGTTTATGATGAAAAGAATCGTGCTCGTTGTATGAAACTTGGTGAGAAAACGGGTCTTTACAAAGATGAAAAAGTAGCAAAAGGATGTACTCCCAGCTATTTGCCGGAGTTCATTACGATTGAAGTTAACAAACGACAAAAAAATTAATTACCGCTGAAATAGTTATAAGGGTTTAAGGAAAAAAAGAATTCAAAGCCCCAATGTGAAAAGTGTAATGGGCTTGGACCAAAAAATATAGAAAACAACGCGTTATGGGAGTTAATTAGTGAAATATGCAAGGAAGGTGTAAAGGTTTAGCCCACTATCTCTTTTTAATCTGTATGGCGCTTATCTTTAAGAAGAACAACTTTCTAGCTGCGCAGTACAGCGATGCTATTCGCTGGAAAGAACTTCCGCAATCATTGCGTTAACGAAATAAATGTTGTCTTTGAATAGGGACAATTAATCACGTTAAAGAAGAATTTAGATTGAAACGGTAGTTGGAATTTTCCGGATAAATAATATAGGTAGCTTGAAGAGGTTCTAATAATGTTATTTATTTTCATAGTATTTTCACTACCTGTTTATGGGGTTTGTATTTGGAGTCTCTATGAACCAGAAGCGAGTTTTTTCTTTTAAGACCGATGGAGATACAAAGAGATTCCTGAGTTGTCTGATGTTCAAATTAAGTTGATCAGAATAGGGAACATTATTATTATGTTCCTCTGGACTATATTACTTATTAGTGTTGCAATTGATACCTTTACACCTGCCCCCCATCACCAGCAATTCAAGAAATGGGGGCTTTTGCGGTGTAGGTTTGTACTTCAAAATGGGCAATTAAATTAATTAAAGTACTAATTTATATGTTAGGAATGATAAGGTGAATATTAGATCAAACAATGAAACAGAAATCAATAAATTAGTAGAAATATGGTATGAAGGTTCTTTAATCGCACACGACTTTATTGATAGAAATTATTGGAAATCAAAACAATCGGAAATGGAAGAAAAATATCTTCCAATGTCGGAAACCTATGTTGTAAGTAATGAAAAAGATATTGTTGGTTTCTTATCGATGATGGATAATTATATGGCTGCATTATTCATTGATGTTAAGCATCAAGGCTCAGGATATGGAAAGGGACTATTGGATTTTATAAAAAGCCAAAGGGAAAATATACAATTAAACGTGTATAAGAAAAATAACAATGCTGTTGATTTCTATTTGAAAAATGGCTTTGTAATAATAGAAGAAACATTAGATGAACAGACTTCCGAGGAAGAATTTCTAATGGAATGGAAAAAGGGTTAAGTGTTGTTAGACGAGTTAGAGGAATATAGGAAATTACAAGCGTATGCTCTTCAATCGGGGGCAATTCTTCAATAAGAATCGTGCCAATTTCTATAAAATAAGTCGTGAATTTAAAGGGGAATTGCAGATTTATACTCATGCAGTGGGGGAGGGGATTTGAATGGAAATTAATATAAAACTGGCTAGTATTGATGAATTCTACGATATTAACTTGATTGTTAAAGATGGACAGGACGAACATTCAGAAGCATTACCCTATATTTTCACAAAGGTTGATCATGTAATGCCTGAAGGCTACTTTCGAAAATTATTGGAAGATCCAAAAACTGATATTTTGGTCGCGAAAATAGGCGTAGAAGTAGTTGGGTATGCAGTAATGGAACTGAACGAGTCACCATCATTTCAGTCTATGACGCCGAGGACTTTTGCCTATATGAATGATTTTGGGGTTAAAAGTAGTTGTCAAAGAAGAGGAATCGGTAAAGAATTATTTAAAGCGTGCGTGGAATGGGCTAAAGAAAAGGAAGCATCCTCTTTAGATTTAAATGTTTGGGAGTTTAATGAGAAAGCTATTACTTTTTATGAAAGTTTCGCAATGGAAAATCTCAGTAGGAAGATGACTTTGCGATTATAGAAACTTTAAGTAATCAGTAGGCAATTGTTTTATAAGCGATTTCCTCTATATCTCAATAGGACAATTAAAGAGGAATAGAGATAGCAAAAGGACGGCAATTGCCGTCCTTTTTAATTTTATCTCAATAGATTAAATATCTGGATTCTATCTTGGATTCCATTTACGATCATCATCTTGAAAATATATCATCACTTTGTAGAGAGTCTTTGTTAGTTCATTAATGTGGTAAGGTTTTCAAGAACATTATTCAGTTGTAATAATGAAATCCCGACGGCGAATTAATGCAAATAGAGCACCGAGTCCTAACAAAATTGCTGCAAGAATAAATGTAATCCTAACATCCCAAAGCTCTGCAATCGCTCCGAAACTTAATGAGGAAATACCGAATAACAGTGATATTAAAGCACTTTGAACGGCGTAAATCTTAGGAAGCTCCTCAGTAGTTGCAGATTTTTGAAGTATTGTCTCACTAACAATGCCTTTCAATTGCTGAACAATTCCATTACCTATAACAAGTAGAATAGCAATCCAAGGAATGGACGTTACTCCGAAAAGGAGAGTGACCACGCTAATGCCGAATGAAAACAGAATAAGCAACCGTTGTAGAAATCCCACGTACAAATCGAGAGCAGATGACTCCACCAATTATCATGCCTAAGAAGAAGGCTGTATTAATGTATCCCCACCAAGCTTCCGTTTGACCGAGAACTTCTGACACGAAGATATAAAGGATAGAAGCAATCCATACAACATTGGCGATTGCCTCAAAAATAATAATCACATGTAGACTCCTGAAAAGCGGGTTTCTCCATATAATCTGCCATCCTTCTGTAAGCTCACTACTTCGTTTACCTTCCATTTCCTTTTTTCGGAATGGCGTGGGATCGTAAATTCCGAACATCATCAGCGTTGCAATGATGTACAACCCAACTGTACCAAAAATCACAAATTGCCCACTTGTTAATGCGACGGCAACCCCTCCTAGTGCCCAGCCACCTAAATTCACAGTTTCTGAGACAATCGAGAAGAAACTGTTCGCTTTCACGAGTTGTTCTTTTGGTACTAATCGCGGTAGCATAGCATGACTTGCTGGGGCTGCCCAGCCATCTAGAAAGGCAATCGAACCCACAAACATTAAAATGATGAACAGCCCTGAAGTTGTTTCAAAAATTAACATAATCGATAGGACAACTAACAGTGCGGTCTTACATACTTGCGAGTAAACGAGCAACGTCTTTAAAGGAAAACGATTCAGCAACCAAGGAGAAATCATTCCACTTATAAAACGACCAAACATATTGATGAAAGGCACTAATGCTAAAGCAAAAGGCGACTCCGTGAGTGTATATAAAACAGAAATGATCCCGACAATATAAAAAACATCCCCTAGATTAGCCGATGATTGGCCGATCCAAAGAAAACGAAACGATTGGTTTTTCATTCTTACTACCCCTTTGTAATTAAAATTGAAAATTTATGTTCACAGGGTAGTTTTACACTCGTATTATTCCTCCTTTGATTAGAACAACTTCATACGTAAAAACACAAAAACCTTTAACTCATGAATTGCTATCTAAAAGAAGGGGAGTAAGAATGAAAGAGATTTCATATAATTCCCATTATATCAACAAGACGAATACTTTACTATCCTATTGTGACTTCTTTAAAACCATACCGAAGTACCAAATATCAGTACCTAATGATGAAGGATGGATACCCTCACTTGCAGGACAAAGGTTATTCGATAAACTTAACAACCATTATTTTGTTCAAGTTAACGATCATAAATAATGGTTTTTTCTATTTGTGTAAGTTCAAAAGAAATAGATAAATGAATACTAGTGTTTATCATCATATACGCAATAAGGAGATGGAATATTGTGATAAAATAAAAGTGGAGGTGACAATTTTGACTGATCATGAAGTAAAGAACTGGGGACGGTTGATCAAGTATCATCGTCAGAAACAAGGATTAAAGCAAGATGATGTATCAGTGGGAATTTGCACACCGTCTTACTTGAGTCGTATAGAAAATGGTGTTGTCATCGCTGAACAAAAAGTATATGAAATGTTATTAGCCCGCTTAGGGATTGACCTAGATCAAGAAAAAGGGAATCTGGAGATAAAGCATTCTTTCCTTGAAACAATATATGCAAAATTATTATCAAATGAAAGCCTTACGGAAAACGAATTAACTAGATTAGAATCTTGTCATAAGGGGATTTTTCAACAAGAGATCGATTTGTTAGCTGGACTGGTTTATAGTCGGTACTTGTTTTCTATTGATGCGATAAACGAAGCTCGAGAGCTACTATTAAAAATCGAACCATTTATCACCTGGCATCAAGACAGAATCACACAAATGTATATTGCTATCACAACGAATCTTCATTTATCCTTCTTAGAGTTCCAACAGATTATCTTTAGAGAAGACCATCAACATGTCAGTAACTACATGAATACTGCTAATCGTTTTGAACAAGCAAATTACTTTTATCACTTGGCATTTGCACATCATCGCTATTATTCATTCCAACAAGCACTAGACTACATCAATAGTGCGACACAAGTTTTTTCTCACCAATTTAAACCTTTGTTTCAATTAAAGTTGTATTCAATGAAGGGAGTTATTCTGAATGATCTACATAGATTCCTTGAGGCATTAGTAGAGTTTGAAGCAGGGCAGGACTTATTGAGAAATGTTGAAGCGATTCAAACACCTAGGCAATGGAGCTCTCTTTATAATAACATTGCCTATTGCTATGAATGCCAGGGATTATTTAAGGAAGCAACGTCCTATTATGAACAAGCGAATAGCTTTGGCGAAGATTTACATACCGTTATTAATTGGATGCGTGCTAGTTATCAAGAACGGGATGAAGAAACGCTATATCAGTTATTCATCGAATACCCGAATGAGCGATTTAATGTGACTCATCATCACTATCAGTTGCTTTTATTGAAATGTGCAAGTGAGGGGAACTTCACAATCACGAAGTTAAAAGACCTTGAAGAACTCGTTTTCCCTTATTTCAAGCAGCAAGAGTATTATTCACTTACATTGTACTACGCTCCACTATGGGCAGCATTTTATGAAGAGCTCCATGCTTATAAGCAAGCAACTATCTGTTTAAAACATGCATTGATTGCGAGTGAAAAAGTACGTCAGCGTATGAGTAGCTAGAAGTAGATATGGTGAATTAGACTTCTCTATTGGTACAGGGTGTCATTTTGGCCAAGTGATAGAAACTATTACAGGTCTGACGAAAGGAGTATGGAAAAGATGAAAGAAGACAATTTTCAAGGACCGTACAATGACTTGATGGGTGACATCATTAAGAAGCACGCAGAAGAGGGTGGGATGGACAATCTACCTGGAAAAGGGAAACCTTTGAGTCAAGAATATTTCTCAGGAGATACGTTTCAACATTTTCAACGAATTGCTGAGGACGCGGGATATAAGCCGCATTGGCTGAATTTACAACAGGAAATTCGAGAAGATGTTCACCTTCTTGCTGATTTTTATGAGGCGAATATAACGGTAGATTTAGAAGATCGGTTAGAGAAAATTAACGAGAAGGTCTACAAATATAATCGATTATGTCCTCGTCCCATGCAGAAGGGTCCAGTTTCTTTGGATACTATAAAAAACGTGTTAGAAAGAAGAGATTAACTCGTAAAGTGGATAGATTTCTGCACGGAGGAGTCGTTTTAAGTTGCGGACATTAAAGGAATGGAAAGACCCTGGCATATTGTTGTCGTCAATAGCGATTTCAAATATTGGTAACTTTATTTACCTGATAGCGATTAATATTATTGTATTTCAACTCACGGGTTCTGCAGCAGCTGTTGCGGGACTCTGGATTATTAGTCCACTTACGAATATCGCCACTAAATTTTGGACGGGAAGTTTTATCGATTATAGAAGTAAGAGGAAAATTATGAAGAGTACATATGTAATTCGGGCTGTATTCATTAGTCTCATTCCTTTTGCTCCAAATATGGTAGTTGTCTATGGAATCTTAACTGTGCTCAGTATAGCGAACTCTTTCTTTCAACCAGCCTCTACGACCTATTTAACGATTGTGGTGCCATTCGAAAAAAGGAAACGGTTTAACGCAATCCGTTCTTTTGCAAGTTCAGGCGCTTTCATTATTGGTCCAGCCATTGGAGGCGCATTGCTCTTTTGGTTATCTTATGAAATTACGTTATGGATCAACGCTGTATTATTCGTTGTAGCGGCAATGTTGCTGTTATTGCTCTCAGAGAAAGAAAATATAGATCAAAATAAGGTTCCTGCGTTGACGATTTCGCAAGTAGTGAGTGATTTCATCGTTGTTAAAGACTTTTTCGTTGCGAATCGATATGTATCTGCTATTTATCTTGGATTCACCATAATTATGATCTTCTCTTTTACAATGGATACTCAAGAAGTCGTCTTTACTCAGCGGGTTATTGGTCTTTCTGAAATTGACTATAGCTTGCTTGTGAGTATAACGGGGATAGGATCTGTCCTCAGTGCTATATTATTATCAATTTTTGCAACTAAATTTTCTCTGAGATATATGATTTCTATAGGGCTAATTATGATGACAATAGGCTATGTGATTTATGCGTTCTCATGGTCATTTTTATCAATAGTGATTGGTTTTTTGATTTTAGGGTTCTTTAACGTGTTTTTAAATGCAGGGATCATGACGTTTTATCAAAATAATGTGCCAGTTGCGGTAATGGGGAGAGTAACCAGTATCTATCAGCTCATTCAAAGCGTGGTGCAGGTTGTGTTTATACTTGGTATCGGCGTCTTAGGAGATGTTTTGTCTTTACGAGTTGTCATTGCTTCATTAGCAATTGTGATGCTTTTAATATCTGTTATATATACCTGTTTAGTTCTGAAAACAGATAAAAAGCGATTTTTTCTAGAGGATATAAACTAATCAAAGGAAGAAGAAATCATTCAATATTCGGGTTGTATAAATGCGTAAAGGCTACTATACAATCTGGCAATTCCAATGTTTAATAAATTCAATGAATGCCCCGCGATGGTTGATATAACTGACACTCACGGGGATGTTGTTTTAAAGCCAAGCCTCTTTTAAAATCTTTACGCCTCTCTGTATTTCATCGCAGGTTAGATTACTAAAGCCAAGTTTTATCATAGGCATTTCTGGATAGTTATCAATGAAATAGATGGATGTAGGATACACTTTAATGCCTTCCGCGGCAGCACGCTCAATCAGCCAGCTCTCAGAATGTTTTTGATGTATCTGAACTAATAAGTATAAACCAGACTGTTCTCCAATGATTGAAATATGGTTTTTGAATTGCTTATTTAACTCAGAAACTAAACAATTCATCTTACGCTTATAAACAAGGCGCATTCGTTTAATATGACGGATCCATTCACCCTCTTCCATAAATTTAGCCATTGAAAGTTGGCTAAGAAGGGAAGTGGTGCTCTCGAAATGCTGAAACTGTTTTTTATAATGGGATAAAAGCAACTGTGGCAAAACCATATAACTTAAGCGGATTCCTGGAAGAAAGGATTTTGAAAAATTGCCCAGGTAGATGACTTTTTTTGAATCAATGGAAGCTAGTGCTGGAAATGGTTGTTGTGTGTAACGAAACTCACTATCATAATCGTCTTCAATAATATATCCCTCTCTATTATTGGCCCATTGAATGAGTTTTTGTCTTTGTTGAATAGACATACTTACACCCATTGGACTCTGGTGGGAGGGCGTTACATAAATTAAACGTGACACCATATTTTCTAAATGTGAAAAATCAGCACCTGATTCATCAACAAGTAAAGTTTCAAGTGAAAAAGAATGAAATAGGAAGGCAGCTTTTGCACCGTCATACCCGGGGTCTTCCAAAATCATGCTTCCGAAATCATTCTTCAGGATATGTCCAAGATTAATCAACATTTGCTGAGTGCTACTACCAATAATAATTGCGTTCGGATCTGTTTTTACCCCGCGAGATTCAAACAAATAAGTGGCGATTTGTTCACGCAAACACATTTCACCAAAGGGATCCCCATATTGAAAGCTTTCCTGAAGTGCTAATACTGAATTAGAAATTCTTCTCCAAGCTTTTAAGGGGAAGTTTTTCTGATTGACAGCGCCTGCCTTAAAGTCTATTAAAAATGTTGTCTTCGACTCAGTTTGACTTTCAGAACTATTAGTAGGGATAGAAATGTATCCCTCTTGGAATAAGGAAGGCTCTAGTTCGTTAACTGTGTAGCCTTTTCTTTCTGCTCCACGGATATAGCCTTCTGCAGCGAGCTGTTCATAAGCCATTAAAGTCGTATTGCGACTGACTTGCAGGGATTCTGCTAACTGACGTAAGGATGGTAATTGTTCGTTTGCTGGCAGATCCCCATTCTCGATTAATAATTTAAACTGATTATATATCTGTTTGTATTTAGATGAATGGCTCTCTAAAGCAAAGATAATGTTTTTCATTTTAAAACAACCTCTGTCATGTCTATTTTGTTAAAACTGTGTCTTTTAAAATGTCAATTATCATATTACTATGATCTCTAACGGAAGTCACCTTTGCTTAAAAAAGCCTACGTCTCATCGTACAGGATACTGAAATGGAGAGATGGGCTTAAGAGTTGCACTAAATAGGGATAGGCGTGCAAGTACCCGTATACCCATAAACATCCTTAGATAGTGGAGAACTCTAGCGAAGTGTGATAGTAAATTATTTGAATATGAAAGGAGCATTAAATTCATATGACTATACATATAAAAAGGTGTACTTTAGAAGATTTATACAGCCTTCAGGAAATTAGCGTTGAGACATTTGAAAAGACATTCAGCAAACAGAACTCGCCAGAGAACCTTGCTGGTTACATGGAAATGGCATTTACCTTTAGACAATTAGAAAAGGAATTATCTAATACATCTTCACAATTCTTTTTCATTTATTTCAATAATGAGGTCTCTGGATATTTAAAGTTAAACGTTGATGAGGCTCAGTCTGAAGTCGTAGATCAAGATTCACTTGAGATTGAGAGGATATATATCAAAAGTGAATTTCAAAAACGAGGACTTGGAAAGTGTCTTCTAAATAAAGCTCAGGAAATTGCGAAAGAATGCGGGAAAAAGAAAATCTGGCTTGGTGTGTGGGAAAAGAACGAGAATGCGATTGCATTTTATAACACACAGGGATTTATCCAGAGTGGAACTCACACTTTTGTCATGGGGGATGAAGAACAGATGGACTTTATCATGACGAAAACACTACTATAAATTCTAGAAAGGCGGTTTATCATGTATATTCCGAATTACTTTAAAGTCGATAATTTTGATGAAATTTCAAGCTTTGTTCAAAAAAACTCATTTGGTACAGTCGTAACAACAGAACAAGGGAAACCAATTGCTACTCATTTGCCGATGCAATTAGCAAAAAAAGGAGATGATTACTTTATAACAGGGCATCTCTCTTACGGAAACCCTCAATGGAAAACATTCGATACTTCCGATGACGTACTGGTTATGTTCCAGGGTCCCCATGCATATATCTCTTCTTCCTGGTATGAAGGGGAGAATGTCCCAACGTGGAACTATCAATCTGTTCATGTATATGGCGAAGTCAGTATTTTGGACAAGGAAGAGTTGAAAGAGGACTTGACAATGCTATTGCAAAAATACGAAAAACATCGTGAGGAACCGGTTTTATGGGATAGACTTTCACATTCTATGTTAGAAAAACAACTAAATGGTATTGTCGGATTTAAAATCAAAATACAAGAAATCCAAGCAGCATATAAACTAAGCCAAAATCGAAATAAAAAAGACTACTTTAACATTATTGATAAATTGAATGAGGAAGAGGACTTCAATTCTCATAGAATTGCAGAGGTTATGTCGAAAAGAAATTCATAATTATTGGAGGTAACGGCTAAACTTACCTTGTAACAGATAGCAGTAAATACAAAGTCAATTTCATATACATTTTTTATTACTCTTTAATTAATGTAATATTTAGATATCCGTGTTAGAGTTTAAATATACTTTTGAAAGGTGTGATTTCAATGGAAAATATTATTACTTATAATCAGGAAAATTGTTTTATTGGAGGACATTACGAGTAATTCATGAAGAATTTCATTGAATGCTCCTAAATTTGATAATTATTGGAGGAGCATTCATGTTAACAAATCAAGGGTTTAATTTATGGTCGGATAACTATGATCAAACAGTTCAAGTCAGTGAAGAGAATAATCTATATCCATTCGCCGGATATAAGAAAATACTAAATACGATTTTCAATGAAGTGATGCAAGAGGAGAATTCCAAAGTTCTAGATATTGGATTTGGAACAGGTGTCTTAACAAGTAAACTCTATGAAAATGGACACCAAATTGATGGAGTAGATTTTTCATCAAAAATGATTTCCATTGCTCAATCTAAAATGCCTAATGCCAACTTGTACGAGTGGGATATTTCAGTAGGTCTACCTCCTGAGATTTTTGAAAATAATTATGATTCTATTATAAGTACTTACACATTGCACCACTTAACAGACGAGGAAAAAATATCATTTATAACGGACCTAATTCCTCTTCTTAAAAAGGACGGTAACATATTCATCGGAGACATTTCCTTTGAAACTCGGGAGAAATTAGATACATGTCGTCAGGAAAGTATTGAATACTGGGATGAGGATGAATATTATTTTGTTTATGATGAAATTAGTTCTCTACTAAAGGTTCAGTGTGAATTTTATCCGATTTCTCATTGTGGTGGCGTATTCATTATTTCGGAATGAAAAACTTTTTTATCGAAGTTGCAGCATTTTACCTTTGCCACTTCTTGGATTTTAAGCGTAACTAAAATAACGAACGTCCAATTTTATGAAGGATGTGACATTGAAGAACAGCTCTGTACAGAGCTGTTCTTTTATTTTATCACCATTATTTTTGCCGCTACCTATAGATTCCTCTTATCTATCTTTCATCTGGGCAAAGTGAATTGCCTCCCGGCTTACTGCCTTCCATACAATAGCCTGACCTTCGACAATTCGATAAATGTAGATGGATTTAAATTAGCACAATTCATCCATTCCTTTAATTTTAAGTGATTTATTACTTCCGTGGCTTTAGGTACAATTGATCTACTTTCGGAAGAGTTTGTTTTCATCTTAACAGGTAGTTGTGATCCCAGGATATCAGGCTTGAATCATGAATAAGCATTTATAAGCGTGTTTAGTGTAAGTTCAAAAAAACAGGGAAACCACCTATTACAAGAAGCATTCCTTGGTATATTGAGAAGGACTATTTTTTTGTGAACTTTTACATAACGTGCAAGGTGAAAAGATTTAACGTACAAGGGAGGATCACGAAATGTCAGAAACAAGAGATGAAATCATTTTAAGAGGACTACAAGAAAATAATTTAAAGAATGTGGACTTAAATATACCGAAAGAAAAGATTAATGTATTTACTGGTCTTTCTGGATCAGGCAAGAGCTCCGTTGTTTTTGATACATTAGCAACGGAAAGCAGACGACAAATGACTTTGAACTATCCTCTATATGTCAGAAATCAAATGCCGAGATATGAAAGACCTCATGCTGACCTGATGCAGCACTTGAGCCCAGTTGTCGTAGTAGAGCAAAAGCCTGTTGGCGGGAATTCACGCTCCACAGTGGGAACTTATATGGACATCCATCCATTGATCCGACTGTTATTCTCCCGAATCGGCAGTCCACCGATAGGCTCTGCCACCGATTTTTCTAGCCAGAGTTCGTTCGGTAAATGTCCGGAATGTAATGGGTACGGAGAGGTCATTGCCCCAGACTTGAATAAGATTATCAATTTGAATAAGTCACTTCGAGAATATGCAGTGAAATTTAAGCCTTTATCACCTTCAGGTTGGCAAGGTAGATGGATGATGACTGGCGGATTGTTTGATCCTGATAAACCGATTAAAGACTATTCCAAGGAAAAGTACGACTTATTGATTTATGGTCCTCCTGAAGGTGAACGGGTATTTGCGCCGTTCCATACGAAAGACGGTCCTCATGATCATGAGTGGGATGGGTTGCTGCCGAGATTCACACGTCTTTATATAAATAGAGATGTCACCAAGCTAAAACAGACTTCTCAAGATGATGTATTAGCCGTGTCCACGCATACATTATGTCCGAACTGCGAAGGTTCAGGTCTAAACCCTAAAGTTCTGGAATGCAAAATAAATGGCTTCAATATCGCAGAATACGACCAGTTAGAACTGATAGAACTCCTGGGTGAACTGTCGAAAATTAAGGACCCAGTAGGAAAATCGATTGCACAACAAGCGATTCCAAATGTAAAACAACTCATTGACTTAGGATTAGGATATTTGAGCTTGGCGAGAAAAATGGGCACACTGTCCGGAGGGGAAGCACAACGAGTCAAAATCGCTCGTCATTTGGGGAGCAGTCTAAATAACATCACCTATATTTTCGATGAACCTAGTGCTGGACTTCATCCCGAAGAAATTGATATGTTAACCAAAATGCTAAAAAGCTTGAGAAATAACCATAATACCGTAGTTGTCATCGAACACAATTTATCCGTCATAAAAGTAGCGGATGAAATCATTGAAATGGGTCCAGGAGCGGGCGTACATGGTGGAGAAGTAGTCTATCAAGGGGAACTGGAAGGTCTAAAAAAAGCTTCCATCTTAACTACACTAGATCATAAGCTTACTGTAAATAAAAATCCAAGAAATGAAAGAAAGTATTTTACGATACAAAATGCCACTAATAATAACTTGAAAAATGTAAGTGTTGAGATCCCTGAAAATGTCTTAGTCGCTGTATGTGGAGTTTCGGGTTCCGGTAAAAGCTCCTTACTATTTGGAGCATTCACAGAAAAGTATCCGGAAACGATCGCTGTAGGGCAGGGCAGTATCGGAACTTCTAGCCGCTCGACACTAGCTACCTACATGGGAATCATGGATGACATTCGCTCGATTTTTTCAAAAGCAACTGGACAGCCAGCGGGGTTATTCAGCTTTAACTCTTTAGGAGCGTGTCCTGTCTGCGATGGAAAAGGAGTTACCACACCAGATGTAGCATTTGCGGATCCAGTGACCGTTACATGTGAAGCCTGTGGAGGTACGAGATATTCAGACGAAGCCTTGTCTTATCAATACGAGGGTAAAAACATAGTTGGAATTTTAGATCTCACGATAGACGAAACGAATAACTATTTTAAAATGCCAAAAATCGTGAAAAAGGTAAATACGCTAATAGACGTTGGATTAGGGTATCTGACATTAGGACAGACAACAAGTTCTCTAAGTGGAGGAGAATTGCAACGACTCAAGCTTGCAAGTCACTTGAAAAAAGAAGGACAAATCTATTTACTGGATGAGCCATCTTTAGGATTGCATACTAGAGACAATGACAAACTGTTAGACGTCTTTCAGAACCTTGTCAACAATGGGAATTCTGTTATCATCGTCGAACACAATTTGGACTTTATCGCGGCAAGTGACTGGGTCATCGAAATGGGTCCAGAAGGAGGGAAAAAGGGAGGTCATGTCCTTTTTGAAGGAACACCAGAAGAGATGCTACACGCAGACACAGTGACTGCGAAATGGCTTAAAGATGGAGCTGCGGAATAATTTACATCAACCTTTTCTTACTATTTTTATTTTGATACCTGTTTGAATACAACCTATAAACGATTTTGAACTAGTATCTCATAAAGGTACCTGTGAAAGATGAGAAGGGTCCGTTTGTTAGGGCCCACATATCATTCTTACACAGTGTTCTGCTCGATCTGAAAACGACAAAACGAGCCGACCTAAATACCTAGGTAGGCTCGTTTTGCTGTTGAATCTAATCTATTTTACCGACACACAACAACTTCCCGTTCAAAGTGTGCTTTTTTAGCAATACAACGATCTAATATTTCAAAACCTGCGTCTATCAGTAAATCATCCATCGATTCTATCGTGACGATGACGAGTTTGTCTGTCAGTGTGCGGGCTGCCTGTAAAATCGAGGCTTGCTGGTCTCGAGTGACGTGTGTATATAAGTTATACGGCATATCGATGATTGCGGCATCATAATGGCCGGGGGCTTCTTCAATTGGTCCAGGCGTCACATCACCTGTTAATCCGAAGTGCGCGATGTTTTTTCGTGAACCAAGCACTGCAAGTGGGTTGATGTCACGGCCGTCCATGTCAATTCCCATTGATAACGCTTCAACTAGTACGTTACCGATACCGCAACATGGGTCAATCGCTTTCACGCCTTCTGGATTTGGTACTGCGATATTCGAAACCGCGCGTGCGACACGTGTGCTAAGTGCAGTGGAATACATTTCAGGCTTTTTAACGTGCTCTCTCCATACTGATACACTCTCAGTCAAATAGCCAAACAGGTACTGCTGGCCAATCTGAACAACACCGTACAAAATATCGGGTTGAAACAAGTCGGCTTCTCCCTGCATGGCCATTCCAATTGAACGTTCAACTTTTCGCCGATCGGGATGAGCAATTTTAGCAGTTTCACCTAGTGCTATTGTATTGAGGCAACGAATAAGAAAACGTTGTCCGTCATCTGTAAGTGTAGAGACATAGTCTGCAACTTCCTGAATGGAATTGCACGTAATTAGCACATCCAGCCGCTCTTTCATGAAAGGGCTTCGGCTTGGATCGATGCAGGTTTCACTGAAGATGAAGTTCTCGTGCGTATCTTTATTGAAAAATGCGCGCATTTCAAGTCGACACAACTCTATTTCATCGGTGTGTCGGCTATACGTGTATAGATGATTGACTGCTGCCTTATTCACGCTTCATCCTCTAATGCGACAAGCATTTTAAAGACAAATTCGTATACGAGTTTTAGCGTTTCATCGAATGTGTTTGTAACAGAAAAACCATCGACATAATCTAGTGCGATATTTACGTCCCACAATCCATCATCAGCTGAGAACATTAAACTGCGTGTACCTGGTGCAGTTCCCAGTTGTGCATCGATATATTTCTTAATCCATTCACCATGCTTTTTCTGAACCTGGAGTCCGAATAACGCAGTGACGGTTTCGAAGACATCATCCATTTCAAGAACAACTCCATCGATACCAATTGTCGCAAATGATGGGTCTTCGGCAAATAGATAAGCAGTAGGTTGAGTCTTCACTAATGATACAGCGAGATTGCCTGTATTTGCAGGTGTTTCTAGTGGCTCATCTGTTTCTTTGTTCGATAGACTATACATCGGTGAGAAGGCGGGAGCTTCAATTACTTTCATATCTGGTGAAAGCAACTCTTTCTTCTCTAGAAATTCCTTTTGCTGTGGATTTAACGGAAGTCCTTCTTGTGACTCATGTTCTGCGATATAATTTTTCATCCATTTAGTAATCATTCAATCCAACTCCTTCAATACCCTTCAGTATACCTTATATGAACACCCACAGTCACTCGATCTCTTCGTACCATGGATTAACATGGATTAAGACTTCACCGACATCGGGATTTGCGTCCTTGATAGCATTCCTGAGAGCACTTGTCACATCGTGTCCTTGTTGAATCGTGAGCTCGGCTGGAATACTTATACGAATATCTACGAGTACATAATGTCCATGCTCACGCGCCCTAAGACGGTCAACCCGTTTTACTTGGGGGAATTCTTCTATTAACTGTTTAAACAACATCAGCCGTTCTTCACTCACGGTTTTTTCCATTAAAATATCGAGCGCTTCTTTGCCAATATGGATTGCGAGTCGTAGCACCAGAATGGCAACAATTAGTCCAGCAAGTGGATCTCCATAGGACAGAACAGGAATGTCAAAATGGTAACCGATTAGTCCAAGCCCAATTCCGACGACAGCTGCTAGAGAAGCATACACATCCGCAAGGTGATCGTATGCTGTAGCAATGAGGCCTTTACTGTTTTCTTGTTTTCCGATTCGCATCGTGTAGAAATAGAGTGCCTGCTTCCAAAGCATAGAAACGATTGCCGTGATCAATGCAAGAACACTCGCTTTAGCAGGCTCTTCGAAAAATGCGAAGATAGCTTCTATAGCGATGTAAATGGCAGCTGCTCCTAAAATGAGCCCGACGAGAGCGGAACTGATAACTTCTGCTTTTCCGTGCCCATATGGATGATCTTCATCTGGCGGACGTTTGGAAAAGCGCATCGAGGTTAACGCTGCCGCAGAAGCTACCACATCGCCAGCGTTGTGAAAGCCATCTGCTAACAAAACTGGACTATGAAATAGATAGCCTACAATGATTTTTATGATGGTAAGGAAGATGTTGCTAATTAGACTAACCCAGATTGCAATTAGGGAAGATAATGAGTGTGTCGTGTTCGTCATAATCAGATAACCTCCAATTTATAAAGTTGCAGAGGGGAAACAAAAACCCCTGACGTATTTTGGTCAGGGGTTTGGATAGAAAATTTATAGGATTGGTCATTAATCAGCATAGTATACATAGATATCACTCGCTTCACATTAGTTGCGTACCAATAAGTATACCTCTTTGACAAACACAATACAAGCTGAGAAGCTGGGTAGAGAAGATTGCAAAAAGGATAGTTATGAATTATAATTCATCTATTATAATAATTATACATACTGATGGAGGCTGAGCTACATGAAACTTTGGGGTGGAAGATTTTCTTCTAAAGAACACGAGCGCATGGAACAATTTAATACGTCTTTGCCTGTAGACAACCGTTTAATTGAACAGGATATCGCTGGGAGTCTTGCACATGTGGCTATGCTGGTCCACTGTGATTTGTTGACACCTGAAGAGGGAGAACTGCTCCTCAATGGATTGGAAGAGATTCAAAATGATATTTCTTCTGGAAAGTTATTAGTAGAAGGGGATTATGAAGATGTGCATTCGTTCGTCGAAGTCCAACTGACTGAGCGAATCGGAGAAACAGGGAAAAAACTGCATACCGCACGTAGCCGAAATGACCAAGTCGCAGTCGATATGAGACTGTATGCAAAAGCTAAAGCGAAGGAAGTATCAGATTTGCTGCAAAACCTGATGGATTCCTTAACTGCAAAAGGACAAGCAAATGATGTCATTATGCCTGGATATACACATCTCCAACGAGCACAAGTCATCACGTTCAGCCATCACGTTGGTGCATATGTCCAAATGTTTTCGCGTGATAAGAAACGAATTGAAAACGCTGCGGAACTTATGGATGAAAACCCATTAGGTTGTGGTGCTTTGGCAGGAACCACACATGAAATTGACCGTGATGTAACAACAGCACTCCTTCACTTTGCAAAGCCGGTAGATAATTATATCGACGGCGTCAGTGACAGAGACTATCTTTTAGAACTTATGTCCGATTTCTCTATCATTATGATGCACTTAAGCCGCTTAAGTGAAGAGCTTATTCTTTGGAGCAGCCAAGAATTCAAGTTCGTCACGATGTCGGATGCATTTTCAACAGGCAGCAGCATTATGCCACAGAAAAAGAATCCGGATGCTGCCGAACTGATCCGAGGAAAAACGGGTCGCGTCTACGGCTCGCTATTCGCGTTATTAACAACACTTAAAGGATTGCCACTCGCGTACAATAAAGACATGCAAGAAGACAAAGAACAATTCTTCGATGCAGTGGATACCGTCATCGATTGCATCGACATCATGTCCAGCATGATTGATACAATGCAAGTCAACGCCGACCAAATGCGTAACGCCGTCAAAGCCGGATTCCTGAACGCAACAGAAGTCGCCGACTACCTCGTCAGCAAAGGCACACCATTCCGAGACGCCCACAGCATCGTCGGTCGCCTCATCATCTATTGCGAACAAGAGAAAAAAGGCATTGAAGAACTTACAATCGCCGAACTCAAAAACTTCAGTAACTCCATAGAAGAAGACGTATTCGCCTACATCGACTACGACGAAATCCTAAACAAAGGCACAAAGAAATTTATGAAAGTGGGTCAATGAGTTTATCTTCATGCCCTCTTTGAAGTGATAATGAACTAGATGATTTCTCTAACACTTCGTTGATTGGAGTGAAAGGTGGCGACTCCTAGGGGATAAGCGAAGGTTGAAGACCCCGCAGAAGCGAAGCGCCGAGGAGGCTGAAATCAAGCCCCCTGGAAAGCGTCCACCTGTAACGGAAATCAACACCGTCTAATTTTACTCTTTTCAAGAAAAAGGCTGTCCAGAAATCAGTAACACTGACCTCTGCACAGCCTTTTAAAATCTTTAAATTAACCAATTACCCCATAATGTGATAACCAGCATCCACATAAACCACTTCGCCAGTTACACCACTAGACAAATCACTCAACATCACCATGCTCATCTTCGCCACTTCTTCCAACGTAATGTTTCTACGTAACGGCGCCTTTTCTTCAATCTCATGAAGAATCGTGTTAAACGAAGGAACCCCTTTCGCAGACAACGTACGAACCGCTCCAGCCGACACCGCATTCACACGAATGTTCTCTTTCCCAAGATCGTGTGCTAAATAACGCATAGACGCCTCAAGCGCTGCTTTAGCAACACCCATCACATTATAGCCATCCAAAACTCGTTCAGCTCCAAGATAGCTCATGGTAATAATTGAACCGCCTTCGGTCATATAACGACGCGCTTCACGAGCAGTGGCAACAAGTGAATACGAACTCGTATCTTGTGCAAACGCATAGCCGTCACGTGAAGTTTCCACAAAATCATTATGCAGATCTTCCGCGTGTGCAAACGCGACAGAGTGAACCACACCGTGAATTACACCAACTTCAGTACCAATCTTTTCAAACGCAGCACGAATGCTTTCATCCTCGTTCACATCACATTCTGCAACCAAACGAGCCGTCAATTCATTCTTCTCAAGTGCCTTTTCAAGCTTAGCAAGAGAACGCTCTTTACGATAAGTGAAAATGACATTTGCACCTACTTCAAAAAGTGTTTTCGCGATTCCCCAAGCAAGACTTCTCTCGTTCGCAACACCCATAACAACAATATTTTTCCCTTTAAGTTTCAATAAATCTTCCATGATTCAGTGGCCCCCTTGAAATCGTTCTATTATATTTTTTAGTTAGCAGTCAGTATCAATACCTGGTCACAAAATAATTATAGCACAGTTTCTTTTTACAGTTCCATCGTGAGTATGAAACGAATTTAGAAGGTGACACTAAGAGTAACTTGCGAAAAAAGGAGTGCTCATTATGATACGTTTAAAGACAGGGCTTGAAGGTAGAAAGACACAATTTGGTGTCATGCAAAATCGACTCGAAGAATCTGGCTATCATCTCGGAGGGAACTGGGACTACCACACCGGATATTTTGACAGGATTTTGAACCGGGAAGAAGGGGAGACTATTTATATCCGTGCACCATTTGATGTCATTGCAGGCATGTTGGACCAAGACAATGCGTCCATTCAGTTTAAAACGCCTTATATCATTAAGCATGTCATCAATGTTGGATTTGACTCGGAAGAAAATTCACTTTTGACATCGACATTCAACCAATTCCAGGAACCTCTCGATAAGGACGGAAGAATTCCAGATAAATCAAAATGGCAAGAAATCGGAGTAAGAGAAGTGGGTCGTCTCCTTGCGATTTTAGAATGAAAATGAAATGATTATTTTCTGAAAAATGTCTATACAGAAGCCTCTGGTTCGTGTACGGTATAGGTATAAAACCTATCAGGAGGCTTCTAATGATCAAGAAAATCCTATTCCCATTTCTTATCGTTGCGCTCATGTTTTCAATTGCCAATCCAGCATCGGCAGGGAAGGTGTTCAGTGACGTCGGTGACCAATATGCAGCAAAAGCTGAACTTGAATTTCTAGCTGAACAAGGCATTGTCACTTCAGGTCCTTCAGTTGCTTATGGCATCAACCAATCCATTACAAGATTAGAAGCTTCTGCAATGCTTGTTCGAGCACTCAAACTCGACACAACAAATCGTCCTGACCCACAGGTAATAGATGTGAAAAAAGGATCTGCTGGTTATGACATCATTGCAACCGTTGTAGACGAAAACATTATGGTTGGGAATTTGAAAAAGGAATTCAATCCAAATGCTTTGTTAACACGTGCTGAAATGGCAGCAATACTTGTGCGTGCTTTCGATCTACAACAGCCTAACAGCTCAAAAAAGTTTCAGTTTGTAGATGTGAATGTAAAAAGTTTTGCTGCACCATCAATCAGTATTCTATTTGCCAACAACATCACATTCGGTTATCCGGATCATACGTTCAAACCTACGATGACATTAACACGTGCCCATTTCGGAATTTTCCTTGCGCGAATATTGAATCCGGAATTTCAAGAAGCATTAACGTGTTTGAACCCCGCGGCGAAAAAGACGTATCATGTAAATGTGGCGGTTACGACTCTATGGAAAGCACCTAATGCAGCTAGACTCATTGACAGACCAGCTGTTTCTGCACCAACGGATATTCGAAAATGGACGAAAACGATGAATATCCCACAGAAACAATGGTTAGTCGGTAAAACAGAAACACAAGCGCTCTACGGACAAGAGGTAGTTGTACTTAAGACTTCAGGGAAATGGATGCAAATAGCTGTAAAAGATCAGTTTTCTCCTAAAAACAAAGCCGGCTATCCAGGTTGGGTTCCTGTGTCTCACATTAAAGAGTCATATGCGGATTATGGACAGTGTGCAACTGCTATGGTGAAAGCGCCAATTGCAAACTTATATCACGATGAAACCACTGCTAGACCGTTCATGGAAATTAGTTTCAACACGATTCTTCCAGTTCTCGAAGAAAAAGGGGATTGGGTAAAAGTTCAGACGGCAACAGATGGGGCCAAATATGTACGTAAACAAGATGTAAATGTGCTTCAAAAAGGTAGTAAACTTCCTGCACCAACATCGCAGGACATAATAACAACTGCGAAAAAGTTTAACGGACTACCATACTTATGGGCTGGTACTTCAGGGTTTGGTCTGGATTGCTCAGGGTTCACGTACTCAGTCTATAGACAGCATGGCATCGATATTCCTAGGGATGCGAGTGTTCAAGCTACACATGGAACAGCTGTAAAGAAGAGTCAACTTCAACCAGGTGACCTATTGTTCTTTGCTTACAATAAAGGTAAAGGGTCCGTACATCATGTCGGAATGTATATCGGAAATGGTAAAATGATTCATTCCCCAAATCCGAAGAAAACAGTCGAAATCATATCGATAGATGCAGAGCCATATCGCACCGAATTCTCAGGAGCTCGACGGTATTTGAAATAAGATGCTAAAAAGCCCATTCGCTATTAAGAGCGAATGGGCTTTCCTATGTGTTATTTAAGGATGTCATTATATAACAAACCGTCGTCGTCTAAAGAAATCACTTTCAAACGATTTTCTTTTTTGACATAGACACTTTTTACCTTTTTTTTGCCGCTTTCATCTTCAAAGAGAATCACGCGAGTTCCTGGGTTATCGGACTCCACTATTCCTTTGAGATCATTCACATCCGCAACTTCTGCAATCTTGCTGTACTCTTCGTAGGTTGTAAGCTCACTATTCTTTGCATCTGTTTCAGAAGCTTGTTCTTCCGCGGCGTTATTGTCTTCTGGGGCAGTGTTGACTGAGTTCTCTTCCAACGAATTTGTGTTTTCGTCAGGTGCATCAGGCTCTTGTGCAGGCTCATTACTCGTACAACCCGCTAGCATGATGGTCAACGCCCCTACAAGTAGTAATTTTTTCATTTTAAATGACCTCCGTAATAGTATTACCAATAAAGCATTTTAACGAGCCGGGTTCTAGAAGGCAACTAATTGGTTCCATTTTACCTATATCCAATAAGATTTCGACAAAATCCTTTATAATTCGCTGAATGTTTGTTACGCTCTAATTGAGAATAGATCGGCGAATCCATTTATGTAAAGTTCCTTGAGGAGTTGTGACAGTATTGACGTTTAAAAAGAATTTCATAATCGGTCTCATGCTATTTGCTTTGTTCCTGGGCGCTGGAAATATTATTTTCCCCCCAAAACTAGGTCAATTAGCAGGAAGCGATTTGGCGCTAGCAATGTTTGGTTTTTTAATTACAGGCGTTGGCCTACCGCTTTTAGCGATTTTGGCAATAGCACACGCAGGTGGTGATTTACGCTCAATCGCAGATCGTGTTCATCCCACTTTTGGTTTAATATTCACTATGATTGTGTATTTGGCAATAGGTCCTTTTTTTGGAATTCCAAGGACGGCTACCGTTTCGTACGAAATTGGTATCTCACCATTTTTGTCTGGTGAAGTAGCTACTGCACAATGGCCACTCCTTGTATTTAGTATTCTGTTTTTTGCGATTACTATAGGTCTGGCATTAAACCCTGCAAAACTTGTAGACCGTATTGGTAAGTATTTAACACCAATTTTGTTCTTGGTAATTGCACTTCTTGCTATCAAGAGCTTTGTAGATCCAATTGGTGCTATTAATCGTCCAGATGAAACGTTTGGCACACATCCTTTCTTCAAAAGCTTTGTTGAAGGATATTTAACGATGGATGTCATCGCGGCGCTTATTTTTGGTAGTGTCATTACGGCGGCCATTCATGCTGAAGGTGTAAAAACCTCTAAAGGCCTTATGAAGTCCATGATTGTAGCTGGAAGTGTCGCTGCAATTGGCTTAAGCTTTGTATACATATCTTTAGGATTCATCGGGGCAACAAGCCTCGAAGCAATCGGGCTTCAAGAAAACGGAGGTATCGTTTTATCACTTGCATCTGAATTGCTGTATGGTTCATTTGGTCCTGTTATCTTAGCCATTACAATACTTTTCGCTTGTTTGACCACTTCCGTGGGTCTCGTTTCTGCTTGTGCTCAATTTTTCTCACAAGTAGTGCCGGCTCTATCGTATAAAACATTTGTCGTGATTTTTGCAGTGTTTAGTGCCGTGGTTGCAAACGTAGGGCTGACTCAATTAATTTCACTTTCTATCCCTGTTCTGTTGATGATCTATCCACTCGCTATTGTTTTAATGTTGTTATCCTTTGTAGACAATGCTTTTGGCAGAAGACCAATTGTTTACGTGCTTGCCTTATTTGGTACGGCACTGGTTAGTATTTTTGATGGTCTTGCCGGTGGCGGAATCGTGGTTGAGCCAGTTGTGGACATTCTTCAGCATTTACCGCTGTATGAGCAACAGATTGGCTGGCTTTTACCAGCAATTATTGGCGCTGGGATCGGTTATGTCATCACTCTTGCTACGCCTTCTAAATGATGACAATACTACTGCTCCATGTTTAGTTTTGGTCGATTGAAGGAAGACTAAAGTTAACTGAACAAAAAGGAGAGGGTATCATGAATGCAAAAGAAACTGCACAAAACATTTTGAACAACAGCCATATCGGAACAATGTCAACTGTAGAGGCGAACAAGCCTTTTAGCAGATATATGACGTTTTATCATGAGGACTTCAGCCTTTATACAGCGACATCTAAAAAAACTGAAAAAGTGGATGAGCTCGAGAAGAATCCAAACACATATATCTTACTTGGGTACAATGACGAAGGATATGGGGATGCTTTTTTAGAAATAGCAGGGACTGTCACGATTTCTGAAGAAGAGCGATTAAAGGAAAAGGTTTGGAATGAACACATGAAACCTTGGTTCACTGGACCAGAAGATCCGGACTTAGTCATTTTAAAAGTAGTACCGGATTCCATTCGGGTGATGAACAAAAAAGGTGAAGAACCTCAAACAATCACGTTTTAACAAACAAAAGGATGAGCATTGTGCTCATCCTTTTTTACATATCTCCTTCATATTCATGACGTGCATCTTTCACGATGGCCTTTAACTCTTTTTCATCAGCTCCACGCAAAAAGTAAGCAACAGCGGCTTTTCCGATCGCATACGTACCTCCGCTTGCGATACTTGCACTAATTGCAGAACCGGCACCAGGAATGACGAGATTCGCAAATTTACTCCCTTGTTGGGCAATCATGCGCAATGTAAAACCGGTTGCGCCAATACCACCTAGAGATACGAGAACTTCGCGCGCAGTTTTAAAGTCAAGTTCACGACCAGACAAATAGGCTATAATCATGAGCAATATCGATTGTAATGCAAGCAAAACAGCGATGTCCGTCGCAATTAGCGGACTCAGTGCGACCGTTCCAGCTAACGCAGTGAAGACTTTTATGAAACGCAATGCAATTCGTTCAGAAATGGTGTTCAGTCGAATCGATAACCCCAGATGTATGGCTGCCCGGATGTCCAGGCTGTCTTCTAAAAAATCGATCAGTTCCTCGATTCCATAACGTCCATCAAATTCGATTGAGCGATTGTCATCCTCTACATCAGACCATTCAATGTAGGATGAAACGGGTAGAAACGCGGAAGCTGCCAGATCATTCTGTTCAAAAATCCGTTTTAGCTGCTCGGTTTTTTCGGTTATCAATTGAGTTTTTGCTGCAGGATAGTTTTCAGGTTCTTTCACACGAGAGGGATTCAAGTCATCTACTTGTGTAATGACTGCAATCAGTGGAAGTCCTTCGGCTGCTTTTTTCATGATTTTTTTCGTCACAGCAACATCTTTATCGATATGAGCCCGTTCCGTCGCTTTTTGTAAAAATAGGACGGCATCCGGCTCGAATGATTGTATGACGTCTTTTAATGTATCCTCAGCTTTTGTATCGAATGATTCTGATTCTCCAATACCGCGAGTGTCAATCACTTCAAAGTAAACATGCCCATCTGCCTCATAGGCATAGCGCTTTGCTTCCTTCGTGCCAATCTCCACTTCACTCACTTCAGCTAGATAACGACCACTCAGCGCGTTAATAAGACTGCTTTTTCCGACGCCTGTCCTACCGACTAATACAAAACGAGGGGGGCGTGGATTTTTTAGACCTTCCAACAGGTTTTGTAGTTCATCGTCATTCATCATAATTTCCATCATTTTTTTTCGTTGTTTTTCGGAAATTAAATTACCTGGAAGTTTGGTGAATAGCTCTTCAATATAATTGGACAAATTACCAATGTGTTGAAGTCGCTGACGCATTTCGTCAAATTGGGATTCCATGAGCAAACATCCTCTCGATCATTCTATACTTATTTTGTACCCACAACCGCTTCATTTCAAGCAGTAACTACCTATACATATCTAAAGTGTACCTAACGAAAGGGCAAATTGCATGGTATACTGAGAAACGAAAAATTTGAGCGGATTTATTGGAGGAATTGCATATGAAACAACTTGCAGGAGGCATACAATGGGCAGTATTTTTAATGGCTTCTTCAATCGCTGCACCGATTGCAATTGCCCACGTATTTGGAATGGATTCAGGGGATACCGCCCTGTTTTTACAACGGACTATTTTTGTATTAGGAGTTGCATGTCTATTACAAGCATTGATCGGCCATAAATTGCCGATTAATGAAGGACCAGCTGGTTTGTGGTGGGGAATCTTTGTTGTATACGCCGGTATGGTTGGTGTATTTTACAGCACTCCCGATGATGCATTGCAGGCACTCCAAAGTGGCATGCTGTACAGTGGGGTATTGTTTATCATCCTCGCAGCAACAGGCGTCATCACAAAGATGAAGAAACTATTCACACCTGCTATCACGTTTACGTATTTGATGTTGCTAATAATGCAATTGAGTGGAACGTTTATAAAAGGCATGGTAGGTGTGGAAACTCCAGAAGATGTGATTGATTTGCGTGTTGTCTTAGGTAGTTTACTTGTGCTGATCATCACGTTCGTTGCGATGGGCAACAAAAGAGAACGGGTATCCAAATATGCTGTGTTGCTTTCTATTGTTGTTGGTTGGGTGATTTTTGCAGTTCTTGGTCGTGCTCCTAGCGTTGGAATCGTCTCCGACCATATCATTGAACTGCCAAAAATGTTTGTCTACGGACCACCTGTTTGGGATGGTGGTGTTGCAGTCACAGCTGTTTTCATAACACTGTTGTTAATCGCAAATATGCTAGCTTCCATTCGTGTCATGGAAAATTTGCTTAAACAAAAGTTTTCCATGCAAGTAGAAGATCGTGTTCGTCAAGGCTCTTTTGTTTCAGGTATTAACCATCTACTTTCAGGTGTTTTTTCTGCAATTGGTCCAGTACCAATTTCGGGTGCTGCAGGATTTGTTGGAACAACGGGAATGGCATCCATTTTGCCATTCATCGTAGGGAGCGCCTTAATTGTTGCAATTACGTTCTTCCCAGCTATAATGGCAGTATTTGCAGCGTTGCCGGCACCTGTTGCATATGCCGTGACGTTTGCTATCTTCACAAAGATGGTGTCAATGGCATTTTCAGAACTAGATGAGGATCCTGAAAAAGATCGTGCACGAAAAGCCGTAGCTATTGGACTGATGACAGGAGTAGGAATTATGTTTGTGCCTTCAACAAGTTTTGCTCAATTGCCGGCAGTTCTCGCTTCCGTATTATCAAATGGATTAATTACAGGGACGATTGTAGCGATTGTCGTGGAACAGTTGTCAATGAGACGTAGAAAGTTTCAGTAATTATTTTTATCTTTCCAGGTTTGTGATCACTCCATAAGCGGGAATAGTCGTTAGAGTTGAACGTGAAACTAGAGGGAGATACTTATGAAACTGACAACAGGACAAACATATTGGGATAAAACAGCAAAACCAACTTCGCAATTCCCTTCACTTGAAGTAAATCTCAACGCAGATATTGTGATTATAGGTGGGGGAATGTCTGGAACATTAGCTGCGTATAAGCTAGCTTCTGCAGGCAAGCAGGTGACGGTTATTGACCGTAGCGAAATTGGAAGAGGAAGTAGTTCTGCCAATACTGGACTTCTTCAGTATGCAAGTGACACGATGCTCTCTGAATTTGTAGATAGGATCGGTGAAAAAGACGCTGTATCATTTTACAAAATGTGCTTGGAATCGATGGATGAGCTAACACAGGTTGCTTCAACATTACCTGAAACCACTGGGTATCGTTTGCGCGACAGTATTTATTATGCATCAACACCTAAAGATGTAGATAAATTGAAAAGGGAGTATAGCTACTTAAAAAAATACGACTTCCCAGCAGAGTATTTAGATCATAAGAAGTTGATTGAGGAATATGGAATTGACAAACCAGCAGCATTGCGTACTTGGCACGATGCTGAAGTGAATCCTTACCAATTCATACAAGCGTTGACTGCAGAAAATTTAAAAATGGGCGTTACATATTTCGAACATACATCAGTTAATATGGATTCCTTGTCTGAAAGTGCAATCATGACGGAATCTGGTGCTAAGATTTCATTCGACTCGATTATTATCGCAACCGGGTACAGCAAGCTATACAGCGAGCTGAACGGCAAAGCGCAAATCAATCAGACATTTGCGATTGCGACAAAACCGATAGAAGGGGAATTTTGGAAAGATAGCGTGATGGTGTGGGAAACCAAAAAGCCATATCTATATTTCCGAACCGCTCCAGGTGGCAGAATGATTGCAGGAGGTTTAGACGAAGAATCGAGTGAGTTGTATGATGATCCGGAATTTATCCAACAAAAAGGTCAGGAAATTTTAGATGAAATAAAAGAAATGTTTCCACACTTAGATGTTCAAATTGATGATGCATGGAATTCGTTGTTCGGCATTTCAAAAGATGGATTACCATTCATGGGGGCTGCTCCTCATCAAGACAATGTCTATTACTTGCTTGGATTTGAAGGCAATGGGACATGTTATTCAATGGCAGGTGCTTCAATCATTAAAGATTTACTGGACGGGACTCATAATCCATATGCACACATCGTCAAACCCAGTCGATAAAAAACGTTCGAATCTGTCTCTACTTTGACAGGTTCGAACGTTTTTAGTTAGGATTTTAGAAATTCAATCCTGCAAATGTATTACCGCCTTCAATCGTACCAGTTTCAAAACCTTTATAGAACCAATCTTGACGTTGTTTGGAACTTCCATGCGTAAAGCTTTCAGGGACAACATATCCTTGGGAGCGTTTTTGGATTGTATCGTCACCGACAGCACTCGCTGCTGTCAACGCTTCTTGCAAATCACCTTTTTCTAGCAAATTCTTTTGTTTCGCGCGACCCGCCCAGACGCCAGCATAATAATCAGCCTGCAATTCAAGTCTCACTGAGTATTTGTTATAATCCTCTTTACTTAAACGATTTCGTAGAGCATCCATTTTATCACTTGTCCCAAGCTGTTTTTGAACGTGGTGTCCGACTTCATGAGCAATGACGTAAGCCATCGCAAAGTCACCGGGGGCTTGGAAATTCGATTTTAGCTCATCATAAAAACTTAAATCGATATATAACTTCTCGTCACCTGGACAGTAGAAAGGGCCAATTGCTGAACTGGCTGATCCGCAAGCGGACTGGACGCTACCTGTATACATAACCAGTGTTGGGTCTTCATAGGTCATGCCTTCTTCAGCAAATACTTCGGACCACACATCTTCCGTATCAGCAAGAACAACTGAGACGAAGTCTGCCAGCTCACGTTCATCAGCAGTTTCTTCATAAGGTTGGGTCTGAGCCGTCTCTTTACCAGAGAGAGTACCAAGCAGTTCAGACGGATCACCGCCTAGAAATAGAACAACGAGTGCAATGACAACGGTTCCTATTCCTCCACCAATGATGACTGTTCCACCTTTACCACGTCGATCTTCTACATTCGTACTTTCTCTTCGTCCGCGCCATTTCATAAGCATAACCCCTTGTATTCAATATAGAGTGCTGTAGTTCTTAAGCGTTCTATACCCATAATTGAAGGGGACTTATCCTGAAAGAAGAAAAAGCTTGTAAATCATTATCTGTTCAGTTTCCAAATTGAATAATTTAGAGCCCATGCAAACGAAACCCAGCCTATATAAGGAACGAGTAATTTCCCTGACATTTTGTCAACCTTGTTGAATTCATAAGCGGTTAACGAAATCATGGCAAACAAAGCTGTCATTTCAATAAGAGCAGTTCCACGCAAGTTCCATTTGAAGAAGAGAAAGGACCAAATATAGTTAAGACCTAATTGTAGCTCATAGGGAGTCAGCACCTTTCTTTTTTCCCTAGGATTTGAATGTTGTTCAGCGCGATATTTGGCATAGCCCATCACTCCATATAAAGTAGTCCATGCGATTGGAAATACAGAAGGGGGCGGGCTGAACGACGGTTTTTTCAGTTGAGAATACTGCTTTTGAGTATTTCGATTCGCTAGCCAACCAGCTATTGATCCTCCAATTACGGGAACTAAAATATTTCGCGCTAATTTACCCCAATCTGTGTGTGCAACAGTAGTAGTGTTTTTCAATTTTAACGACTCCTTTCAATTATTTTTCTTATTCCCTGAATCGAATCGGGAAAACGGATTTCATCAGAGTTGAATAGAATAGATGAACACAGAAAACAGGTATGCGAAGACATGGAAAGGATGAAAAGACATGAGTGAGCAACAACGTCAGACGATGGTTGTAACAGGAACTGGCAATGTAACGGGAAAACCTGATTTAGTCACGGTCCAGCTTGGAATTACAACGCATTCAGAACAATTAGCTGATGCCCAAGCCGAGAATACTAAACGATCGCAGTCAGTAATTGATCGACTTTCCACATTAGGAATACAGGACAACGAAATTCAGACCTTATCTTATACAGTATCTCCCCAATATGATTACATCGACGGTCAACAACGTTTTCGAGATTACGAAGTCCAGCATCAGCTCCGTGTGACTGTGAAAAATATTTTGACTGTTGGGGAAGTCATTGACGCTGCGGTACAGTCAGGTGCAACTGATGTGTCTTCAATTCAGTTCGGAATCGAAAATTCATCAGATCTTTATGAACAGGCATTAAGTAAAGCGGTTGGAAATGCTCAAGCACATGCTCAAGCGCTTGCACAAGCGGCTGACGTTGTACTGAATCTTGTACCTGTAACTATTCAAGAAGGTGTACAAAGTGAAGCTAGACCATTCGCAGTTCAAATGGCAAAAATGAGCGCTGCTCCTCGAATTGAACCGGGAACATTAGAAATACAAGCGAGTGTTAATGTAACGTATAGTTTTCGTTAACTAAACAAATCTGGAAGATATTGCATACCATTGAAAGATACAGGGTTATAGAGAAATGTCACATTTTCTTCAATTCATGTCTTACTGTTTCTGTCCAAAAGGTGATATAGTAGTATGAAGGAAATATTGTCTTCTAACTTCTTATCATTCTTTAAAGGATGCGACTTTATGCAAAAAACAATGGAGCGAACGCTCGAAAAAGAACAGCATGCGTCGACGCTTGCTAGTGATTTAAAATATTTATTTAAAGGCCCTGTGTTAATAGCGAATATTCTTCCTGTTTTTGCAGGATTCTGGCTTGCTATCTATTTCTATGGTGGTACATTTGCGGAATATATGTCACTTTTCTTCTTAACGATGGCAGGTAGCACGATGCTAATGGCGGGGGCACTTACGCTAAATAACTGGTACGAAGTTGACCTGGATCGGGTAATGGCACGTACACAAAAACGACCTACCGTAACCGGCAATATCTCTATGGCTACCATCCTTAAAATTGGGATTGGGTTGTCTGTATTAGGTGTAATCCTGTTATATGCTGCTGCACCAGGCGCTGCAATTTATGGGTTTATAGGCTGGTTTACGTATGTCGTCTTATATACGATGTGGTCTAAACGGAAGTACACACTCAATACAGTTATCGGGAGTGTGTCAGGCGCAGTCACTCCACTTATCGGATGGGCAGCAGTAGGACCGTCTTATCACATGGTACCGATTGTTTTGGCAATTGTGTTGTTCATTTGGCAAATGCCTCACACATTCGCAATCGCTATAAAGAAAGTGGATGAATATCGCGCTGCAGGAGTTGCGATGCTCCCGGTGGTTAAAGGAATACCTATGACCAAGCGTCAGTCTATCGTCTATACTGCATGTTTGTTGCCATTACCATTTTTCTTGGCAGCCTTCGGTACAGGATTCATGTTGTTAACGACCGCTATGAACATCGGTTTCTTCATCCTTGCTCTAGCGGGATTATTCATGAAAAATGATTACAAATGGGCACAATGGATGTTCTTATACTCCGTGAATTACATGACCATTTTCTTCATGTCCATGATCCTTATGACTACTTCAATTCTGTAATTAAACAAAGAAAAGGCAAAGTGCATATGCGCTCTGCCTTAAACTTTAGACAAAAGAGATGGGAATCGAGCTGATTTCCATCCCTTTTGTCTTTTTGCATCGTTGACTCTGAAAATGAAGGATAACAGGCCGTTGATCTCCGTTCCGGACGGGCGCTTTCCGGGGGCTTGCCCTCAGCCTCCTCGTCGCTTTGCTTCTGCGGGGTCTTCGCGCTGCGCTGATCCCCAGGAGTCGCCGTCCTGCACTTCAATCAACTGAATGTCTTATGACACATTCGCATCATACAAGCAAAGAATGCAATTGTGGGGCTTCATTTCCAGTTGGCAAGACTAACTAGATGTAACAGAAGACTTGAGAAGCCAATTTGAAATGTAAAGAGTCAGTGAACGAGTCCTTGTCGATGCCAAGGAGAAGTATGGTATGCGTTGACAATCCTAAGAGGGCTTAGGGCATTGAATGATTGACATTTTATTGAGTACAACAGGATCTATGATAGGTCTCCTTAATAGGGAATATAAATCTCCAACCAATGGATAAATGAAGGAAAATAAATTGCTGCCTCTAATTTACGGACCAGATGGTCTTGCGGAACTAACAGTTAGATTGTAAGCAGCTCCATCTGTTCCCGTTCTTTGATTTGCTTCTTCTTCATCATCATTTCCATTACCTCATTTGATAGTTGGGAGATACTGTTGATTGTAGCGGAGAGCGGCGACTCCGGAGGGATCAGTGAAAGCTGTGACGAAGAACAGCTTTTGCGAGTAAAAGCGAAGCGTTAGGAGCACGTGTTTTCGAAGGCCCTGGACTGAGCAAAGCGAGGGAAGCGAATGAGAGCAAGCCCCTCGGAAAGCGTCCGCTCGCAGTGGAAATCAACTTTTCATAGTTAATTCTATTGTAAAAGAAAAAACTGCAGGCAATCCCCATGTTTGCTAGAGTTTGTCTACATTCTGAGGCAGAGTGCTTATGCGCTTTGCCTTTTCTCTGTTTAAAAATGATACAACTTGCTTGTCAAAATTCCATAAAGGAATCTTGTTCTGCACGTTGGATGTCTTCTGCAATCAGTTGTAAATCATCTGCAGTAATCGTTAAGACTTCATACAACTGCTTCTCGGCAAACTTTTCGGCCATGCGCTTCATAAACTTCGGCGAGCCATCGTTTTCTTCGTCGTAAACTACGAGCAATCCATCTGAATTTCTTAGTAAAAATTTATCCCTCTCTATGAATTGCCAGGGTGCTTCATATGGGCGTTTCGTCAAACTCACTTGATAATCCGCTATGAGCTGGAGTTCTTCATAATCTTGCTTTTTCGCATCATTCCAGTTTTTATCCTGCTCTAAAAAAGGGGTAATGAGTGCGAGTTGAAGACTAGGAAAAGTATCTCTCAAATCATCCACAACTTGTCCAGCCCAGGTTTCACACCCAGGCTGACCACTAATAATGACCCATTCCAGTCCGTTTTCAACAAGTCCTTCGAGTCTATCTGCCAATGCTTTTTTTATAATATTGATCCCAGGATGCTTCGCATCGAAAATACCAAGTTCATGGGGTTTATAGCCAGTAACAATTACTCGTTTCATGAAAAATCTTCCTTTCTACTCAACTTCACAATGCATGGCAGCTTTAGCTTCTTGCCAGGGGACCACGTACCCTTTGCCTTTTGCACAAAACACCGATGAAGACGAGTATTCCGGATCAGCCGATTTGTCGTACTCGATCCTTTCTATCACTTGTACTGGATTATGACATGGGCCATATCCATCCAACGTCAGAATAAGAACTCCTTTGCCTCCAGTGTAGGAAGCGAATTCCGTACTGTAATTCATGAAGGTTGCAACAGGGACACGTCCAGTGACAGTCGTGTGGTTGCCTGAAGTTTCAGGTGCATGAAAACTTCCATGAGCCGTTTGTATATCCGTCAATGCTCGTCCAATGTAGTCACTATCGATTTTCATCTTAAAAGAGTAGTAAGGCTCAAGTAGTAGGTTTTCTGCTTGCTCCAACCCTTGTCGGAGTGCGCGGAACAGGGATTCTCTGAAATCACCGCCAGAGGTATGCTCATTATGGGAACGCCCCGTTAATAACGTGACTGAAATATCGGTAAGCGGGGAACCCGTTAAAATCCCGTGATGGTCGCGTTCAAATAAATGCTTTTCAATGACACGTTGATGTCCATGAGTAAGGGCATCCGTATGGCAAAGTGACGTAAAGTGAATGCCTGAACCGCGCTCAGCAGGTTCCATTTTCACGTGCACTTCGGCATAATGTTTTAACGGTTCGAAATGACCGTATCCAGTAACCGTCGACGCAATCGTTTCTTTATAAAGAATGGTAGGAGTTCCGAAAGTAACATTCATATTGAACCGCTCTTGTACAATATGTTGCAACACTTCAAGCTGGATTACACCCATGACCCGGATTTCGATTTCTTGGCTATGCTCATTCCATACTGCATGTAATGTTGGATCTTCAGCATCGAGCATGTTGAACAAGTTCCACACGTCTTTACTGGAATAGGAGGGATCATACTGGACAGCGGCTTTAAGTGCAGGTTTCGAACTGTATGGATTACGTTCGTCTTCGAGACCAATCGTGTCTCCAGCAGATGCATTCGTCAGACCTGTTACAGCGACTAAATCTCCTCCAGTTGCTTCGGGGATTGGGATGAATTTAGTACCGCTATATATCCTGATTTGTGTAACCTTTTCATCCAGACCACCAACCATCAATTCGTCACGTACATGAAGAGTACCGCTTGAAACTTTTAAAAAGGTGATGCGTTGACCATTCTCGTCATGGCGAATCTTATATACAGATGCAGTAAATGGCTTACTATCGTTATCCGTTTCTGGTCGATCTATGAGAGTTACAAATGTAGAAAAGAAAGAATCGATGCCAATGTCCTTCAATGCAGATCCTTGTCCGCTTGGAAAAACTTTTCCGTTCTGTACAAGGAGTTTCAACGTCTTCATCCAATAATCTGCATCGTAACCTGATTCCAAATAGCGGTCCAGTAAAGAGTCATCACGCTCCGCAAGCCACTCTGCCAATTCTTCTGACATCGTTCCATCATTATCAATCTGACCCAGGTCAAAACAATCTGCAGACAACGATTCCTGAAGGTCGACCATAACAGCAGCTGCATTAGCTGTTTCACGATCTGTCTTGTTAATGAACAAAAATGTAGGAACCTTAGCATCTCTCAGCAATTGCCAGACTCTTTCTGTATGACCTTGGACACCGTCAACAGCGCTAACTAATACAATCGCTGCGTCCATTACTTGTACTGCCCGCTCCATTTCAGGGGAGAAGTCGGCATGACCTGGAGTATCGATTAGTGTAAATGAGCTACCCTCATATTCAATCTCTGCCTGTTCTGCAAACACAGTAATTCCTCGAGCGCGTTCAATCGAATGATTATCTAAAAAAGTATCTTGATGATCCACACGACCACGTTCCCGTATCTGTTTCGTCAAGAAAAGGAGTTGTTCTGAAAATGTCGTTTTCCCCGCATCCACATGTGCGAGAATTCCTATTGTTTGTTTCATCTATGTACCCGCCATTTCCCAAAGTCGTTGTACTGACAGTATAGCACCAACACGATTTTAGATGAAATACGGGAAATTCTTTATGAAAATTGAAGCACTAACCAAAAAACATGCAACCCAGATATTACGGCGTAAAGACCAATGGTAAATTGGAGGAGTCTTTGCACGAATCTAGATCGAGCAACTACCGATTGAAGAGTAAATAGGCTAATTGGAAGGCTGAGCTTCACAAAGTAAAATCCAATAACACTACTTTCATATACATAATCCATCATTAGATTTGCTTCCACAATCAGCTCAAAACGTAATCCGAAATCGGTTGCAAAAGCGTCAAAAATAGACAAGCCTAACAATACCCAAAGCAATCGATTCGTACCAACTGAAACAGAGCTTTTCAGCATAATAACTCTCCATTCTGATATACATAGTTATCAGCATGCATATCAGAAAGAGCATCTATACAAGTTGTTGAAATTCTATCCTTCAAAAAGTCTTCGCCTGGAATGTTTAA
The DNA here is from genome assembly GCF_059415065.1 of Sporosarcina sp. SAFN-010. Classification (NCBI taxonomy): domain Bacteria; kingdom Bacillati; phylum Bacillota; class Bacilli; order Caryophanales; family Caryophanaceae; genus Sporosarcina; species Sporosarcina sp. SAFN-010. The sequence goes on along the minus strand of NZ_JBPFDS010000013.1, from coordinate 57,508 downwards.
CAGCACAGTTAGTTATGTAGTTTTAAAGTTTGAGCATTTGCAACGGAAATTGATTATTTTGAAAAAAGTGCAATAATGGAAGTGGAAATTTGATACAATTTAATGGATATGAAGAATACTAATTTCAGCAAACAGGGCAAGATTGACAAAGAGAATTGATCAAAAGAGGGATGTTGATGGTCGATAAACAAAATAAAAACATTATATTAATATGTTTAATAATAATTGCTTTAAAACCAGTTCCATCTTTTCAATCTGACTTCCCACCGCCTTTATATTTTCCGATTGGAGAAAGTGTTGTTCAACTGGGGGGGGAATCGAATAGCTATTATTGATACCGCTTCGGACTCAGGCATGCGTGGAGAAATGTTTGTACTCGAATTTAGTGAAACTGAGAAGACAATTGACTTAATTGGAAGATACAATTACGTTGATTTTTTCAATAATCCGCAAAAATATAATCAGTGAAAATTGTCTTGCTCCATCATCGGCGGGGAATCTGAAAAATGTACCTGCGCCTTTTGAGTAAAAGAGACAAATAGTTTTCGGAACAAAGATGGGGAGGAAAATATGGGCATTTTAAATGGGAAAATAGCAATTGTAACTGGTGCAAGTCGTTCTCAAGGTATTGGCTCTGCAATTTGTTTAATGCTTGCAGAAGCAGGTGCAGATATATTTTTTACCCATTGGAGCGATTATGACAAAAATGAAGGTAATGGTGCAGAAGAAGATTATCCATATGTATTAAGTAACAAGATAAAAGATTTTGGAGTACGGTGCCATCATATGGAGGCTGATTTGTCAGAACCAGAAGCACCAACAAAGATTTTAAATTGTACTGAAAAGACTCTTGGTACGGCAAGTGTGTTAGTAAACAATGCCACCTATCAAAAATCAGTTAACTTCCGTACCATGAATGCAGAAGTTCTTGATAGACATTATCAGATAAACAACAGTGGAACAATTCTACTAAGCACGGAATTTGCTAAAAGGTTTGAGATGGCTTTTCCCAGTAAAAGTGGTGGAAGAATTATCAATTTTGTCTCAAAAGGGCCAGACCCAAATAATCTAGCCTATATTGCTTCGAAAGGTATGCTAATTGCAATAACTGAACCATTATCAGTAGGACTCGCCCCCATAGGTATTACCGTCAATTCAATTGACCCAGGGCCAACTGATTCAGGCTGGATGGATAAAGAATTAAAAGATTCATTATCGCACTTCTTCCCTACAGGGCGTGTTGGACAACCGGAGGATGCAGCGAGATTAATAAGATTTTTAGCTAGTGATGAGTCGGAGTGGATTACAGGTCAAGTCATCAAATCTGAAGGTGGGTATGCAGGTAGATAATTTAAGTGCGGAAAACGGGGCGATTAAGAAACATGAGTTAAGATATGAACAATTTATTTTAAATTGTAACTATGAGTGGTGGTGATCAAGTGGAGTTGATATTTATTCGTCATGGCCAAGGGGAACACACTTTAAACTTACCAGGTAGCTTGCACGTAAAGAATCCTTCGTTAACAGTAAACGGAATATATCAAGCCAAGTTGTTAAGAAAAAAGTTCCTTCTAACGGATGAGGGTATTATTTTTATTAGCCCTATAAGAAGAACCTTAGAAACTGCACTGATTTGGACTAAGAATATTGACTGTCGTAAGATTGTAAGTCCATTAGTTTCTCCACGAATATTCCCTGCGCGTACAAATGGAAAGACGTTGCCTTGTGATGAAATTATTGATTTAGAAACAATAAAAATAGATTATCCTGATCTAGAACTAGATAAAAATGTGTCTTCTTATTTATGGCGCGAAGGTATTAATACTATGCCGGATAGTGAATACAATAAGATTGCTCACGAATTTATAGCGAGTTTGAAGTTGTTGAAAAGAAATAAAATTTATGTAGTTTCGCACGATGGTACGATTACCGCATATCGCCAATTTATAACTGGCTGTAGTTTGTCGAGAGAAGACTTTCTGGATGAAACAGGATGGTTTGAAATTACATGTTGACCTATAACTATGCAGTTGTGAATTCTATTCTTTTATGACTTTCAGCAAAATGCTGTGATTACTTGATAAGCTCTAGCATCTATATCGCAATTTGGGCAATATGTAACTATAAGATTGAAATTTATGGGGGGCTCAATATGAAGGACAGAGTATTGTCTATGGTAATATTGTTTTTTGTTTTAGGAAGTGTAGTAGTAAGCAGCATGTCATCCCTAAGTCATACCTTTCAATCAAGTTTTTATATCGTAGCTATGGTGATTTTAATCATTATTGGGATGCTATATATTTTTGAAAAAGTTAAAAGCATTAGACAATAAACTATATGTATTGACGTCGATCTGACGCAGTTGTTGCAAGGGCTGCGTTACAATCGGGCAGATGATTAGAAGTTGAAAAGGAGGAGAGGAAAATTAAATTAGGTTCAATTAATAGCACGGTTAACATAGGAGATATCGTATTTACACTGGTTTCACTAAGTTTTACAGTGATAATTATAGCTTTGATTGTATTATTGATTCGTTCTAAAAATAAGCGAAAACAGCAACTCGATAGAATTGAAAAGAAAATAGATAACCTTAATCAGTAAAAAAGGCAGACAATCCAAAGCGCTAATGAGCAAGCGTGTCCACTCTTCTTTCAATAGACACGCAACTTAGAAAAGGGACTCAACAAAATGAAGAAATTAAAGAACTGTTGAAAAAGCTAGTAGAAAAAAGTGCGAATGACTAATTACTTGTTGAACATCACTTTTAAAGAAATATTGGTGAGAAGGAAGATAATTTGAATGTTATTACTGATACTAATAAACCTTACATGAATACGGATATTGAAAATAATGGGAACATTGGAGGTGTGAAATTTGAAAATCAATAAAATAGATCATGTGAGTATAAATGTAAATGATCTTTTGGAGACCAAAGCGTTTTTTCTCGATTTAGGACTTGAAGTGCAGGCGGAATGGGAGTTGCATGGAGAACAGTTGGACAGAATAGTTGGGCTTAATGGGGTTAAAACGGCATGTGTAGGACTGGGGATGCCAGATGGTCAGACATGGATAGAGCTAGTCAAATTCTATACACCGTCAGATGAAAATGATATTCAGCAACCTTTAGCAAATACGCTGGGTATTCGACATATTTGCTTTAATGTTGAAGATATTGAAGCTATTATTGCGAAATTGAAAAAGAATGGCACTGAAATCTTTAGTGAGATAGAGCAATATGAAGAAAGTTATAAGTTATGCTACGTTCGTGGTCCAGAGGGGATTATTTTAGAGTTGGCGGAGAAAATCAGATAAATATTGAAAGGGACTTTAAATGATTTGAAATGATTTAACTCTCCAATTTTAAAGATTCTTCTTATACTATCGGAGGCAATTTCTGTGTAAGAGGTTGCACCCATATCCTTCAAATTTACAAAAAAAATAATTTTTTGGATAAATGACTCTTTCTTTCGAGGTGAAAATATGTTTAAAATAATTGTCTTGATTCTATTTTTACTTTTTATGTATTTTGTTTTATTCGGTGAAAAAAGAGCTATCAGGGTTACAGTTCTCCTTTATTTCACTTTGCTTTCTATCGTATTTTTATCAGGAATCGCCAAAATAACGGATAAGTATCACTTATATGATGGACCTGTAATGGACGGTGGTTTTCAAAGTCTTGGTGATTGGGTAGGATCATTTTCTTTCTTGTACATTTTACCTTCGCTTGTAATTATTGCTTACGTTTCGTTTAGAATAGCAAAAAGGCTAGTTGCTAAAACTTGGTTAAGAGTCATCATCTATCTATTGTGGTTGGCTTTATTACTAGCAATTAGTTTCATTTCGATGTTTATTTTTACGTTAATTTTTTATGGATTTGCTCCTTAACTAATTGAAGTATCTATTTAAGCAATCATCCTCAATTGAGGGGGGAAAGGCTGCGTTACAATAGGGCTAGATTGAAAAACTTAAGAGGTGTGAAATGATATATTTAGAAACTGCAAGATTAATATTACGGGATTGGAAAGAAACAGATCTAGAACCATTTCGAAGACTCAATGAAGACGAAGAAGTTATGACATATTTTCCTGCGAGCTTAACATATGAAGAAACAAATGCTTTTTATCAAGCAATAATATCTGAAATTAAAGAATGTGGATTTGGATTATATGCTGTGGAAGAAAAAACAAATAGGGAGTTTATTGGGCTAATAGGATTTCATAGGGCAACATTTGACGCTGATTTTACACCTTGCATAGAAATTGGGTGGCGACTTAAAAAAGAAGCTTGGGGAAAAGGATATGCAACAGAGGGAGCGGCCGCCTGTTTAGAATATGGATTCACCGAACTAAATTTTACTGATGTTTATAGTTTTACGGCTAATATCAATCAACCTTCAAAAAACGTGATGAGAAAAATTGGTATGAATTTTATTGGGAATTTTGATCATCCGAAAGTTAAAGAAGGCAGTTCATTAAAAAAACATGTACTATTTCATATAAATCGAAAGTGATTCGGTTACAGGATCTCAAGTTTTCGCGAGTTTCTTTTATAAATACAAAATTAAAGGGCTGGCCCATAGTGTCATGTATATGACTTCTTGGGACAGTCCTTTATGCTATTAATGGATTGCTGACTTAAACCGTGAACCGTGAGTTTCTTGTGTATCCATAATTGTCGTAAATGCAGATGGATCGATATCATGCACAATCTCTTTTAACTTCGTCAACTCAAGACGCGTCACCACTACATAAATAACATCTTTTTCATCATCACTATATCCACCTTTACCGTGCAACTTAGTCACGGAACGTCCTAAGCGCTTGCCAATCGCAGCAGCCATTTCTTCGTATTCATCCGAAACGATAATCGCTGCTTTCGTCTCGTCAAACCCTTGAATAACAGCATCGATCGCTTTGGCCGCTATATAATAGGTCAAAATGGAATACATTGCTTTTTCAGGGCCAAGCACAAATCCTGCCCAACCAAAGATAAAGATGTTAAGGAACATCACGAATTCACCAACTGAATAAGGAACTTTTTTCGTCAACAATATCCCCAATATTTCTGTTCCATCCAGTGCGCCACCATTTCGAATGACAATCCCAACACCCGCTCCAAGAAGTATTCCTCCAAAAGCTGTCGCAAGTAGTGGGTCTGTTACAAATGGGCCGACTGCTTTCAATGGAAATTCGATGACAGCTAGAAATACAATAGCAAACGAGGAAGAGAGGAAAAAGTTTTTCCCAATATGTTTGTACCCAAAAAATACAAACGGTAAGTTGAAAATCAGAATTAAAATTCCGAAGGGGATGTCGCTTAAATAATTGATGATCAGTGAAATTCCGATAATCCCACCATCAATGACTGAGTTAGGAATTAAGAATAACTCCAATGCAACTGCTGCAAGTCCAGCCCCAAACGCGATAAATAAATATCGCAGTACAATATGCCAGAATGTCTCCTTTTTATGCTCCTTTTTCATAGTAAGTAACCACCTTTGTTCTATAGAATTGTACCCAGATCATTATCAATAACTGGGAAGGAGGAGCTCATAAGTGTAGAATCATTCTGTTTTAACTAGTATACCATTGTAACCGTTTACAGAAAAACTATTGACAATGCAGAAAAGCGCGTTTATTATTCGATTAACGACTATTAAGCGACAGTTACTGCTAGTCTGACATTTTGCTGGGGGTGGTTCCAAATGGAACAGAGAAAAACAAGAGAGAAACGGGAGATTAATTTTTGGATGGCGATCCTACCGTTAGTAATTATGATTGGCGTCATGCTGGTCACAGTGGTCTGGCTTGAACAAGGCCCTCATATGCCGTTAATCGTTGGAACTTCAATTGCATCACTTGTCGCTTGGAAATATGGATTCAACTGGAAAGAAATAGAGGAAATGATGTATAAAGGGATTCGTCTGGCGCTTCCTGCAGTCGTAATCATCATGCTTGTCGGACTCACGATTGGTTCATGGATGGGTGGAGGAATTGTCGCTACGATGATTTTTTACGGCCTAAAACTAATTACGCCTGCTTGGTTCTTAGTAGCAATTATGATCATTTGTTCGATCGTTTCACTCGCAATCGGAAGTTCATGGTCTACTATGGCGACGATCGGTGTTGCAGGAATGGGTATTGGGCTCAGCATGGGCATTCCAGCGGGGATGGTTGCAGGAGCGGTCATTTCTGGTGCTTATTTTGGGGATAAAATGTCACCGCTTTCAGACACGACAAACTTAGCTTCCGGTCTAACCGGTACGGATCTATTTGATCATATTAAACACATGTTATATACAACGATTCCAGCGCTCATCATCGCATTTGGTGTGTTCACGGTGCTCGGTAGACGTTTCGCAGATGGAAATCTCAATATGGACAATATCGCTCAAACTTCAAAAGTCATGGAGGAAAGTTTCCTTATCTCACCTTGGCTATTACTCGTACCACTTTCTGTAATTGTCATGGTGGCACTAAAAGTTCCAGCTGTTCCAGCACTTATTGTCGGAATCGTAATGGGGTTCCTGAGCCAGATTTTCATTCAAGATGGCTCGGTTACAGAAGCGTTAGTTGCATTACAAGAAGGGTTCTCCATTAAAACAGGAAATGAACTCGTCGACAACTTGTTTGACGGGGGTGGACTGGACTCCATGATGTATACCGTATCGATGACAATAGTTGCAATGACGTTCGGCGGAATCTTGGAGTATTCCGGTATGCTGAAGGCAATCATGGATCAGCTCTTGAAAGTTGTAAAGTCGACATCGTCATTGATCATCTCAACGATTGGTGCTTGCTTTATGACGAATGCAACATGTTCTGAACAATACATTTCAATTGTTGTACCTTCACGTATGTTCAGTAAAGCTTATAAAGATAAAGGTCTCAGTTCGAAAAACTTATCTCGTGCGCTAGAAGATGGAGGGACGTTAACATCAGTATTCATCCCATGGAATACGTGTGGAGTATTCATCCTTGGAACACTTGGTGTTGGAGTGACAGAGTACGGCCCCTACGCGATTATTAACTTTGTCGTTCCAATACTATCAATTATCTACGCGTTGACTGGATTCTCTATTGTGAAAATGACAGCAGAGGAAAGACAACGTGTGGACGAAGAGGAAAAGAAATTATTAGGGGATTCATTGGAAGAGCAGCAAGAACAACAAGTGCCCGTCCATTCATAAAAAAGAGAGGCTGTTCAGGGAATCAGGTGTTAACTGATTTACTGGGCAGCCTTTTCTTTAATACACCGGAAAGTTCAACTCATAAACAGCTCGTGGCCTTCCTTGCCGATATGTCATTTCTTCGCCTACTGTGTTTGCATACGCGCTCGAAAGTAACTTTCTAATGGTCCGTTCTGCAGTTCGGCGAGAAACACCTAGGTGACTCGCTAAATCATTTGCAGTGAATTGAGTGGATTGTTGACTTTGACCGAATGTGGCAAGCTTTGATAACACAGCTGGACTTAGAGCTGTTTTTTCAGCTATTTCTGCGAGGACAGGTTCAATTACTCTCAATTCAACAGCACTTCCAGTTGAGTGAAGAAGACTATGCAATTCTTTCTTTTCGTCCAACAAATAGGGACCCACGTTCTGTTCGGTTCGCATATATCGGAGTGCACTCAGAGCGTTTTCCTTTGCCGAGGTAAGTGTACGGCCGCTTCCGAAAGCCAACTGACCTCCCACTTGTGCGGCGAGTAGTTGGAATTCAGGTATGTGCAAAGCCGACTGAATGGCACCTTGAGTTGTGTAAAATAGGATACCTTCTTCTGCATGTATGCAATGGGCGTGCAAAAAGTGAGCAAGCTTTTTAGAAGCGTCTTTCATTTCAGGTGTGAGAATGGGATCATCTAAAATACCTGCAGCGATTTTGGCAGTCTCGCTTTTTTGTAAAAGTGCTTCTTGGCAAACACGGTCAATTGTTTTTAAGAATGAACTTTTTACACTAATCATTTTAAAAACAGGGATTCCAAGATCAGTTAAACGATCATAAACCGCATGAACACTAGTAACGGCGACATTGAAAAGGTTCTTCTCAAAAGCTGATGAGTGAAATTGAACAAGCTCGTCTAAAGCATAATTTTCTTCTAATTGATAAATGAGAGGGCGCTGTTCACCAGCCTTTATATCTGCTAATACGTTTTCTATGACGGTGGATTCACGAACATCGATAGACACATTTTCGAGTTCCAACGGTTGTTTTAATGAAATTGCCAGTAGTGTAGTTGTGATCTCCGTCTCGTCTTGTTTTAGATAGACGGAAGGCACAGGAATCGATGCTAGTACGTCAGTCGAGGCGACATAAGGAAGTGATCCAGAAAAAAGAATTGCATCACAAGGAAGTAACTTTTTCAAAAGGTCAGGTGCTTCACTAGGAATGGTATATGGATACAAATCTAAAATGATTTCACTGCGTTGCTCGGTGAATTGTATTGCACGTTGACAAAATTCTTTGGATCCGAATATCGCGACTTTTGTTCTCATGTTCAACCACCTTTTTAATTAGCGACTATTTAACGACAATGATACAATGAAATTAATAACTTGCCAAGCAGGAAGGGGATATTTGTATGAAAATTAAAGAAATTGAGATTTTTGCTATTAGACTACCACTTCATGAGCCATTCGTCATTAGTTATGCAACGTATGATGACATGCCTTCAATCATCGTGAAGCTTACTACTGACACTGGAATCGTCGGATATGGGGAAGCCGTTGCAGATGATCACGTCACTGGGGAGAGTTGGGAAGGGACGTTCGCAGTGCTTCGCCATACGTTAGCTCCAGCTGTTATCGGACTGAATCCGAGTGAATTTGAACGCCTTCATGAAACGATGGACAAAGAAATTTACGGAGTACCAACTGCAAAAGCAGCCATTGACATCGCTTGTTTCGATGCCGTGGGTAAAAGTCTTGGAATACCAGCCTACCAATTACTCGGTGGCCGTTATCATAGTGAATTCCCGATTACACACGTCTTAAGCATTGGGGAGCCGGAAGCGATGGCAGAAGAGGCTGCTCAGCGTATGGAGGCGGGATATACATCGTTTAAAATGAAGGTCGGAACAAATGCTGCTGAAGACGTGAAACGCATTCAAGCGGTTCGTAAACGTGTAGGAGAAACTATCGCAATTCGAGTGGACGTCAACCAAGGTTGGGTCAATAGTTCGACTACATTGCAGGCTATGAAAAAGTTAGAAGCTTGCCATCTTGACTGGCTGGAACAGCCCGTTAAGGCAGATGATATCGATGGGTTGGTCGAAGTGAAATCGAAGTGTGCAACGCCTTTGATGGCGGATGAAGGACTTCGAGGAGTACGAGAAATGCGTGAAATCATCGCAAAACGTGCAGCAGACAAAGTGAATATTAAGTTGATGAAATGTGGCGGGATGTATCCTGCTATGAAACTCGCGCACATGGCAGAAATGGCGGGAATCGATTGTCAAGTAGGCTCAATGGTGGAGTCCTCCATCGGATCAGCAGCAGGATTCCATGTGGCGTTCTCTCAAAAAGCAATGTCTAGTGTTGAATTGACGGGGCCTCTTAAATTCAGCAAAGATGTTGGGAATCTACAATACGATGTTCCATTCATTCGCTTGAACGAAAAGCCAGGTCTCGGTATTGAAATCGACGAATCGGTGTTGACCGAACTTACTGTGTTCAGTGAAAAAGTGGTGTCTTTATGAAGCAGGTAACACTGAAAGATGGAACCTTACTACCAGTCATCAAGTTAACGAAGCGTGATTTACCTGAAATCATGCAGTTGCAAACGAAAGTAATCGAGCATTTATCCGAGAAAACATTTTTGCAGCCGTTAACAGATGAGGAATTTGAATACATTTTAGATGGAAACGGATTGCTTGTTGGTGTTCGTGCAAAAGAGAGCCTCATAGCTTTTCGAGCGCTAAGGGATCCGGGCGAAGACCCTGAGCACCTAGGTGAAGATGCAGGCATTCCTAAAGAACAGTGGAGTTCCGTTTTGTATTCAGAAATTACTAATGTACATCCAGATTTTCAAGGGAACGGATTGCAGCGTCAGCTCGGGAAAATTGTGATGGAAGAGGTCGATACAAATCAGTTTAAGTATGTCTGTACGACAGTTGCACCCTTCAATATTGCGAGCATTAAAGACAAGTTTGAATTGGGGATGCATATTGCAGCACTTAGTGTGAAATATGAAACACTCACCCGTTACATCATGATGAAAAATCTAGTAGCTGACGTGTCTGTTGCGAATGATGACACGATTGAAGTTGGGATGGGCGAGACTGCCAAGCAACAGAAACTTTTAGGAGCAGGTTGGATTGGCACTTCTATTCATGCGCATGATGAAGGATTTATGGTCACTTATAGGAAAATGAAATAATAAGGACTATAGGGTTAATTGTATTTCGATGAAAACTAGACCTATGCACCTATCTGCGAGTAGGATATACTAAAGCTATTCGACTATAGTTAGGTGGGTACATATTGTGAGTATGACTGTTGGGAAAAGGCTCTGGTTCGGTTTTCTAGCTGTATTAATCATTATGGCATTAATGGGATCAGCAAGCTTTTGGGCACTTTCTACATTAGATCGTGAGTACAAAGAACTTATCAATGATCGTATCCAGAAAGTAATGCTTCTGGAACAACTGAATGCCATACAATCTCAAAAATCAAATGAAATACGAGGCTATATGATTTTTGACCAAATTTCCTATTTAGAAAGCCGAGAAACACTTATTAAAGAATTTAAAGAGAAGTCCGAAACGCTAGAGAAGATGTTGCGTACCAAGAAAAACAAAGAACAGCTTGCCGATATTCTCAGCTCCTCGACAAGTTACGATGAGTTAACGGATAAAGCAATCAAAAGCTATCAAATCGAGTCGAAAGAGCGTGGAGTCGAAGTTTCTTCACAAGCTTCGCTCTATCAAGATGTGATGACAGGTCAAATTTCCGAATTGATAACAGCGCAGGAAAAAGCACGTGGTAAGGCGGAAAAAGACTTAGAAAAGTCCATTCAGACAGTGAAACTTCTGATTATTGGGATGGCGGTTCTAGCTGTAGTTGCGGGAATTGTGATTGCTCGAGTAATTAGTAGGATGATTGCACGTCCTGTCGGGAAAATGACAGAAGCATTTCAACAAATTGCATCTGGCGACTTAGCGGCACAACCAGTGATGGTTAAAAACAAGGATGAAATTGGTGATATGGCGGCCGCATTTAATGGAATGTCGAGTAATTTGCGATCCGTTATTACACATGTACAAGATTCTGCCCATCAGCTTGCGGCTCAAGCTGAACAACTTTCTGCAGGTGCAGAAGAAAGCTTGGCTGCATCGGAGACGGTTGCAAGTATCTCTAAACAAAGTCTGCAGGCGAGTACCGACCAGCAATCGCTCGTATCAGAATCGAATGTGGCAATAAGTGAGGTTCTAAACACTGTGGATACGATTTCTTCTGATAACGAAGAGATGCTCCGTTCGTCTGAACAAGTAACGAAATTAGTCCAAGAAGGATCGACCTCTTTGATGACTTTCTCTACCAAAATGTCGTCGATCAGTTCATTAATGAAGAACTCATCACAAACAATTACTGAGATGGCAGAGCACTCGGAAAATATACGTGGCGTGACGTCAATGATTACAGGTTTAGCAGATCAGACCAATTTACTGGCGCTAAACGCGGCAATTGAAGCAGCGCGCGCAGGCGAGCACGGAAAAGGCTTCGCAGTTGTAGCTGAAGAAGTTCGTAACTTGGCAGAGCAGTCAAAAAGTTCCTCTGCTGAAATCGATCAGCTTATTGCAGTTATGATTGAAAATGTAAAACACGCTGTTGAACAAACAGAGGTGAGTGCGAATCAGATGCAAGAGGGGCTAGTCGTCACTAACCGGACTAACGAAGTTTTCGAGGAAATCGAACTGGCAGCGTCTGACGTGGATGAACGTGTAAGTAAGGTTTCAAGTTCAATTGAAATCATGAAGTCCATGATTCAAAATGTGGTTGACCATGCCACCTCAATTGAATCACTAGCTCAACAAGCTGCAGATGAAGCGGAATCGGCACGGGCTTCTTCAGAAGAACAGCTAGCAGTCAATGAAGAAATCTCAACAAGTGCTCAACTTCTTGCAGAACTGGCGGAGAAGTTACAGAAAAATATGAATCAGTTTACGGTATAACAAAACCGGCCTCCTGTCATTATAAACTGGAGGCCGGTTTTTTACGTGCGTTTCTTATTTGTTTTTTGCTGTTTCATGAGCGACTCGATGTTATCTATTTCACGTGCCATTTCTGCTCTCATTTCTGAAGCAGAGAGTTTTTGGTTTTTCGGTGTTTGCGGTAGAGAGGCTGCATTCTTTCCGCCCTTTGCATGTTCATCGCGTCCCATAATCATGCTCCTTTCATCAGGTTTCATCCACTTCAGTATGTGCAGAATTTAGTCATCGATACTAGAAGAATGGCCAAATGAAAATGTGTATTCCGGGGAATACTTAGGAGACTTTGTAGGGTCAATTGAATAGAGAATCATCCCGGATACGTCTAAAGCCAATGGTTCAAATTGCTCCTCTTTGATTGGAATAGAGAATTTATCCTTTTTCTTTTTAGCAATTGTAATGTGTGGCGTGTAGTCTGACGTCGCCGGTTTTTGTAAAACTGATTCCAGACGTTCAGAGAGTTGTTGGTAAAGTCCGTTTAACTGGAAACTTTGTTGAACAGAGAGATATACAACACGGGGTCCAGCGGGATTCCCGAAACATGATACGCCATTTAACGAAATTGTGAAAATATCCGTGCTAGCTGCGAGTGTCTGCATTTCTTGCTTCACAAGTGCAAGCTGGAAATGGCTAAGTTCACCGAAAAAAAGTAATGTAACGTGTAGGTCTTCAGGATGCGGAATAACCTTATAATGTGATGGAAGATCATAATGTACGCTAGTAGCTGTAAGTTTTTCGTTAACTAATTCAAAAGGGACATGGATAGCTGCAAAATAATGTGTCATGGCAAACCCCTCCTTTGTGTTTCTTAGTATAGCAAGAAATAATGTAGCTATGTTCTAGGTAACCCGCCTTAGTGGGGTTGCATACACTATCAGGGAGCGAGAGATGAATCGATGAAAGGGGATTGCGTGAAACATTCAAATGGAGAACATCCTGGTATGCCGAACCAAAATGCTAAACAACGCCAATTAGGAGAATACCGTGTCAATAACTATGGAAAACCGATGACAACCAATCAAAGTCTTAAAGTATCCGGAGACGAAAATTCTTTGAAAGCTGGAGTTCGTGGCCCTACACTGTTGGAAGATTTTCACCTGAGAGAGAAAATCACACATTTTGATCATGAAAGGATCCCGGAGCGAGTTGTTCATGCCCGTGGTTATGCTGCCCATGGTGAATTTGTTTTACACAAATGTATGAAAGAATATACAACAGCGAAATTTCTCCAAGAAGTTGGAAAAGTAACTCCGCTGTTTACCCGATTTTCTACTGTAGTAGGAAGCAGAGGTTCGCAGGAAACAGCCAGGGACGTTAGAGGATTCGCAGTAAAGTTTTATACCGAAGAGGGGAATTATGATTTAGTAGGAAACAACATACCAGTGTTTTTTATACAAGATGCCATCAAATTTCCAGATCTGATTCATGCCGTTAAACCCGAGCCGCATAATGAAATGCCACAAGCTGCATCGGCTCATGACACCTTTTGGGATTTTGTTGCCAACAACCAGGAAACAGCTCATATGATAATGTGGCTCATGTCCGATAGAGCGATTCCCACGAATTTCAGGAAAATGGAAGGTTTCGGTGTGCATACGTTCAGACTCGTGAACGCTGAAGGGAAAGCGCATTTCGTGAAATTTCATTGGAAACCTAGATTAGGCATACACTCTCTAGTTTGGGATGAAGCACAAAAAATTGGCGGAAAAGATCCCGATTTTCACCGGCGAGACTTGTGGGAAGCGATCAACGCCGGAAGCTACCCTGAATATGACCTAGGAGTCCAACTTATAAGAGAAGAAGATGAGTTCATGTTTGACTTTGATATTTTAGATGCCACAAAACTATGGCCCGAAGAAATTGTGCCAGTTGAATTAATCGGTACGATGACATTGAATCGAAACGTCGATAATGTATTTGCAGAGACTGAACAAGTGGCTTTTCATCCGGGGAATGTAGTGCCGGGAATCGATTTTACGAATGATCCATTATTACAAGGTCGATTATTTTCATACTTGGATACGCAATTGCTTCGCTTAGGGGGACCGAATTTTGCTGAAATCCCGATTAATCGTCCTGTCTGTCCGTTTCACAATAACCAAAGAGACGGGTTCAGCAGACAGCGTATCGACGTCGGGCAAGTGAGCTATCATAAAAACTCCCTCGCAAATAATACACCTTCACCTACGCCTGTAGACAAAGGTGGATACGAGCATTACCAAGAAAAAGTAGAAGGGCATGTCATCCGTGCCAGCAGTCCATCGTTTGATGATCATTTCTCCCAGGCTCGTCTATTTTGGAACAGCATGGCACCTTATGAGAAGCAACACATCATTGATGCGTTTAGTTTTGAGGTCGGTAAAGTACAAAGTCAATCTGTGCGACAACAAGTCGTGGATATGTTTTGTAACGTCGATAGCGGACTCTCAGCAGCAATTGCAACTGCGGTTGGAGTAAAGCGTCCAGAATGCACCCCATCGAATGTTACAGCGTCCTCACAAGCACTCAGCATGAAGTATACGGTTTTCGTTCCGGAAACATTGAAAGTGGCAATCCTGATCGGAGAAGGATTTGATAGTACAGTCATTGGAAATGCAGTTAAATCACTTCGTAACGCGGGCGTCACGGTCGATATAGTGAGTGGAACACTAGGAACGGTTAAAGGAACGGCAGGTAAAACTGCTATTGCAAATCAGACGTTTTTAACTGCATCACCTGTTTTGTATGACAGTGTGCTGGTAGGTGGCGGCACATCGACCCATCCTGCAGAATTTGACAATAATATGCGTAACTTTATTGAAGAACCGTGGGAGCATTTTAAACCAATTGCTTTTACCAATAATGGATCACGTTTTATTTCGATGACATCTGTCCATGAAGGTCCTGGCATTGTTGTCGAAAAGAACGAGCATGATTTTAATCAAGACTATATAAATGCATTAGCAAAACAAAGATTTTGGGAAAGGAATATCTACAAATAATAAATCTGAAGTGCACATGGGCCATTCTCAATGAATAACTTTTCAAATTCTCCTCATCCTAGGAAGGATCGAATACTTTCAAAGAAATGAGGAGAATCGAATGGGAATTCTAAGTGGTAATCCGAAAGATGAGCCAATGCACTACGGAGAGATAATTGGTAGTTGGGCTTATGTTGGAGCAAACAAAGGGCTAATCAGTGCTTATCAGACCTTTATTAACCACGCTGGGGATGAAGGACTAAAGAAGCTTTTGCAAGAAGCAGTGGATATGATGAGAGATCATAACAAGCAGATCGAAGAAGTGCTGAAGGAAAATGGCATCATGCCGCCACCAACGCTACCAGACCGTCCAACTTGCTCTGCAGATGATATCCCTCCAGGTGCACGATTCATGGACCCTGAAATCAGCGGAGCGATCTCCATAAACGTTGGCCAGGCGCTTGTTTCCTGTAGCCAAGTGATGGGGCAATGTTTGCGTGAGGATATTGCGACAATGTTTGCCAAGTTCCATGCTGACAAAATCATGTTTGGAGCAAAGCTATTGAAACTAAACAAAGAAAAAGGATGGATTATCCCCCCACCTATGCACTTGAACGGACAACCGACGAAAGAATAAAAGTGCTCATTGAACAAAAGAAACGTTAGAGTAGGGAAGAGCGAAAGTCGCTTTCTTCTCTGCTTTTTTTAATGCGACTCGCCAAAAAAAAGGTCGAGCCAAATCGACTCTTCACTACATAGGGAATGATATACTAAATGCTATAAGGGGGAGATTTAAATGGAAAAGTTACAGTCACAAGAGCAATTTGAAGAACTTAAACAAGGGGAACGAACGGTGTTTCTGTTTTCCGCAGATTGGTGTCCGGATTGTCGAGTCATCGATCCGTTACTCCCAGGAATTGAAGTAGATTACCCGGAGTACGAATTTGTATATGTAGATCGTGATCAGTTCATAGATATCTGTGCAGAACACGACATTTTTGGGATCCCAAGTTTTCTTGTTTACAGCGAAGGCGTAGAAAAAGGTCGATTTGTTAGTAAAGACAGAAAAACGCGTGAAGAGATTACAGCATTTCTGGATAATCCTGAAGCGTAAAAGAAAATTGAAAGGGTTGCTGCTTGAGAAGTCGAAGAGACTCCACTGGCAGCAACCCTTTCTTTTTACATACTAAACTCCTCTTTAACCTCTTCAAGAATAACTTTAGCACCCGCAGGGCTTACGAACATGCCGTTTGACAGTTCAAAATTATCGGAAGTGATTTCTCCGGTAATCACACAAGCTTCACGGATTTTATAGCTCCTAAGAATAATGGTTTCATCCTCCGTGAAAAATTCAAGTGGTTGTCCTTCAGGAAGTTTCATTGTCTCACGTAATTCAATTGGGATAACTATTCTCCCTAGATGATCAACTTTTCTTACAACGCTTAAGCTCCTCATAAGAGAACCTCCTTCAATGGTACCTGAATTCTTCTATAATCATACAATTCTATGTTGGGAAATGCAAAAAAATGGTCGATTTTTTGTCGAAAGTTCATTAATATAGAATATTTAGAATGAAAAAACTTCTCCTTCTTTTCATTGTCAATCGTCACAACGTACACGTAATTTGATAGAATAGTACAGTTGGCACGAACGGAGGGACACGATGACATTTACTCAATTTAAAAAATCAGCGATTTTTGACTATCTCCAAATTATTGTGGGTTCGGCGTTTGTCGGACTTGCATTTACTATTTTCCTATTACCTTCACGGATAGCTGCAGGTGGTGTTTCGGGAATAAGCACGATTCTTTTTGAACTTTATGGATTTAACCCCGCTTATGTACAGTGGCTTATTAATTTACCACTCCTCATTTTAGGGCTTGTCCTTGTTGGAAAAGATTTTAGTTGGAGAACCATTGTGGGGACGTTTTTTGTACCATTTTTCATTTTCTTAACGACAGATATTAATGTCCCAATTCATAATCCGTTATTAAGTTCTATTTATGGTGGGATTATGCTTGGTATCGGTCTAGGAATTGTTTATAGGGGGAACGGCTCGACAGGTGGAACTGCACTAATTGCTCAAGTTCTGAAGAAATATACTAACTTTTCCAGTGGCTTTGCTCAGCTAATTGTTGACGGTGCTGTCGTCATCATCTCGGCTTTTGTCTTTGACTTGGAACTCGCGCTTTATGCCATGATGGCAATCTATGTGACGAGTAAGGTAATCGATTTTGTGCAGCTTCAAACATCTCCTACCAAGCTGATCCTGATCATTACGGAACAAGAAGAAAAAGTTCAAGCACTCATTAATACCGAACTCAATCGAGGGTTAACAAAAGTGAAGTCTTTAGGAGGCTACTCGAATCAGGAGAAAACCATGATCCTTTGTGTCGTTGAGCAATCAGAAGCGATCTACTTTAAAAAGATTGTGCAGGAGCAAGAGCCGACATCGTTCGTAATCTTCTTAAATGCATCTGAAATTCTAGGAAGAGGATTTTCCAGAGCCCAATATGACGACTAACTAGTTGCTAGCCCGTGAGTAAACTCGATTTTGTTTAATGTTAGACTATACAAACAACTTAGAAATGGTATACTGTTCAGTAATTGAATACGCTTATCGAGAGAAACCGAGGGAAATGGCCCATTGACGTTTCAGCAACCCCTGATAGATTCAGGAAGGTGCTACTTCCACAAGACTTTGTCTTGAGAGATAAGAGGAACGGCTATTAGCTTCCACTTTCTCTCTCTTAGAAAGCGGAAGTTTTTTGATGGGCTGAATAGGAGTGAAGAATTGTGCCAATTACAATACCAAAAGCGTTACCCGCGGGAGAATTACTGAAGCAAGAAAAAATATTTGTGATGGATGAAGAGCGTGCTACCTCACAAGACATTAGACCACTACGCATACTAGTCGTGAATTTAATGCCTCAAAAAGAAAAAACGGAACTGCAGCTTCTGCGTTTGCTAGGTAATACTCCGCTTCAAGTGGATGTAACTTTTTTACACACAGAAACGTATGTATCGAAGAATGTTAGTAAAAACCATTTGGATACTTTTTACAAAACATTTCCTCAAGTGAAAGACGAAAAATTTGATGGAATGATTGTAACGGGGGCACCTGTAGAGCAAATGGAATTCGAACAGGTTGAGTATTGGGGAGAAATGCAGGAGATTTTGGATTGGGCATCAGTGAATGTAACATCTTCTATGCATATCTGTTGGGGTGCCCAAGCAGCACTTTATCATTACTATGGAGTGAACAAACACCAACTGCCTTCTAAGTGTTTTGGCATTTTTGATCATCTCGTTACAAATCCAACTGTCAATCTTGCACGAGGATTCAATGACCTGTTTCCAGCTCCACACTCCAGGCATACAGGAGTATCTCAATACGATATCGAACAGCATGACTCATTGAATCTACTCGCATATTCGGAAGATGTTGGACCCTTTATCGTGCTATCTAACGATGCAAAAAACATTATGATTACGGGGCACTTAGAGTACGATGCGGGAACGTTGCAGGAAGAATATGAGCGTGATGCAGCAAAAGGACTTGAAATTGATATTCCTAAGAATTACTTCCCGAATGACAATAGCTCGTTGAATCCGCTGAACACGTGGCGTTCCCATACACATCTCTTATTTTCAAATTGGCTTAATTACTATGTCTACCAACAAACTCCATTTGAATGGAAATGATGAAATTTGTGAAGTGGCGAGTATTGATCCAGCTGAAGAACTTGTAGTTCTCAGTGGATTGGATTATAATGAATGACAGTCAGTCATTTGTGGAGGGATGTTATGAACAAGAGAGAAAAAATTGTTCAGTCTGCGATTCAAGTGTTTACTGAAAAAGGCGTAGAAAAAACGACAGTTTCACATATTGTTAAAGCTGCAGGGATTGCACAAGGAACGTTTTACTTATACTTTCCCTCTAAACTATCGCTCATGCCTGCGATTGCAGAAGTGATGGTACAGCATACCCTGAAAACGGTGATAGACGCTGTTGAAGATTCTGCATCGTTTGATGAGCAACTGAAACAATTTGTAGATGCGATATTTGCAGTTAATAAAGAACACCACGAGATTCAGGCGATGATCTATTCAGGGTTAGCATCAACTGAACACTTGAAAGAGTGGGAGAGTGTATATGCTCCAATTTACCAATGGGTAAGCGCACTCGTTGAAAAGGTGCAGAAGCAAGGAGTCATTCGCATCGACAGTCATCCAGATCAGTTAGCAAAACTCATTATCGGATTGACTGAGTCCGCTGCAGAGCAAATTTACTTGTATGATGAAGACGTTGACCAAGAAATTCGCGCTACTGAGCAAAAGAGGGAAACGTTGTTGTTTTTATCGTATGCCCTTGGTTATTCGAAACAACCAGGCAATGAATAGGGATTTCCAACGACTGGCAACAAAATAGTGTCAGTCGTTGTATACATTTTTTAGTTCGTACGAGTACGGATTAATATGAATGACAGTCAGTCATCTGAGAGAAGGAGTATTTCTAATGAAAAAAGAATGGCTTTATGTAGCGGCAACTAGTTTTTTTGAACTTGTATGGATTTTCGGTTTTAATGTAGCTTCTGTATGGTGGCACTGGATTCCGATCGTGTTATTTATATTCGTCGATTTCCACTTCCTTTCTAAAGCTTGCGCGACATTACCAACAGGAACTGTATATGCCATATTTGCAGCTATCGGAACCATCGGAACTGCATTGATGGATGTGTTTTTCTTCGGACAAACGTTAAGTGGCGGGAAAATTTTCTTCATCGTCATTTTAGTGACAGGAGTCATCGGTTTGAAACTTGCTGATGGACATGACGAAAAACTAGCAGCAGAAAGGAATCGTTAATATGGGATGGTTATTTGTAGCATTAGCCGCGATATTTGAATTTACGGGAGTCATCGGATTAAACAAATATAGTAAAAAGAAGACGATTCCTTCAGGTATCTTATTTTTAGGTGGTTTTGGTTTAGCATTTGTATTTTTGTATACATCGTTCCAGTATTTACAAGTGAGCACAGCATATGCAGTATGGATAGGAATTGGAACTGCAGGCGCCGTAATTCTGAATATGCTCTTTTTTGGTGAATCCAAAAGTTTAGCAAGGATCGGCAGTCTTGCATTGATTGTCATTGGCGTCATAGGTTTAAAAGCATTGTCCTAAATGATGTTTGATATTTCGTTAAAGGTTGCGCATAATGAATGAATAAGGAGACGTGACTATGCGAAATAACTCAAAACAAGCAACACCGCAAGCAACAGGTTATCAAGTAAAAAAGGAACAGCCGCTTTTACCTTTTCTGCTAGAGACTGTCCAAAAAAGTAGAAATGCAGTGAAAGGGATTCTTTCCCGTGGGCAAGTGTCTGTTAACGGAGAACCTACCACTCAACATGACCGATTGTTGAATGTTGGAGATAAGGTTGAAATTATGACCAACCAAGCTGCGAAAAATGACAGTGAACTTACAGGGCTTTCCATTATGTATGAAGATGATGCCATCATTGTGATTGACAAAGAAGCTGGATTATTATCAATGGCTGCAAAAGATAAAAAAGAACTGACTGCATTTAGTGAGCTTTCTACATATGTACGGAAAGCGAATAGAAGCAATCGTGTATTCATCGTCCATCGTCTAGACCGAGAAACTTCAGGGGTTATGCTGTTTGCTAAAACAGAGGAAGTCAAAAAACTCCTTCAGGATAACTGGGAAGAATCTGTCCAAGAACGAGGTTATATAGCGCTAGTTGAAGGTAAAGTGCGAAACGAAACAGGTGAAATTGTTTCTTGGCTGAAAGAGACTAGAACGTTCAAAGTCTATTCCAACCCAACGGATAATGGCGGCCAAAAAGCAATTACACGTTATAAGCGACTGCAAGCAAGTGCACAGTTTTCACTACTTGAATTGAGATTGGAAACAGGACGGAAAAACCAAATCCGTGTGCATATGGAGGAAATTGGACACTCCGTTGTAGGCGATAAAAAATATGGTGCCACAACAAACCCTATTAAACGACTTGGGCTCCATGCAACTAAGTTGACGATGATTCATCCTATAACAAAGGAGCAACACACGTTCATATCTGATCCACCGTCCTCCTTCTATAAAAAATCAAAATAACCGTATGCGCCAAAGAGGCGCATACGGTTATTTTTTTATGGGTTCAAAGTGAACGACTAAGCATGTGGGGTCTTTACTGTAAAGGAGGCATACCTGGTTGACCTTGTGCTGGAGCAAATGCATTGAGCAACTCCGTCATATCCTGTGAAGCCAGCTGAGGTACTTGATAGTAATGATGTTTGTTCTGGTAAATGGCTAATTCATACGCCATTTCTATACAGTTTGGAACTGAATCAGCTAGCACCCTGCGGACAACAGGATTACACACTTCACAAGCCACCATTGTTTTCATAGAAGCTCCGGCTTTTGCGGAACCCAATAAGAAACCGGAAATGATTTCATCCGTAATTTCAGAAGCATTCATCATAGGTTTTTTGGGTTGGCCCGGCTTCATACCATAGATGAAATCATTTCCTCCTTTCATTTTATAGCTTTGTGTAGGATGAGATGGATTATGACCTGATTTGAAACTCTCGACTGTAATGTTATATGCATCCAACGTAAAGCGGTATTGCCGATCGAGAATATCTAACAACTCGGGATCCTTCACGTGAGGTCGAAGTAAAATCGCCTGATTGAGGGCTCCTATCGTGCTGGATAGTACTTCATGCACATCAAAAAGTTCATGTCCTCCGTGGTTCATGGATGGGGGAACTGTGCCTGTGTGCATGTTTTGATGGGTCGTTCCGTCTTGGTTTGTAGTCATTGTTGTCCTCCCTAAAATATCGTGTTCGTTCATAAATAGTATGTACTTCAAGTATCTTTCTATCCCGTGGGATGTTTTGTATGAATAGCAGAACAGTTACTTTCATACAATGGACTACGAATTTTTATGGAAAGGTGTGCATGTGAGTGCAAATACACGTTGTTCAAAAAGGTCAAAGTTTATTTACGATTGGGAAACAATATGGAATTGGATGGGAAGAAATTGCGGATGCAAATGAGCTGGTCAATGCAGGGAAATTGGCTGTTGGTCAAGCGCTAGTGATTCCAATAACGGGCAGTTATTATTGGGTGCAGCCAGGGGATACTCTATATGAGATCGCACGTAGAGAAAAGATGACCATATCGGAGCTGGCGAACATCAACAAAATTTCTCTTTCAGCGCCATTGACGGTCGGTCAACGACTATACATCCCACCGACTCCTAAAACTCCGACTCAATCTTTACTCTACGTAGAGCCAAGAACTCCGGTTTCGCAGGTGATGATTGCAGAAACGGAAAATAGAGTTAGTGCATTAACTTATCTAGCTATGTTTAGTTATGAAGTGATGCGTGATGGGACGTTAAAAGCCCCTTCCATAGCGAACTTACCTACAATCGCTGCGAACGCGGGTGCGCTTAATGCGATGGTTGTTAGCAACTTGGAAGATTTCGCATTTAGTGCTGGTCTTGCTCACGATATTTTTGTGAGCAAAGGAGTTCAAGATTTGTTATTTACGAACATCTTGGCAGTGGCACAACAAGTGGGCTACAAAGATATACATTTTGATTTTGAGTTATTGTTCCCTGAGGATCGCGAGCTATACAATACCTTCTTGAGAAGAGCTAGAGATCGTTTTCATCCAGCCGGCCTCACACTCTCTACCGCACTTGCACCTAAAGTAAGTGATGTTACAACAGGTATTTACGGCGCACATGACTATAAAGCCCATGGGGAGATTGTAGATTTCGTTTCTCTAATGACTTACGAGTGGGGATATACGTACAGTGAGCCGCAAGCCGTGAGTCCATTGCCACAAGTGGAGCGAGTGGTAAAGTATGCGGTACAAGAAATTCCAAGAGACAAAATCTTTTTAGGTCAAAATTTATATGGATACGATTGGTCAAAACCTTACCCAACGCAAGGCGGGCAGCCTGCAAAAGCACTTAGCCCTAAACAAGCAACAGAACTTGCGATACGTGAAAACGAAGCCATTTCGTACGACTATGTTGCACAAGCACCATTTTTTACGTATATCGATCAAAATAGTATTCAACATGAAGTTTGGTTTGAAGACGCTAGAAGCATCCAAGCTAAGTTTGACTTATTGAAAAAATACAGTCTTCGTGGCATTATGTACTGGAAATTGGGTCTAGCATTCCCTCAAAATTGGCTACTGCTAGAGGATAATTTTAATATAGTGAAAAAGTAATATGTGCCCATAAATATACCGACAAAACAGAGGGGAATAGAACCTCTGTTTTTGTTTGCAGATTAAAATGTATTTTCAAAAACATTCATTCTAGCGTATACTAATAAAATACAACAAGTTAGATTCGGGATTAAGGGGGAAGAATATGTCGAAATTAAATGTAGAACATGTGGATGTACAAAGACGTTCAAATGACTATGTGCATCAGGTTTATGAGCAAGTTAAAAGAAGAAATGCAAATGAAACTGAATTTCTCCAAGCAATACGTGAAATATTCGATTCACTCCGTCCCGTATTCGCAAAGCATCCTGAATATATAACAAGCGGAATTTTGGAAAGACTGACTGAACCAGAAAGAATTGTGACCTTCCGTGTTACTTGGGAAGATGATACAGGTAAAGTGCATGTAAACAGAGGGTACCGTGTCCAATTTAGCAGTGAGCTAGGGCCGTATAAAGGTGGTCTTCGTTTCCATCCATCTGTGAATAGCAGCATCATGAAATTCCTAGCATTTGAACAAATTTTTAAAAATGCATTGACAGGTCAACCGATTGGTGCGGGTAAAGGTGGCTCAGATTTTGATCCGAAGGGGAAGTCGGATCGTGAAATCATGCGTTTCTGTCAAAGTTTCATGACGGAATTGAGTCGACATATTGGGCCGGACATAGATGTGCCTGCAGGTGATATAGGAGTTGGAAAACGTGAAATTGGCTATTTGTTTGGTCAATATAAGCGATTAAAGGGTGGATACGAAGCAGGTGTACTCACGGGGAAAGATCCGAATCACGGTGGTAGTCTTGGTCGAAAAGAAGCGACCGGATATGGAACCGTCTATTTCACTGAAGAGATGCTAAAGGAATATGGCATGTCATTTAAAGAGAAAACAGTTGTGGTCTCAGGTTCGGGAAATGTATCCATTTATGCGATTGAGAAAGCGCAGCAACTCGGTGCAAATGTAATCGCTTGTAGTGATTCTTCTGGATACATTGTCGACAAAAATGGCATTGACTTAAATTGTGTGAAGCAATTGAAAGAAATCGAAAACAAACGAATTCAGGATTATTTGAAGGTACATCCCGAAGCTCGTTATTATGAAGATTGTTCAGAAATATGGACCGTTCCATGTGACATCGTCCTTCCTTGTGCTACTCAAAATGAACTAGACGAAAAGAGTGCCAATCTCCTTATTAAGAATGGCGTCACAGCCGTTGGGGAAGGTGCCAATATGCCTTGTACAAACGAAGCACTGACGGTATTTCAGGATCACGGGATTCTATTTGCACCAGCGAAAGCTGCCAACGCAGGAGGCGTGGCCGTTTCAGCGATGGAAATGTCCCAAAATAGCATGCGACTCAGATGGACTGCAGAAGAAGTAGATGAGCGTTTGAAAGTTGTAATGCGCTCGATCTACGAAAGTTGTATTGATGCTGCAGATCGCTTTGGCAAACCAGGAAATCTCATAATGGGTGCTAACGTAGCAGGATTTTTAAAGGTTGCAGACGCTATGGCATCACATGGGTTAAGTTGATATAGAGTACTCAGGTCGTCTATATAGAGGCAACTGAAAAAATCAGTAACTAGTTGATCATGCTGGGATGACTGTTGAATTGTGCTCCAAGGGGACGTTTCCTTGGGGTTCGATCTCAGCCAAATCTGGATGGTCAATGTTCCATATTAAACAATAGAGAGCTCATCACCCGTTTCACGGATGATGAGCTCTCTATTGTTAAGAAAGTATTATTGGTCATCCTTTTATGGATGAATGACAAACCCCCGTTGATTGGAGCGGAAAGCGTCCGCCTGGAGCGCAAATCTACAGACTCACACGCTTAACCAACTATTATTAAACTTTTTCAGTGGCCGCCATCTTTTAAGGCGTGCTTTTTTTGTTGAGTAAAATCAATTGAACGCCGGTTATGTGATTGAATATTTCGTCTATTAAAAGAATCAGTAATTTCTCTTGCATTTACTAGTCAACATGTTATTATAAATATACTTTAGAATGTATAAAGATACATAACTTGTGAGAGGAGTTTTAATTATGACAAAGAAAAAAGTGGTATTAGCGTATTCGGGAGGACTTGATACATCAGTTGCAGTTCAATGGTTAACAGAACAGGGATATGCAGTTGTTGCATGTTGCTTAGATGTAGGAGAAGGAAAAGATCTAGATTTCATCCAACAGAAGGCACTTCAAGTGGGTGCTATCGAAAGCTATGTAATAGATGCTAAAGCGGAATTCGCTAAAGATTATGCACTACTTGCACTTCAAGCACGTACGCTTTATGAAGAAAAGTATCCACTGATTTCTGCGTTGTCTCGTCCACTTATTGCAAAAAAACTTGTCGAAGTTGCACATAAGGAAAATGCGGTTGCCGTAGCTCATGGTTGCACAGGTAAAGGAAACGACCAAGTTCGTTTTGAGGTAGGTATCAAAGCATTGGATCCGACATTAGAAGTGATTGCACCTGTACGTGAGTGGAGCTGGTCGCGTGAAGAAGAAATTGCCTATGCAAAAGAGCACAATATTCCAGTTCCTATCGTGTTGGATAGTCCGTATTCAATTGACCAAAACCTATGGGGACGTAGTAATGAATGTGGGATTCTAGAAGATCCGTGGGCAGCACCACCAGAAGATGCATATGGACTCACTTCGTCTATTGAAGAAGCACCTGATCAAGCAGATGTTGTTGAAATTACATTTAAACAAGGTGTTCCAGTGAGCTTGGATGGAAAGGCTTTTGAGCTAGATGCACTCATCCTTCACTTGAATGAGCTAGCCGGAAAACATGGTGTTGGCCGTATTGACCACGTTGAAAACCGTCTCGTAGGCATTAAATCACGTGAAGTATATGAATGTCCAGGTGCTATGACGTTGATCAAAGCGCATAAGGAACTTGAAGATATTACTCTCGTAAAAGAGACAGCACATTTTAAACCGATTGTTTCTCAAAAGTTAAGCGAGCTCATCTATAACGGTCTTTGGTTCTCTCCATTACGAAGTGCCTTGGAAGCGTTCATTAAAGACTCACAACAAGTCGTCAATGGAACAGTCCGTGTGAAACTATTTAAAGGGCATGCCATTGTAGAGGGGCGTAAATCCGATAACTCTCTTTATGATGAAAAACTTGCGACGTATACGTCTGATGACGAGTTCGACCAAGCGGCAGCAGTAGGATTCATCAAACTATGGGGGCTTCCAACAGAAGTCCATGCAGCTGTGAACAAGCAACTCGTTACGACTAAAGCATAATAGAAAGGACCTTCTTTCAGCAGAAGGTCCTTTCAGACTGTAGCCAAACTCCAGTAAACATTGGGATTGCCTACAGTCTTTTTCTTTTTCAATAGATATAACTATGAAAAGTTGAGTTCCGCTGCGAGCGGACGCTTTTCGAGGGGCTTGCTCTCAGCCAATCGAACAGCGAAGAGTTCGATTTTCCGTATTTTAGCGAACTTTGCTGAAATTAAGGCAGCACTCATCTCCCTTGCTTTACTCAGTCCAGGGTCTTCGAAAACACGTGCTCCTAACGATTCGCTTTTACTCGTAAAAGCTGTTCTTCGTCATAGCTTTCTCTGATCCCTCCGGAGTCGCCGCTCTCCGCTACAATCAACAATATCTCCCAACTATCAAATGTGGTGATGGAAATGTTGACGATCGAGCAGTTAGTTCCGTAGACCTTCTAGTCCGTAAATTAGATGCAGCAATTAATTTCCCCAATAGATCCTGTAGTTCTTCATAAAATGTCATTTATTCAATCCCCTAAACCCACTTAGAGTTGACCATCGCATACCATGGTGCTTTTTTGGCATCGGCAAAAATGCGATCAACTGTCTCTTTATATTTCCTTTTACTTCTTTGATTACATATCGTGTCTCAAGTCTTCTACTACATCTAGTTATTCTTGCCAGCTGAACATGGAGCATCCCGACTGCATTCCTTGCTTGAATGTTGTGAATGTCTCATAAGATATTCAGTTGATTGAAGTGCAGGACGGCGACTCCTGGGGATCAGCGAAAGCTGTCACGAAGAACAGCTTTTGCGAGTAAAAGCGAAGCGTTAGGAGCACGTGTTTTGAAGACCCCGCAGAAGCGAAGCGACGAGGAGGCTGAGGGCAAGCCCCCGGAAAGCGCCCGTCCGGAACGGAGATCAACGGCCTGTTATTCTTCCTTTTCAGATTTAACGTTGCAAAAAGACAAAAGGGATGGAAAGAAATCAATTCGATTCCCAACCCTTTGGTGTAAAGTTTGGAAGGTCCTTTTCTATTTAACGAAGCAAATTTTCAATTGAATGGAATTGAGGTTCTCCTTTCTCATATGTCGCAATGAAGCGGAATCCGATATGTGAAGCGAGTTGCAAACTCTTTCGAATGTCGAAACCAACATCGGTCGGTCTGTGTGCATCGGAACCGATTGTTAAGATTTCACCTCCACAGGATTTGTACAGTTCAAGGATATCCGTGCTCGGCATGGCAGTGGATAGCCCATAGCGCACACCGGACGTATTAATCTCTATCCCTTTCCCACGAGGAATGATTTCAGAAAAGATTTCTTTCAAGCACTCATGAAAATCCTGTGAAGGTGCTTTTTGAGCGTATCGTTTTATGAGATCCACGTGGCCCAAAACACTGTAGGTATCAAACTTACGTATACAACGAAGCAACTCCTGATAATAGGCATCATATGAATCATCAATCGTTCGATTCTCAAAAATAGCTCCAAAGTGTAAATCTTGTTTTTTAACAGTATGAAGCGAACAAATAACAAAGTCGAACTCCTCTTCTTGAATTAGCTTTGTGTACTTATCAAGTAGATGAGGCTGAACTCCAATTTCCACACCACGCTTCACTTGAATTTCACTTCCGTAACGAACTTGTAATTGTGCAATTGCCTCTTTGTAAGTTTGTTGATTAAAATCGAAGATAAAATTTTTATCAGGATATTCATAGTCGACATGATCTGTAAAACAAATTTCAGTAAGTCCTTTTTGAATAGCAGCACGAACCATTTCCTCTGGAGGTGCGTCACAATCGGCTGAAAATGAGGTATGCATATGATAATCAAACATTTATATCAAACTCCTTTTTGGTTGACATTTCTTAATTATCTATTTATAGTACTAGATAACTTCATCGTAGTAAAGTGATAAAGTGAAAGAGGTGGTTGTTTGAGAAATTTATTTCAATCGGCTGAAGAGGAGTGCGAATTACGAGAAGTCTTTCGAAATTCCTTTTCACAGAACGGATATCGTGAAGTCAATTTACCAGTTCTAGAGAGTTACGAAACATATGAATCCCTCCAAACCACTCAAAGTCGCAAAAGTCTTCTGAAGTTAATCGACCATACTGGAGACATTTTAGTATTGCGGCCAGACGTGACAATTCCGCTAATGCGAGAACTTGCATCGTCCTATAAAAACTTAGATAAAGAAATTCGTTGCTGGTATATACAATCTGTGTTCCGTCAGACGGATGATTTAACGATTCCAACTGAACGCAGGCAAGCAGGAATTGAGTTATTTAGTAACCAATCCGCTGAAAATGACGCAGAAGTGATTGTCCTCGCCTGTCAGGCACTCACTGAATTAGGACTAAATGATTTTAAAATTGAACTTGGTCATGCAGGAATTCTATCTGAACTGAATCGGATTCTTCTATTGACAGCAGAGGAACAGCTGCAAGTGAAATCTTTTATTCAAATGAAAAACAGCAGTGGGCTAGCTGATTTTCTTAAGCAAAATAATACGGATGAAACAATTAGAGAATGGCTTCTTGAAACTGTTTTTTCATATGGGGATGCACCATCTGTTTTCAAGCGGTTTCGAGAGTATTCTATGAACCATCAAATGACTGCTATTATGCAGCATATGGAAGCTGTGTATGAACTAATCGTTGAATCAGGCTATGAAAATCACGTGACAATCGACCTCGGTATGGTCAACGACATGGACTATTATTCAGGAATCCAATTTCAAGGATTCAGTAACGCTATCGGAAAGCCACTGCTAATGGGTGGTCGATATGATGAGGTAAGCCGAAAGTTTAATGCACAATTACCAGCGGTTGGATTCGCCTTTGATGTGGAAGCGATTTTTTTAGCTAAAAAATAATGGGATTAAGGCGGGAGATGAAAGATTATGGTGCCAATGAAAATCGCAGTCGCTAAAGGTAGAATTGCAGAAAAAGCGAGAGAGCTTTTGTCTGAAGGAGGGGTCGCTTTCCCCGATACGCTGTACGATGAACGGAAGTTGGTCATTACGAGTATAAGTGGGGATTACCAACTATTGTTTGTCAAAGCAGCAGATGTTCCGACTTACGTGGAAAAAGGTGCAGCTGATATTGGAATCGTTGGGAAAGATACGATTATGGAAGATGGCAAAGACGTCTATGAGCTGCAAGATTTAGCATTCGGTAAATGTCAGCTAGTGGTTGCTGGGTTCCCCGATAGTTTCCCTGCAGATACGAAATCACTTTCTGTTGCCACTAAATATCCCGCGATTGCAAAAACCTATTTCGATCAAGCAGGAATTCGGACAGAAATCAGCCGTTTGAATGGATCGATTGAACTTGCACCGATTGCTGGCCTATCAGACGTCATTGTCGATATCGTCGAAACGGGCTCGACACTAAGAGATAACGGTTTGGTTGTCTTACGGGAAATCGCAAAAGTGAGTACGCGTGTCATCGTGAATAAAGCCAGTTATGCAACGAAAACAGTAGAAGTTAAAACGTGTATTGAACTTTTGAAGAAGGGAGTGGACGAACGACGTGCAGATTATCACAACGCGTGACCAAATCACCCAGAGGATGGCCCGCCGGACGTCCGCTTTGTCCGTTGAAGAAACGGTTAGAACAATAATCGACCGCGTCAAACAATTTCAAGATGCTGAACTGCTAGCGCTAACTGAACGGTTTGACGGGGTTACGATACAAACACTCCAAGTGTCAAAACAAGAGATTTTGGATGCTTATCAAAAAGTTTCCTCTTCATTACTTCAGGCAATGAAAGACGCAAATGAACGCATTCAACGTTTTCATGAACAGCAGAAAGAGGAAAGCTGGCGTATTGAACCCGAAGAAGGGGTCTATCTTGGACAGCAAGTTCGTCCACTTGCATCTGCGGGGATATACATTCCTGGAGGGAAAGCATCGTATCCATCTACAGTTTTGATGAACGCAGTTCCTGCAAAAATAGCAGGTGTGAAGCGGCTCGTTCTCACCACTCCGCCGCAAGCCGATGGATCCGTTAATGCGGCAGTTTTAGTTGCTGCGGATCTATGTGGAGTCGATGAGATTTACAAGGTTGGAGGAGCACAAGCGATTGCAGCGCTAGCATACGGTACGGAGTCAATCCAACCCGTACTCAAAATTACAGGTCCAGGAAATGCTTATGTGGCCTTTGCCAAGAAGCTCGTGTTTGGTGATGTATCCATCGATATGATTGCAGGTCCGAGTGAAGTTTGTATATGGGCAGACAAACATTCAAATCTTAAATTTGTCGCTGCGGATTTATTAGCTCAAGCGGAACACGATGAAGACGCATCGGCGTGTTGTTTAGTACCTTCTATACAGATAGCTGAAGCACTATCTATAGAAGTCTATCGGCAATTGGAACTTATGGATAGAATGGATATCGCCAAAAAGTCTATCCAAGCAAATGGCTGGATTGCGGTTGTCGAATCTGAAAACGAAGTGATTGACATTATAAATGAACTCGCACCTGAGCATTTAGAAATTATGACAGCCAATCCTGAGAACAGACTGAATGATATTGAAAATGCAGGTGCTATTTTTATCGGAGCTTACTCACCGGAAGCACTGGGCGATTATATGGCAGGACCGAATCATACGCTGCCGACGAGTGGAACTGCAAAATTCTCATCGCCTTTAGGTGTATATGATTTCATGAAAAAGACGAGCATTATCCGCTATAAGAAGGAAGCACTTGAACAAGTCTCTGATGCAATTATCGAACTTGCAAAAACCGAGCAACTTAATGGCCATGCACAAGCCATTCGAGTTCGGACACAGGAGGAATCAGAATGAGGACTTCGACAATTGAACGGAAAACCGCTGAAACAGATATCAGAATGAAGTTAGCGTTAGATGGGGCAGGAAAGAGTGACATCGATACAGGAGTTGGGTTTCTCGATCACATGCTCGTTCTTGCGACTATGCACGGTGGCCTAGACTTGCAAATAACGTGTAAGGGGGATCTAGAAACTGACCAACATCATAGTGTGGAGGATGTTGGAATTGCTCTAGGAGCAGCATTTAAAGAAGCACTTGGGACCAAAGAGAGTATTGAACGCTATGCATCTGAAACAGTTCCCATGGATGAAGCCTTAGCTACAGTATCTCTAGATATTAGCGGACGGTCGTTTCTTGTTTACAATGTACCAGGCTTAAAAGAAAAAATAGGGGTGTTCGATACTGAACTAGCTGAAGAGTTCTTTCTAGCATTTACTCGCCATGCGGGTGTGACGCTACATATTAATTTACAGTACGGAAAAAACAGTCATCATATTTTAGAATCCATCTTCAAAGGATTTGGCCGCGCAATACGTATTGCAGTTGCAAAAAATGACCGACAAGGAATTCCATCGACAAAAGGTAGTTTGTAACGAATAGATGAAAGGAGAGAGCGGTAATGATCTTATTTCCAGCGATTGATATTCAAAATGGGAAATGTGTTCGGTTAGTGCAAGGGGATTTCAATAAGGAGACGGTCTATCATGATTCCCCACTCGAAATTGGTAAGCAGTGGCATGCACAGGGTGCAACATGGCTCCACGTCGTAGATTTGGATGGTGCGAAAACAGGGAAATCCATCAACCGTGATGCAATTATTGAGCTTGTAAACTCCGTACAACTACCAGTTCAAGTCGGTGGTGGGATTCGTTCCATTGAAGCCATTGAAGATTATTTAACAAATAGTGTTGAACGTGTCATTCTCGGAACTTCCGCTATTAATAATCCTACAATGCTGCAACAAGCGATTACTAGATTCGGTAAACAAATCGCTGTTTCAATTGATGCTAAAAATGGTATTCCGACGATCGCCGGATGGACAGAAGACGCAGCGACGGATGTCTCTTCATTAATTAAAAAATTAGAGCAAGTGGGTGTACAAACTATTATCTATACAGACATCGCGAAAGATGGGATGCTCGCTGGACCTAATTTTGAAGAACTTCAAAACTTACAGAACGAAACGAAAATGGATATCATCGCCTCAGGTGGAGTTACGACTGTTGGAGATATTGAGAAACTACAGCAAGAATCCCTATATGGAGCCATTGTTGGAAAAGCAATTTATGAAAACGAAACACGATTCCGAAAAATGATGGAGGTCCTATAAATGACAAAACGAAAAATAATTGCGTGCTTAGATATTGACAATAAACGCGTGGTAAAAGGGAAGAAGTTTCAAGATGTAAAAGAGCTTGCGGATCCACTAGAACTCGCAAAAAAATATGAAGCGGAAGGTGCGGATGAATTAGTATTTTATGATATCTCTGCTTCCGTTCAACAACGTGGCATGTTTTTAGATTTGATTCGCCAAATTGGTGAAAGCATTGAAATTCCTTTCATCGTTGGCGGTGGGATTCAAACACTTTCGGATGTGGAACTGGCAATTGAAGCTGGAGCGGACAAAGTATCTATTAATAGTGGAGCCTTGAAGAATCCTGATTTACTTCGTGAAGCATCTGAACGTTATGGTTCCAGCAGAATCATGTTGTCGATGGACGTCAGTCAAACTGAATCTGGTCAATGGACCGTTTTTGCAAAAGCAGGTATGGAAGATACGGGAATAGATGCACTCGAATGGGCGAAAAAAGGAGCTCAGCTGGGTGCTGGAGAGATTGTACTAAACTGTATCGATGAAGACGGGATGAGAAATGGGTATAACGTTGAACTTACTAAGCTTGTGGCGGATTCTGTATCGATTCCAGTTGTTGCAAGCGGGGGAGCTGGCAGTGTAGAGCACGTCCGTGATGTGTTTGAACAAACTCAGGCACAATCAGCATTAGTTGCATCCATCTTGCACTTTGATATCGTATCGCTATCTGATTTGAAGGGAGCGGTGAGGGGTGTTTCAAGTGAACGGTAAAAATATCCGTTATAACAGTGAAGGCTTAGTTCCGGCTATCATTCAAGACGCGCAGACTGGCACAGTCCTAATGCTTGGCTATATGAATGAAGAATCTCTTCAAAAGACGATGGATACGGGGGAAACCTGGTTTTATAGTCGGTCACGAAAAGAGTTGTGGAACAAAGGAGCAACGTCTGGCAATCGGCAAATTGTGAAACAGCTGGATATCGATTGCGATCAAGACACGATTTTAGTCCAAGTTGAAGCACAGGGACCCGCTTGTCATTTAGGAACTGACTCGTGCTTTTCTAGAGAAGATTCTGAAGACATCCGAAACAGAAGAACCATCATTCAACAAGTTGCGAAGCAAATACAGAATAGAAAAAACAACCCTAAAGAAGGTGCGTATACAACCTATCTCTTCCGTGAAGGAATCGATAAAATCTTGAAAAAAGTAGGAGAGGAAACAACAGAAGTAGTAATTGGTGCTAAGAACAATGATTTGAATGAAACGGCGAACGAACTTGCGGATTTGACCTATCACATTCTTGTATTGATGGAAGAATTAGGTCTTTCGATTGAAGATGTAAAATCTGTATTGAAGTCTCGGAGAATGGAGGAGGAGGGAAGTCAGTGAATGAGCTATGGAGCGACATGGTCCGAAGAACTGAGCCTTACACACCAGGCGAACAAGCGAATGGAGAAGGTTGGATTAAGTTAAACACCAATGAAAATCCTTATCGGCCAAGTCCGAGGGTGTTTGAAGCATTGCAACATGCACTCACATCGGATCTGCGTAAATATCCCGAGTCCGATCCAGAAAAGCTTCGAGTCGCTCTTGCTGACTTGCATGACGTGTCTGCGGATCAAGTATTCATCGGAAATGGATCGGATGAAGTACTGGCATTTTCGTTCATGGCGTTCTTTACACCAGGCAAAACGATTAGATTCCCTGCGATCACCTATTCGTTTTATCCAACATACGCAGCACTGTTTAATATTCCATATGAACCCATTCCTCTTCAGGAAGACTTTGCTTTGAATGCAGAAGCTTTTTATAAGTCAGAAGGGGGAGTAATCTTTCCGAATCCGAATGCACCTACAGGGATTGCCTTGCCGCTTGAAGCGCTTGAAAGGATTGTTAGCGACAATCAGGGACGGACCGTGATTATAGATGAAGCCTATATCGATTTTGGCGGAAAAACAGCGATTCCTTTAATCGAGCGATTCGACAACTTGCTGATTACCCGCACAATGTCAAAATCCCGTTCGTTAGCAGGACTTCGAATCGGATATGCAATTGGCTCCGCAACGATAATTGAAGCGCTGAATCGTATTAAAAACTCATTCAATTCCTACACAATTGATCAGTTAGCATTAGCTGCTGGTGTTGCTTCTGTTAAGGATCCGGACTATTTTCACTCGACAGTTCAAGCAATAATTCGTACACGTGAACAATCGAGAAAAGTGTTCGAATCTGTAGGGTTCAAAGTTTTGCCTTCTACTGCGAATTTCTTATTCGTCCATCATCCAGATATTCCTGCTAAACAACTCAATAAAAGCTTAAAGGATAAACAAATCCTTGTCCGTCATTTTTCCAAGCCAGAGACAGAAGAATGGCTCCGTGTAACAATAGGTTCGGATGATGAAATGGGAAAGTTCTTTCAACAGTTGTTTGACTTAGTCAGTGCGTGGACTGATTGAGATCGACACATTGCTGTCTGAAATAGTTCTCCCGAGACTCCTTTTGTTTGGTATAGTGGAGACAGATAGAGAATGGGGGAATTAGGATGCCAGAGCAATTACCAAATTGTCCGCAATGTGGATCACCATATACGTATGAAGATGGATTGCAGCTAGTATGTCCAGAGTGTGCGTATGAGTGGACAGCGGGAGAAGAACTCGTTCAAACAGAACAATTGGATGTCAAAGATGCGAATGGAAATCCATTACAAGATGGAGATACCGTAACCGTCATCAAAGACTTGAAAGTAAAAGGCAGTTCATCTGTTTTGAAGATAGGCACGAAAGTAAAAGGAATTCGTCTTGTAGACGGAGACCATAACATTGACTGTAAAATTACTGGATTCGGCGCGATGAAACTCAAGTCTGAATTCGTCAAGAAGGGTTAAGGGATGATGAAACTATTTAACTCTAAAACAGTAGATATCGTGTTTGCAGTCTTACTTGGTTATTTTGCGTGGAATCGATATGCAGATGGTCATACAGGCGTCGCTATTCTTTTAGTCGTAGTCGCATTGCTAAATATCGTGGCATTCATTGCGAAGCTAAGAATCGAGAAGAAAGTTAATCAAAATAAGTGACTAACAGCGGCTCTAGTTTAGAGCGCTGTTTTTTTCTTTTACAGTAGGATGGAGAGTACAACGTCGTTTAGAAAATAACTTAAAAGGAAGAGATAATTATCGTGTAAAAAGAAGGGTGGTTGTTATGAAGAAAAAACTACTGTTTCGCGTGCCGTTTTTAGTGATCGGAGTTCTACTTGCAGTCATTCTCAACCAGTTCACACCACCACTAACTGAAGGGCAATATATGTGGTGGATAGTCGCCTACGTCATTATAGGGATCGTTGTTACTGAACTATTAAGGACAAGAAAAATCAAAAAGGATTGAATTCCGAATGTCTGACGTCTTCGCTGTTCTTTATGGACGTGATTAATTGCTTGGATTCCATCATCGACGCGTGATTAAGTAGAAATCTGTTTTTTTCAACTAGGTCCATTATCTTGCATAGCTGTTGTGTCTTATTAAACAATCCTGTACAATGGACGGATGAAATGCATTATCTGAAATGAGGATGTCTAATGAAAAAATCAATATATGGTCTAACATTTGAACAACTTACGGATTGGCTTATAGAAAACGGACAAAAGAAATTCCGTGCGGCACAAGTATGGGATTGGTTATATAAAAAGCGGGTTACACAGTTTTCAGAGATGAAAAACATTAATAGTGACTGTGTGGAACTTCTGGAAGAAAACTATGTTATTCAGTCACTTGTCCAGGAAGTTAAACAAGAATCTGAAGACGGTACAATTAAGTTTCTATTTAAAATGCAAGATGGAAACCTCATTGAAACTGTATTGATGAAGTTCCCGTATGGTCATTCAGTCTGTGTAACAACTCAAGTGGGCTGTAATATCGGGTGTAGTTTCTGCGCAAGTGGATTATTGAAGAAGAACCGTGATTTGAACTCAGGAGAAATCGTTGAGCAAATCATGAACGTACAGCATCACTTGGATATGAAAGGCAATGAGGAGCGTGTAAGTCATATTGTAGTCATGGGTATCGGCGAACCATTTGATAACTACGATAACTTGATGAACTTCTTACGAGTTGTCAACGACCAAAAAGGTTTGATGATTGGTGCACGTCATATTACCGTGTCTACTAGTGGTCTAACTCCAAAAATCCGTGACTTTGCCAATGAAAACATCCAAATCAACTTGGCGGTTTCGTTGCATGCACCGAATAATGAATTGCGTACACGGATCATGAAAATTAATCGGGCTTACCCGATTGAAAAATTGATGGATGCCATTGACTATTACTTAGAAACAACAAATCGTCGGATCACCTTCGAGTACATCTTGTTGAATGATGTGAACGACCATGTCGCTGAAGCAGAGCAACTTGCAAAATTGCTCTATAACAAGCGTCACTTGTCATACGTTAACTTGATTCCTTATAATCCAGTGGATGAGCATGACCAGTATACGAGAAGTGAGACTGCGAATATTAAGAAGTTCTATGAAACGCTTAAGAAGAAGGGCATTAACTGCGGTGTACGTATGGAGCAAGGTACCGATATTGATGCGGCTTGTGGACAGTTACGTAGTAAGCAGATTAAGAAAGAAAAAGCAGTGTAATTTTGTTACCCTGCATATAAAAAACAGAACGGGGGAGTGTTACCTCCTCGTTCTGTTTTTTTGTCTTCATTTATTCTTCCTTATGAGGATAACGATGAATTGTATGATTAATCCTATTCCTAGGCTGAATGAGGAGAATATGTATATAGAAAGAATGCCAATGGATTGACCAAGTTCTCCTTCAATCGTAATTATACTGCGGAAGAATTCTTCAAAGCCGATCAACATCCCTACCATAAAGAACCAAAACGCGATGCGCAATTTATAATGCAATAGCAATAATGCAATAAGGCCAACCGTTAAGCCGAATATTGAGAAAGCCAAATAGTTTTTCCATCCTAATTCCACTCCACTAATTGTGCGAACCCCGACGATCATGATTACTAACGTGGTTAAGCCTGCAAACAAACCAATTTTTCCTAAGTGACGTTCCATCTAAAACACCTGCTTTCCATTCACCATCATACCTAAAATAGCATGTCTCTGCACAAAAAATGCGCACAACCTCGTGAACGAATGAGGTTGTACGCATTTAAATAATTTTTATTTGTTTGCAATAACGACAAGTTTCCCTTTGTCGAGTTCGCTCTCTGCAGCAGCTGCGTCTTCTTCAGTAAGACCCGCACCGTGCATCTTGCTGCGAAGTTCATCTCCACGAGAGGTGAACATATTCTTCATTGAATCGAGAAAGCCTTGTTCTTTCATGCCAGCTTTTTCAGTATCCAATGCGTCTGTAATATGATCTCCACGTTTCTTGTCATGTGCGAAAACATAAATTTCGTCATTAGTGTAACCTTTCGCTTCAAGTTCATCTACTTTTGCCTTAGCTTGTACTGCGTTTTCTACATAAAATTTTTCAACCATTTGTGAATCCCTCCAATTAGTAATTGTTTCTTTGTCGCTCTAGTGTTTGTATACCATCTTTCATGCAAAGTTAAACAATCATTTGAAAATCTGTGATGGAAACACTTAATAGAGAAAGAATGAGGAGAGATGAATTAAAGATATAGATCGCCTCGTAGACGTCTGAAAGACTTTAAGAAAAAGGTGGGATCCACATTGACATGGAACGACCGAACGCCTTGATTTGTATGAAGATAAAACAAGCAAGTTCCATCTGAGAAAGGTCGATAGGAACAATCATGCACAGCATGGATCGGATAGGAACTATGCTGAGAGACAATTTTATTTTCATGTAATGATAGTGTGCAAATTGCTGTAGTTACCGTCTGCTCAATCCAACCTACTGTCTTGTGTGGCACTTTATAGGACAAGGTAGCAATTGCTTCTGAGTCCAAAAAAACCCTCCTAAATCGTCTTATTTCGTATAGTCTTTCACTGTTTTTAGTAAATCATGTACATAATCTTCATCCACATAATTAAATTCACTGACCAGTTTACCATCTTTTGCAATTAGGTAGAAATTTGTTCCATGAATAACTTGATCGGAAGTATCAGGTTTTTGAATGATGGTCTGGAAATTCTCCCTTGCGAAGGTGGTGATTTCTTGAGCGGAATAGCCAGTTAGAAAATGCCAATTGCTTTCATCCTCTGTGTACTGAGAGGCATATGCTTTTAACGTTTCCGGCGTATCAACTTCTGGATCAACTGTGAACGAAACGAATTGTACATCTAAGTCATGTTTCTTAAATTCTTTTTGCAATGTTGCCATTTCAGATGTCATTGGAGGACAAACTGTTTCACAACTTGTAAATATGAAATCCGCAATCCATACTGTATCTTTCAATTGGTTAAATCCGAACGATTCACCTTGCTGATCGACAAA
Organism: Sporosarcina sp. SAFN-010; assembly: GCF_059415065.1. Lineage (NCBI taxonomy): Bacteria > Bacillati > Bacillota > Bacilli > Caryophanales > Caryophanaceae > Sporosarcina > Sporosarcina sp. SAFN-010. The sequence goes on along the minus strand of NZ_JBPFDS010000013.1, from coordinate 18,308 downwards.
GGTAAATGATGAGATTTCTCTTCCCGGAGGTTTAGGGGAAGAGCAGGCGGAAAGTAAAACGATAACCACAATCATAATAGGGACGAATCGGGTTGCATTCATGTTGCCTCCTCCTCATTAAACATAGGTAGATCAATCGTAACAGTTGTACCTGTCGAAGGGTCACTATCCATATTGAATGTACCGTGATGCAGACGAATGATTTCTTTGACAATGGAAAGCCCGAGTCCAGTACCACCTGTCGTTCGTGTTCGCGCTTTGTCAGTGCGGAAGAAGCGTTCTCCCATCCTACTTAAGTCTTCTTTTGAAATTGTCAATCCTTCGTTTTGGACTACATATCGAATCTTACTTCCATGTTCATGTAATCCGATTTGGATCATTCCACCGTCGGATACATACTTCACTGCGTTATCGATTGTATTATAGAAGACTTGTTGAATTCGATCTGGATCACCAAGGATGATCAAGTCTTCTTCAACATCAAGTTTAAGTTGAATGGATCGAGCAGCCAAATGTATGCGGAACAATTCCACAGTATCGACTAAAACTTGGGCAACGACGATTGGCTGGGCTTCAACAGTGAATAGACCTTCTTGAAGGTGGTTTAGATCTGTTAAATCATTGATCAATTTACTAAGACGTGCGGTTTCTTTTTCAATGGTGTTCAAGTAATTCTCCGAATCCTGATTTGGATTTCCGGATTCTGTGATTTGTTTTAATGCATGCGTGTACCCGCTAATGTAGGTGAGTGGAGTCCGCATTTCGTGTGCGAGGTTACTTGTAAATTCCCGTTTACGTTCTTCTTGTGCTTCGAGTGAAGAACTCATTGTATTAAAAGCACGTGCCAACTGGCCGATTTCATCAGAACGCTCGGTTTCTACTCTGCCAGAATAGTCTCCATGAGAAATGTTGGCAGCTAGACCTTCTAATTTCCGTAAAGGACTGAAAAGGGAACTCCACACACGATTGATGAGTAAGAAAAGAATTAAGAAAAAGCCTGAACCTGCTGCTATAAGTAAAGGAATACTTTCTTTGAACACATCTTGGATTGCAGCAAGTGGCACGTAGATGTAAATAAAACCTATCAACGAATCTTTTCCTCGAATTGGAAAGATTGCTCCGAGAATTTCTCGATTGAATTCTTCTACATATCCTTTTTTAACAACGTATGAACCTTTTTCAAGTATCTTCCGGTCTGAACTGTCCACTAAATTTTCGTAGTTAACTTGGTAAGGAAAGTAAGAAGATAAGTCGTCTAATTGATCCACGACAACGATCTCGTATTCAGATACTACGTTATACCATTGGATCTTTTCAATGATATCATCGCTCAGTTCCCCGAAATGGTAGTGGGCGGCTGTTCGTTTACCTTGATAGACGATCGACTCTTCAATGCTCTCCAAATACAATTTTGAATATAGAAAATGAATAAAGAAAAATGAAAACAAAATCGTAAATGCAAGGCTTAAGAAAAACAACGACAAGATTTTTTTACTTAATGTTAGTTTCATTGCCTTAGACCTCGAACTTGTAGCCGACTCCCCAGACAGTCTCTATCTTTTGTCCTTCTTCCCCTAATTTCAACCTCAAGGTCTTAATATGTGTGTCGACGGTACGCACGCTACTGTCGTGATCGTCTCCCCAAACAATTTGGAGAAGCTCATCTCTTGAGTAAACGCGACCAGAATTTTTTGCAAGGACGTAAAGAATACCAAATTCCTTCAGTGTAAGTGACAATGCCTTCCCATTTAACGTCGCTCTGTGTGCCTCTTTATCAATTTCAAGTGGACCAAATGACAGTGCGCTGTGAAGTTCTTTGCGTTGATAGGATCTACGCAAGACTGAAGCAACTCTTGCAAGTAATTCACCAGGTAAAAAGGGTTTCACAATATAATCGTCACCATGTTTGAGACCTTTGATTTTATCCCATTCTTCTCCTTTAGCAGACAAGAAGATAATAGGAAGATCGATCGTTCGTTTCACTTCTTGAGCGAAGAGGAAGCCATCCATATAGGGCATCATGACATCTGCTAAACAAAGATCTACACGAATTTCGTGCAGCAGAGAAAGAGCGTGTACTCCATCTGTTGCTTCTACTACGTGATACCCGTCACCCTCTAAAAAAGTGCGAATTAGTTTTCTCATTTCTGCTTCATCATCGATTACCATAATTGTATACGAAATCATCTGGTTTCCTCATTTCATCTATCAATAATCTAATCATTTTCTCAAAAAACGGTGAACATTCCATGAAGTTTAAAGACTTCATAGTTATTTCGAATTTACTTAGTACAATGATGCTCATAAGCTAATAATACTTGAAAGCAGACAAACCGTTAAGCAAAAAGGAGCGAGGTTCATTTGAAAAAGAAACATTTGGCAATTAGTACAGCACTTATCGCATTATTAGTAACAGGATGCGGGCAAAATGATACGGATGGAAATGCAAGTAAAGACGAAGAAGTTGTGGTTGAGCCGATCACGGTAGAGCTAACTGTTCCTGAAACAGGGGAAGCCGAGGAATCCATTCAATTAGCAGCTGCAGTCACTCAAGGTGATGAAAAGGTAACGGATGCAAGTGAAGTTGAATATGAAATTTGGGAAGATGGAAAGAAAGAGGATAGCTGGAAGGTCAAATCCGAACAGAAAACGGATGGCCTTTACGAAGCAAAAGCTAAATTTGAACATGATGGCTTGTACCATGTTCAAGTCCACGTAACAGCGCGAGATATGCATACGATGCCAATGAAAGAGATCACAATTGGTACAGGGGCTGTAGAAGGTGAAGCAGGTACTGAAGCTGAAGGAAGTCATGAGCATCAACATGGGGCAGAAGGCAAAGAAAGTCATGAGCATCATCATGGAACAGAAGGTTTTTCTATGCATTTCATGGAACCTAAAGATGTGAAGGTGAATGAATCTGCAATGATGATGGTCCACTTACAGCTAGATGATAAGCCACTTGAAAAAGCACGTGTACGACTTGAAGTTGTTGTGAATGATAAAACTAATGAAGCACAATGGGTGAAGTTAACGGAAGAGAAGGCTGGAGAATACGCAGGTGAAGTGACATTTGAAGCTGCCGGAACAGCAAGTGTTACCGTTCATGTTGAAAATGAAGAAGGATTGCACGAGCATGAAACTCATGAGATGACTATTTCAAAATAATAGACTGTGTGATTCGAAATTTTATCGAGAACCATATATAATGAAGGAAATAGTTGAAATGGGGAATTTAAAATGGATTATCCAAAAAAAACATGCTCAGTTGAACGACTAGTTACAGTACCAGCAGATGTGGAAAAAGTGTTGGAAGGCAAAAAGACTGCAACTCGGAGAAACGGTGTTTACGCATACCCTGGCGAGGTTATGGAGTTAGATGGTAAGGGATTTAAAGTAGATTCACTTTATCAACAATCACTTGGTGAAGTTACAGAAGAACATGCTCACCAAGAAGGATTTGAAAATCTAGACGCTTACAAGCAGTCGATTCTCGATATGCATGAAGGTATGAAATGGATTCCTACTATGAAAGTATGGGTACATGAGTTTTCTCCCGTAAAGAATTGATGGATTTGATATGGGCTTCTTATATACAGTCGTCGTCTACATCCATGTGTTATCAGCAGTAGCATCAGTAGGACCGCTATTTCTGCTATTCCCGATTATTTCACGTGTCCGCAAAGCGGTTTTGAGTGAGGAAGCAATTCTTCTTTCATTATTCAAATGGACAATTCGCTTTGTGATGCATTCGGGACATGTTCTTGTAGTTTCTGGAGTGATTCTGATCTTGATTGGGCCATGGCCGTGGTACACCTCATGGGTGATTGTCACGTTAGGTATTATGATGCTATCGATTGTATTTCTGGCTAGCGGTTTTTCCGTTGTCTTGAACCGTTTTCCTAAAGAACCGGAAAATCGTGAAGAACTGTTAAAGAAGTTAATGAACACATCGTGGCGGTATATAGGATTACTTCTAATTATGCTCTACCTAATGGTTGCCAAACCATCATTTTGGTAAAGATGAAAACAAACCCAAATAACAAAGTAAACGTTTAAAATATAAAAGCGTGCACATCATTCGTGAGAAATGGATGATGTGCACGCTTTTTCGTTCTATGTAAAAATGGACCTATAATATTAGTCAGGATAGTTTTCTAATAATCGCCAATCCATAAACCTTACAATCAAGACCTCATAGAGTAATCTAGTTTCTTGTTGTTTCCTGGAATATATGATTCACGGCCGTTGGTGAATTGAAAAGAGCCGATAGGATGGTAGAGGAGGAAAACCCGTAGCCACTAGCTTTTTTTGTGTGGGAAATGTGGATTTTGTTAAGGTTCTAAATTTAAGGTATTCGATCTATCATTTAAATAAAGTCTGATAATTCACTGGGGGTTTGGTATAATATAGTAGATATATTGGATTCGTATGTTCATCAATCGGGCCAAACTGTCTGTGAAACCTGTTACTTTCCGCTTCAGTCGGCACGCTTTCCGAGGGGCGTGGCTTGAGCCTCCTCGGTCGCGAAAAGCACGCGCCTTGCGGGGTCTCAAGACGCACGCTGATCCCTTCGGAGTCGGCCGTCTTCCGCTACAAGCAACAGAGCATATTAATATAAATAGCATCTTCTTTAAACGGGCCAAATTCTAGAAAATGATTGGAGACAAATATGGAAAAGAAGTTACAGAAGTCAGGTTTATATGGATTATTATTAGGATTAGCTGTTTCAATTTTATTTGTCAGTTATAAAGATGTACAAGATTTGGGTAATGGTAGTTATGAAACTTCTTACAAGCCCATTTATGACTATGTAATTTTGATTTTACGCTTAGGAATTATAGGAATGTTTGTAGGTTTATTTATTGGTTGGAAAGATTACGAAAAGGAAAATAAAACCCAAAAACAAGGAAAGACTTATTACATCCTTGCATTTTTTGCTGTATTCCTTGCATCCAGCGTCCTAATGTTGATATTTAATTGGTAAAAGGACTTCCGCAAATGGGGTCAGTTGTGGCATAAGGACTGTGCTGTATTCGGGCCAAATTGTTTAACAGACAGGGGTATGGGAAATGAGAACTTATAATAAACTTGTTCGTGATAAAATTCCGGAGATAATTAATCAAAACGGAGAAATATGTGAAATACAAACCCTTGATCAATCAAAGTATTATAGCGAACTAAGGATAAAACTTAAAGAGGAACTAAACGAGTATTTAGAGACGAAAAATGATGAAGAAGCAATCGAGGAGCTTTCAGATATTCTCGAAGTTATATATTCCTTATCTAAAATTCATGGAAAAGGATTCAAAGATGTAGAAGAAGTAAGGCAAAAGAAATTTTATGAACGCGGTGGATTTGAGAAAAAATTATATCTAATGAATGTTGGTGATGATAAATAACTTCATTAGCTTTACACTGCAATCGGGCCATTTTACAAAAGAGAGACTTAGGTCGAGGGGGAAATATCGTGTCATATAATGCAATTTTATTCGCGTTAGTCGCAGGTGTTTTGTCGTTCATTCTAATATTTGCAATGGATTCAATAAACCCAATTTTAATAACGAATATATTGTTGGGTGCCATAGTTGGAATACTTATAGATAAAAAGAAGTCTTAAATAAACTGGGGCTTTAATGGTGGAAGGATTGATGACGTGGTCAAAAATAAGTTAGCCATATTATTTAATGGTATTGAAATAGGTGCTTTTGATACTGCCAAAGACTGGGGAGATGAAACCCAAGACTACTACTACAAATATTTTAATGACAAGGATTTTGAGATTCGTGCAGGATCTATATTAGCCTTTACCGCTATGTTGGGTAATTGGTATAACGGTCCAGCTGATGTATTTCGAACCCAAACAGGGGTCACTCATTTACCGGTTGAACAATTTTATTTTTTTGACGATTATCTTTCTGCATTCTTAGCAAATGCCCCTTCTATAAAAAATGATTTTCCAAACCTTTATTCTTATACTTTGTATTATTTATACGTATTAGATAAACAGAAAGTATTTGAGTTGGTTTTCCCTCAAATTGAACAGGAACTTTTTAAAAAAATGAGAACCCAATTATTTTCAATTGAACAGGATACTGATATGTATACACCACCATTTAATAAAATGCTACGCGAAGTTGGATTGCCAACATTTTTCCCGAGTTGGGATTTGTGAATTAAATCAATAATTACTACGATGATACGGATAATTGTATATGCACCAATCGGGGGCAATTCTTGAACAAGGATTTGCTCCCTTTTCAGTAAAAGAAATTGATTGTTGAATAGAATACTATATTGAAGAAGAAAAAGGAGGGAAAGTATGGATGCTTTTGATGCTGGTATAAATATCATATTTTTTATCTTTATCATTTATTTAATTTCAAGAGTCGCCAATTTTATTAAGCATACGAAAGATAAATTAAACGAAATGGATAAAAAGATAGATGAGATAAAAGAGTACGTAGACAACAAAGATTAGTAAGCATTAATAAATGGACTTCTTCCTTAATCGGGGGCAGTTGTGATAGATGGACTATGCCAGTAACGGGCTAAAAATTATTAAGGGATGAATATATATGACAACAGCATATGTAAATTGGGGAGAAGCAAAAGTAAAAATAACTTGGAAACCTGAATGCCAATCTCCACAATATAATTTAATTACAAGCGTTCATGGATTTTGCTTTTATAAGAATAAGTTGTTATTGGTTAATCTAAGTCATAGAGGATGGGACTTTCCAGGAGGTCACATTGAATTAAATGAAACTCCAGTGGATTGTTTGAAACGTGAAGCTATGGAAGAAGGTTACGTTGAAGGGGAATGTCATTTTCTTGGTCATATTGTAGTTGACCATACTGAAAACCCAAATTGGAATGAAGACAGTCCATATCCAAAAATCGACTATCAGTTGTTTTATCGTATGAATGTTGAGAAATTTCATAGTTTTAGAGGAGAGTATGAATCTTCGGACAGACTTTTTATAGACCCTAAAGAGGTTTCAAATTACTACCGTGACTGGCATGAACTATATCAAGATATACTTAATTACGCATTTAGCATAAAATGAGTGATTATTCAGGTAATGGGCGAGCCTAATGAATAAGGGTAGGCCCCGATCGGTTGTTTTTGTGCAAAGATAATCAAATCAAACTACTAAAATAAAACTTGAGGTGGGAATATGAAAAAAGGCATTTTATTATTTTCCGTAGGCTTAGTGTTATTTATGGTGGGTATGTTTGTGGCAACTCTTTTGTCTACTGGATGGATAATAACTGGAACTTTGATGGCGGTTATTGGTGGTGGACTATTAGGCATTAGCTCTCACTTCCTCGTATCAACAAGCAGAAACATCCATGATTAAGCAATTGGGCACGGTAACTGCACTCCGATCAGGAAAATTAGTAGAGGAGTATAAAGTAAAAAGAAGGGGTGTCCAGTGAAAATCGCAAAGATTACTCTATTCGTTGTTAGTTTGTTATTGTTGGGAGTCTTTCTGCTAGGAAACCAAATGACTCCGAATCCAGGAACTTCATCTGGAAATGGTAATCCAGCATTGTTAATAGCATTTATGCTAATTCCAGTATTTGTCTTTATGGTATTCCTATGGATTCGGATTTTTCATGTGCATCCGTTTGGCAACACTGCATTTATCATCAGCATATTAGCAATTCTCGTTCATTTATCTGCTGCCTATATATATCAAAGAAATGCATTTATTGAATATCGCCAAGTCATTAAGGATGCATTACTAAAAAAAGATGGTGTTGTAGATGCGGAATATCTACAAAGCATTACTACAGGACTGAGTATTCATGTGAACAACCAGTATTTTAATATAAATACTTACTTTATGTTTGTAACCTTGTCGATTTTGATTGCAATTGTGTATACTATTTCCGAGAAAAAAGAAAAGGCTAATATCAAGTGATTTCAATTTGTTAGTATATATTTACCTCTTCTTGTTGTTCAATCATGCCGTTTTATTTTGGAATTATTTTTAATCTTATTACAATGATAGTTATATAGAAAGTTGAATTACTTCATACAAGGACAGACATGAAAGGGGATATTGATATGGAAATAAAAGTACTGACTTTACAAACAACTAAATTAGAAATGTTGAAAGAATTTTATACGCAACATTTAGGATTTATAATTTGCGGTGAGAATCCAAATGGATTTCAAATTCGAGTAGGAACAAGTGTTTTAGAATTTACTAATGAAAAAGTGGTAGGGGAACCATATTATCATTTTGCATTTAATATTCCTGCCAATCAATTTCAGGAAGCGAAGAAATGGTTGAAAGGAAAAACAACCCTTTTGTTAGAAGATGGAGAAGACGAGGCAGATTTTTCATTTTGGCCAGCACATGCTTGCTATTTTGAAGATCCAGCAGGAAATATAGTCGAACTCATTGCTCGATATAATGAGAATCCAAATAGCGAATCGCCATTTACAGTAAATAGTATTATAAATATCAGTGAAATTGGTTTAATCGTAAAAGATGCACCAATGGTCGGTGAGCAATTTAAGGAAATTGACATTTTTGACAGTGATAATGATCCAGTTACTAATTCATCTTTAAACTTTATGCAAGATCATAATAATGGCGTTTTTATTATTTTAACTAGCATGGATAGAAGATGGTTGTTCTCAGAAAAGAAATCTAAATTATTTCCAATGAAAATATTTCTTGATAAACAATTAGTTATAGGAGTAGATAAAGAACATGAATTTTTCATTGAAAAAAGTTCATGATGACAGACTACAAAAGGGATGAGAATCAACTTGAATTCTATCCCTTTTGTGATTTTGATTCTTCGTCATCATTTCCATCAGCTCATTTGATAGTTGGGAGGGACTGTTGATTGTAGCGAAAAGCAGGCCCCTCGCAAAACGTCCTCACGTAGCGAAATTCAATTAATTTTATAATAAAAGAAACAAGACGGTAGGCACCCCTCCATGATTTCTGTAGTTCTTCTACAGCTTGGATGGAGTCCGCGTTTAACAAATTTAATGATAAAAGTTTAATAGTTTAACTTGGTGAGTGCTATTATAGATCAAGAATTGGTTAAGCAAGTTTAGTGCATAAAGGTCCAATGAGGAGCTGATAGTTTTGGCAGACAAAGAAACACAGATAAAGATACTTCTTTATGGAAATGCACTTGATTTTGCTTGTGAAACACTAGGTGTTAAAAATATGAGGTATCATAAATACTCTGAAATTTTTACAGTTAGTGAGGAAGACGTCTATGAGTATACTTTAATCCATGGTATCCCACAGAGTGAATCTACAGGTAGATATTCTTTGGATGAAGGCTTCCATTATTTTGAGGAAGAAGGTAACTGGTATACCTTTTTTAGAGAGAGAGGATATATCTACAATGAAAAAAACTTTGGTAATGATGAGCTCGGTAGAAAGTACATAGTTCAGACATTGCTACAATTAGCTGGTACTGGACTCTACTAGTAGCTGATTACAGCCAATGAAATGTACCACTCGTGACATGTTTTTTTACCACCAAGTGACATAGATTGTACCATTGAGTGACAATACCTTTACCACTCCCTAGCTTCTGGATAATAAATATACTTTTCAGAAATGGGAATGTTATACTTTCTATACAAACATGGCTAATTCGTAATAAAGTCTTTATGCCGCAATCGGGCCATCTAGACGAGTTAAACAATAAAAAAATTACATTAAAATTATTAGATAGGGAAGTCATATATGGATTATGCAAAGGATAAAACAAAAAATATAAAGCACGATTTCAAATTAAAAAACGCGATTTTCCCATTTTCTTCGCTTACATTGATTTGTTTTACTGTAATCTATGCTTTAGTAGTTTACGATGTACTCGCAATCCCAAATTTACTTTCTTTTGATAATCCAATAGAATCTTTAATAATTTCAGGGGTTGCTTCTGTTGGTTTATTATTGTTTGGAGTCATTTTAACTTTAACTATTCCCCAGGACTACATTGACGACACCAATAAAACATACCAAAATGACAGATTGCCAGATGTTTTCATTTTTATGTTTGTAGCTGTATTATTTGAAGAAACGTTATTTAGAGGCATTATTCAAAACCTACTTTTGATATTTACAGGTCATCCATGGGTTGCGATTCTATTAACGGCTTTATTGTTTATTGCCTTTCATTTTCAATATTTTAAAAAGCCAATCATGTTATTGAATATCTGTATTCCAAGCTTAGTTTTTGGTTGGATCTATTTTAAAACTAACAATATTTTAGTCCCGATTTTTGTTCATTTTGTATTGAACTTCGGAATTACGATATTATTTAAATATAAATTAATTAGTTTTAAGAGATGATTTCTTCCACTAACGGGTGCGATTCCATTATAGGAATTGTCCCCGAGTTACAATAAGGGTCACTTTTTTGGATAAACAAGACATATCACGGACTGGAGGGGAATTGTATGTTTAGTTTTCAAACTTTTAAAGATAAACGGTATTGGATTCTTCTCCCCCCATTCATAGTTATCTTTATAGGTATTTCTGTCTTTGCATCTAATTATTTTGTAGAGAATCCTATTATGGTTCTCATACTTTTACTGTTAAATGCAATCTTGTTTTGGGTAACATACCATTTGTGGACGTATATAGGAGATAAAAAACGCAGAGATAGTTAAAGTCTTCAGTTTAGTAATAGGGGGCATTAGTTGCATAAGGACTGTGCCTCAATCGGACCAAATAAATTTATAGAGGAGCAATACTATGCAACACATTTTACGAAACGAAACAATGAACAAACCAGCAACAGACGAAGAAATCACACGTGTCGAACAAACTCTTGGAAGAAAATTACCGACTGATTTCTTACAATTATTGAAGATTGCAAATGGAGGATTTGTCAAAGACACGCATCAAGTTTTTCCCGTAGAATTTTCTATTGAGAGCGGAGATCAGTTCATAGTGGTAGAAGAAATCATGGGGGCTAATGAAGAAGGTTTGATGTTAAGTGATTATTTCATAGGGGAATGGGAACTTCCCGAAGAGCTTGTCCTATTCTCTGGAAGCGGCCACGCATGGGTCGGATTTAACTATGAAAATCGTGAAATTCCAAATGTAGTCTACGTAGAGCCAGATAATGGTGATGGGAACAACTTTCATGTACTTGCTGACACTTTTGACGAGTTCATCAGCAAGCTGATAGTGGCTAAATGATAGTTCTGGAATCGGGTGCGATTGCTTTATAAGCGATTTCGTCTATATCGCAATCGGACCAGTTTACTGAAGGAGTTCTAGGAGGGATGACGTGAGTTATTACTATAACAGTTATTTAAATGTGCTTAAGAGAGAATTTATGCTCGTCATAATGGCAGCGGTTTTGTTAGTTGTAACCTTTTTTATTTGGGTTGGTGTCCCAGTATTTATAATTGGTAGTGCTGTGGCAAGTCTAACAACTAGTCAATTCCTCGTTAATTTATGTATTTCATTTTCAGTAGCTATAATTTTTTCTTTATACTTTTTACCAATCAATTTAAAAGTTGCACAAGATATAGCAGTTACAAAAAAACGCAATCCATATAATTCATTTATACGAATAGAAATTATGTGGATATTAGTTATTGCAGCGATTCTACAAATAATTTTAAGTATCATTCTTCAATAATCGGGGGCAATTCTTGAAGAAGAATTTGCGCCCTTTTCAGCAATAGGGCCATTTAAATTACGAGGAGTGATATTTTGCCAAGAACAGCCATGGGTAAAGTTTCTTTAGCGATGCTAATATTCTTTGTGATTCAAGTAATTTCACTAGTTGTTCTGTACTTCACAGGTGGTTTTCTCGTTATACTTGTGCTTCTGCATTCAACGATAATAACAGCACCTATATTCTTTATTTTTGGCTTAATAGGACTTGTAAAAGAAAAAGGAAATAAGAAAATCATACCGTTAGTTGTACTTGTTCTAGGAGTAATCGAACTTACATTTTACTTGATCACAATTTTTGGATATCAGTTTGGTGGGTAACTGATTCAGTTCGTTAATCGGGGGCGTTTATGGAACACAACCGTTCAACAATAGGGCAAAATAATCGAATAAAATATGTAGAAAATCAGGAGGGATGTCAGTATGGGGTTTGATTTAATCTGGATTGCTATAGGAATTGCCGCTGCAGGGTATTTTATAGGCAATGGGCTTAAAAACTTTAAAAATCCTGATGCTAAAGACAGTCTTAGTGAACTCTTTGAAGATGATGACAATGAACACGAATTGATAAAGGAAAATAATGTTCATTACTTTATAGGGATTTCTAAAGAAGATGCGAAAAGCTTAATTCAAGAATATCCAGACATACCACACGTCCTTATAAATAATAAAATTTATTATCCTAAAGCAAAACTTCGTAAATGGTTATCTGAGTTGGGAGAATAGACTATATAGCACTCGGGTGCGATTGCTTTATAAGAGGTTGCGTCTACATCGCAATCGGGCCATTTTACAGTATAAGATGGTGATGAAATTAACCTTACAGTGTACGTATTCTGTTTGAGTCAAGGGAGTGAATAAAATTGGACAAAATAAAGAATGGCGTTTTTATTTTTTTAGGCATTAGTGTCTTGCTTGCGGGTGGATTTATTTCGAGCGGTCTCAGTGAGGTTGCTGAAAGTATTAATCAACAGGACACGCCAGTTGATGACTCACAGAGAATGATCGTCCAAGATGGAGTTATATACATGTATGACACAATTACGGGCGAAGTTTGGAAAAAGGAAGATAAAACCGGATCTAAGTGGGAAGAGGTCAAGAGAGCTTTTGAATATTAAATAACTAAGGATGCAAACGGGTGCGTTTGTGTAAGATCATACGCCTAATTCCTCGTTCAAGGTACGTGGAGTTAGGCTTTTATCTTCCCAAGTCCTTAACATTTTATATCTCCACATTCTTGACGTTACACCACTGGTAACCCCATTGGCAACGAGTGGTAAAATCCGTGACAATTGCTGGTGAAAACTATGGCAGTAGTGGTACATTCTTGTGGCTGTAATTAGTAGCTGTTTTTTACATAGGGGTGCGCTTACCAAATTAGAATACTTTTACAACAAATATAAAGAAACAACTCTAAACGGTGTCTCAGATGTATATCAAAACAGGAAGATATCACTAAGAACAAACAAGCAAAAGAGCAGTGGCCATCTAGCCACTGCTCTTTTGCTTATTTGTTAAATTATTGATTACTTAGTAGGTTGTGCTTCGGCGTTAATTTCCTCTGTCAGCTGAACGAGCTGGTCAATAAGATCACCAATATAAGCAATCGTATTGCGTAACGGTTCGTCAGTCGTAATGTCGACGCCCGCCATTTTTGAAAGTTCAGCTGGTGTTTGTGTTCCACCTGCTTGTAATACTTTCAACCAATCATCTACTGCTGGCTGACCTTCATTCAACACGCGTTTTGCCATTTCTGTTGAAATCGTAAGCCCTGCACTGTACGTATATGGATACAGACCCATATAGTAGTGTGGTTGACGCATCCACGTAAGCTCTGCGCCTTCATTGATTTCTACAGTATCTCCCCAGAATTCTTCTAGAACGCCACGCTTTAGCTCGTTTAAAATGGTTGCATTGACGCTGCCACCTGCATCGATTTTTTCATACACTTTTCGCTGATAAGCAGCTTCTAGTAAATGAGTTACAAAGTTGTGATAGTACGTACGTGAAATAATAGAAGAAATGACCCAACGTTTGAACTTCAGATCTTCTGAATTTGAAAGAAGATGGTTTGCTACGAGCATTTCATTCATCGTCGATGGAGCTTCGATGAAGTAGGTAGATGGACGTGAGTTGAACACGTTCTGGTTCTTATGAGCGTTGTAGAAATGCCCAGCGTGTCCAAGTTCGTGAGCAAGGACGAATACGTCTTCCATGCTACCTGTCCAAGAAATCAGGATATACGGGTGAGTGCCATAAGGACTGGAACAAAAAGCGCCTGTCGACTTGCCTTTGTTCTGTGCGAAATCCGTCCATCGCTCATCATATGAACGTTTCACCATATCTAAATAGTCTGGCCCCATGATGGCAAGAGCTTCGTTAATGTATTTTTTGGATTCTTCTACAGTGATTGTCGGCTCGTACGTTGCATCCAGAGGAATTTTTAAATCTGCGAACGTCATTTTGTCGAGTCCGTGCACATCTTTTAGAAGGTTTGCATACTTGCGCATGTGTGGAGCCAATTCTTTGGTGATCAAATCGATTTGGCGATGATACAACGACTGATCGACTTCCTGATTGAATAATAAGTAGTCTGTAATACTCTCATAGCCACGTAAATCGGAAGTGATTTTCTCGAGTTGCAAGTGAGAATCATACGTTTTAGCAGTTGTATGCTGATAGTCACGTAATTTTGCAGAAAACGCTTCGAACGCAGCACGGCGTTTTTTCGTATCCGGCTCGGACTCCCAACCACCTTCAAATGATACATAGCTGAGCGGATATGAATTTCCATCTACAACGAAATCGGGAAAATCCATATCGACCATTTTAGTCGTGTTATACAAGCCATATGGTGCTTCGAAAGCAGAAGAATAAGCAGCGAGCACCTTCTCAACTTCCGGGTGAAGGCGATACTGCTTCTCGCGGATCAATTCTCTCAGATAATGGCTATACTCTTCTGATTGCTCCATTGCTTGCTGTAATACGTCCTCAGACAGCTCTAGCAATTCGCTCGTAACAAAAGAGAGTTGGCTTCCTACTTTAGCTGAAACCGAACCGAAATGGCTATCGCGCATTTGTGCTTCGTCATTTGTCTGGTCAACACTCACTGCTAAGCTTGTGTACGTACCAAGTGGAATAATCTGCATGTAAATCGCTTCAAATTGTTTCAGTACAGCTACTACATCTTCTGCTGTTTGGATATTTGCTTGGAACTGTTTTGCGAATGCTGTAACGTCAGTTTGCAATGTTCCTAGAGCTTCGGAATAGGCAGCCTCCGAAGGGAATAGATCTTTCAAATTCCACGTTTCTTCTTGAGGTACTTCTGATCTTAGCGGTAATTGTTTAACCAATGAACTCTCTCCCTTATTTCGAATTCTGAACTAATTTTAGTATAAAACAAATAGACTGAAATGTACAAAGATTAAAGCGCGTGGAAATTAAGATGGAGAATGGCTCGAGAGAATGAAATCTACCATCCAGTCAGTATCTAATGGCCCGTCAAGTAGTGTATATTGCTCTCCATTTTGAGTGACAATCAAACTGTCTTCCACCATTATTGTTACAAGGTTTTCGTCGTGATCTTCGATACTGATTGTGAATTGATTGAAATTCAACTCATCTAGGAGTTCTTGTGAATCTTTTTTCTTTAATTCATAACTACTTAGAAACTCTAACAGATTGGCAATCTGTTCTTTGTCTGATGAAACCCATGCGGGCGGTGTCATGCCTGTAGTAGAAGGTTTTGTAAAAATAAGTTGAACCACATGTTCTTCAGGCAACTGCAGCACTTCTGAGAATTTCTTTGATGAGAATTCGTTAATGGAATGGACCATGGCATAAGCTCCTCCAACGAGTAGAAAAACTAGTAGAAACGCGCGTAATTTCATAGAATCAGCCTCCTTGTATCGTTCGTTAGTGTAGTATACGCATGCTCATGATCAGGTGGTATTCTATTCCGACGCTAGTATATGTATGAGTCAATTGAATAATTCACAGAATTGTTATGATATACTGATAGGCAAATGGTTGAAGGAGGAATTCAAATGGTACAAAAAGTTGAGCATGCGATTCAGGATCGTTATCCGGATGACTTTTCGTGGTGTTATGGATGTGGTCGGTTAAACAAAGAAGGCCACCAATTCAGAACCACTTGGGAAGGGGACCAAACGGTTACATATTATATGCCAGACTCAAATCACAAAGCGATTCCAGGTTTCGTTTATGGTGGGATTATCGCCTCGTTGATAGATTGTCATGGAACTGGATCCGCTTCATTAGCTCTTCATCGTAAAAATGGATTTGAACCTGACAACGAGGAACTTCCACCGAGGTTTGTCACCGCTTCCTTGTCAGTGAATTATGTTAAACCGACTCCAGAAGGAACTACTTTGAAAGCGGTCGGCACTATTGAAGAAATACATCCAAAGAAATTCAAAGTAGCCGTTGAAGTTTTTGCGGGAAGTGAGTTATGTGTAACTGGAGAAGTTGTTGCAGTTGTCATGCCTGCCTCATTCGGGGCAAAATAAAATGAATCTTTTCTCTGCTTCACTCGTAAAATTACTAAGATCGAGTGAAGGGATGGAAACTTGTGGAAACAAAAGGATTAAAGATTCTCATACATGCCAGCGCATTCTTTGCACCATTTTTGGTGCCAGTTGCGATTTACATCATGACGTTTTTTGTGGAGTTGGATGAACAAATAAAACGGTTGTCTATTCAAGCGCTTTTGTTCCAATTAGTCATGGGAGCATTAATCGTTGTGTCAACGATCTTTTCGTTTATCCTAATTGGAATACCGTTCCTAATTGGTTTCATCATCATGACAATTGTCATTCCGATTATCGCGATTATTAAAACGCTTCAAGATGAGCCATACAACTATCCAATCGTGGGACGTTGGTTCTAATAATTTTACTGAATAGAAAAAAAGTAGTTGTGTTCCTATACTAGAAAAGTTATTATGTATAGAAATGCACACGTGAAAACCTTTCCCGTGAGATGGTGCTCAGGGAAGGGGTTTTTTTTATAGTATTGAGTGAAAGCGTTTGCATGTATACATATACTTTGGAATACAGTACATTACCAATGATGAAGAGGAGGGGATGGAATTGAAATTACGTTTTAACTTGGTCACACAAATTTTTGTTGCGTTTGTTTCGGCTATTATTCTAGGAAGTATTTTCGGAAGTAAAATCGATTTCCTGCAGCCACTTGGGGATTTGTTCTTACGACTCATTAAATTTGTAATTGCACCTCTTATTCTTTCAACTCTAGTTGTAGGGGTTGCGAGTATGTCAGATCCGAAACAACTGGGACGAATCGGTATCAAAACGATTGTATATTATTTAGCCACAACTGCCATCGCAATTATAATTGGTTTGTCAGTAGCGTTTTTGATCAACCCAGGGACTGGGGTCAACATTTCTACAGATGAGAGTAGTATACCTGAAGCTGCTATCGCAGAACCACAAAGTGCGATTGATACGTTCTTGAACATAGTACCTACCAATCCTTTTGAGGCACTTGCTACGGGGAACATTCTACAAATTATTTTCTTTGCCTTGTTCATCGGCATTGCCATTACGATGATTGGTGAAAAGGCGGCACCCGTGTTGTCCTTCTTTGAGGGATTTGCGGAAATCATGTACAAAATTACAGGAATCATTATGCGTGTCGCTCCATTTGGTATTCTGGGATTAATGGCGCCAGTCGTTGGAGAATATGGATTATCTGTATTGCTGCCTTTGTTAAAAGTAGTGCTAGCCGTATACATTGCGTGTATTGTGCATGCCCTTGTCGTTTACTCCATTGCTGTGAAAACAATGGGCAAACTTAGCCCAATAACGTTCTTTAAAGGCATCTTCCCAGCTGCGCTTGTTGCATTTAGTACTGCAAGCAGCGCAGGGACACTTCCTGTTACTATCAAGAACACAACAGAGAATCTAGGCGTGCCAAAACGTATCGCGAGTTTTGTTTTGCCGCTTGGAGCTACTATCAATATGGATGGAACTGCAATCTATCAAGGGGTTGCAGTCGTGTTCATCGCACAATTCTTCGATCTTCAGCTGACGTTCCTACAGTTGCTAACTGTCGTTTTGACGACTGTTCTAGCATCAATTGGTACAGCGGGAGTACCAGGTGCAGGCATGATTATGCTTGCAATGGTTCTGAACTCCGTGAATATGCCACTTGAAGGAATCGCTCTCATTGCAGGTATTGACCGGGTGCTCGACATGATGCGGACGTCTGTTAATATCGTCGGAGATGCATCAGCTGCGGTCATTGTAGCTGGATCAGAAAGAGAGATAAAACCGATTAAATCGACTGTCAATTCATAAAAGACTTGATACAAAAACGTCGTCCATTTCATATGGACGACGCAGACTGTAGACAAACTCCAGAAATCATGGATTTGCCTATAGTCTTTTTCTTTTACAATAGGATTAACTATGAAAAGTTGATTTTCACTGCGAGCGGACGCTTTCCGAGGGGCTTGCTCTCCGCTACAATCAACAGTATCTCCCAATTATCAAATGAGGTGATGGCAATGATGACGAAAAAACAAATCAAAGAACGGGAACAGGTGGAGATGCTAATAATCTAACAGTTAGTCCCGCGAGA
>NZ_JBPFDS010000012.1:0-107117 GCF_059415065.1 Sporosarcina sp. SAFN-010 | reverse complement strand
GATGAGTGTTGATACTTTCCTTCATAAGCTTCATTATTAATCTTATAAAAGACTTGACTCGAGGTAAGAAAGCGTCCACCTGCAGCGGAAAACAACGGTGCTAAAATGTATATTCTTGTGAATGTATATTAGGAAGGAATCGCAATTCGAAGCCAAACGTGCGATAATAAAGAAAATGCGCGAACGGACATAACTATCCGTAGAAAAGGATGAAAACATGAAAACAATTGATGTACTCGTAAACGATAAAAGCGGTATTGCTTTAAAGAAAGGCTACCCGCTTATTTTAAAAGACGCTGTCATGAATCCGGAAGTCTTAAAAGAAGAAGGCGACCTGCTTCGTCTGATCGACCGAAACCGCCGATTCATTGCCAAAGGCTACTACGGTAACCAAAACAAAGGAATCGGCTGGGTATTAACGAGAAAAGAAGAAGAAGCCATCGACTTCAAATTTTTCGAATCCCGCATAAGCGCAGCAATTGAACGCCGCAGTAACTTTAAAATGAACACCCAAACCACTGCATACCGTCTATTCAACGGAGAAGGCGACGGAATTGGCGGATTAACCATCGATTACTTCGACGGCTACTACATGGTAAGCTGGTATAGCGAAGGGATTTACTCGATGAAACATCACGTCTATGGCGTTTTAGACAAAATCGTCAATGCAAAAGCAATCTATGAGAAAAAACGCTTTGACACAAAGGGTCAGTATATCGACCAAGACGATTACGTATCAGGAACTCCTGGAGATTTTCCAATCATCGTCAAAGAAAACGGCATGAACTTTGCGGTCGATTTGAATGATGGTGCTATGACAGGCATATTCCTCGATCAGCGTGATGTGCGTGCGGCGCTTCGAGACAAATACTCTGAAGGCAGTCATGTACTGAATACGTTTTCTTATACAGGTGCGTTCTCAGTCGCTGCGTTAAGCGGTGGTGCTGTGAAGACAACAAGCGTTGACTTAGCGAAGCGTAGTTTAGCAAAAACAATTGAACAGTTCAGTGTGAACGGTATCGACTATGAAGCACAAGATATCAAAGTGATGGATGTCTTTGATTACTTCCGATATGCGAAGCGTCATGAGTTGAAGTTCGATGTAGTGGTACTAGATCCACCTAGCTTTGCACGTTCTAAAAAGTACACGTTCAGTTCAGCAAAAGACTATACGGCTTTGCTGCAGGACGCGATCGCGATTACTGAGAAAAAAGGATTCATCGTCGCATCTACAAACAACGCAAGCTTCAGCATGAAAAAATTCAAAACGTTCATTGACGAAGCGTTCAAAGCAACAGGTACCAAGTATAAAATTTTAGAAGATTCCTCTCTACCTAAAGACTTCCGAACGAACCGAGATTATCCGGAATTCAACTATTTGAAAGTATGTATCATCCAGAAATTGAAATAAGAGAAGCGCCTAAGTGCATTTGAGCACTTAGGCGCTTTTTGTCACAAATACGTTAAAGACATGACCGAATTTATGAAGTATTCTTGAAGTAATAGAACAATTCGGGAGGTTAGTTGGATGAAGCGGATTGCCGGAATACTCATCTTAGGCGTGTGGTTGTTGGCAGGCTGTTCTTATACATTTGCACATGAAGACGGTTACCGGATGGCGGTCATTAACGAAGGATTCCCTGTACCTAACAATGCATACGAACTAAAACCGGAAGACTGTACGACAGAAATTGCAAAGTCTGCGAAGTACAAAATGAATGACATCGGTGACGAGGAAGGGACGCCTCCTGCTGAATATTTGGATGAAATCGAAAAGTGGGGTTGGACGGAGATGCTCGAAGCGCGAGTCGGAAACGTCCATTACTTTAAAAAGAACGGAAAGGTCATGTCGCTAATCATCCAACGTGATGTTTTTGACGTATTTGAAATGAGCGATGAAGTGAAACTTTGAAATAACGTTCATAAAGACACATAATTTACCGGTTTTCAGCCATCCTTATCGTAAGGAGGTTCGAAAATTATATGAAACGTTTAATTGAAGGGGTACTTATTGCGACAATGATGATTGTCTTAAGCGGTTGTGGGGGGATGAATGCAAAAGTCCCTGTGAATGCCGAGGCAACAAAAACAATTGAAACGAGTTTAATAAATACTGAGGGCGAACAAATCGGAGAAGCACATTTCACAGAAGTCAATGGAATTCTCACGATTAGCTTGGGCGCTGAAGGACTGAAGCCGGGCATCCATGGTATTCATCTTCATGAAAAGGCAGTTTGTACACCCCCTGATTTCAAATCTGCAGGCGGTCATTTTAATCCGACGGATAAACAACATGGTTTTGACAATCCGAAAGGGTACCATCTTGGAGACTTGCCTAATTTGGAAGTAGGAGAAGATGGGAAAGTGGCGGTTAAAGTGACGATGCATAATCTCACACTCCAGCCTGGAAAACCCAATTCACTGATAGATGGGGATGGAAGTGCACTCGTCATTCACGCAGATGCGGATGATTATAAAACGGATCCTTCAGGAAATTCAGGGGAACGGATTGCATGTGCGGAACTCAAGAAAAAGTAAGAAAACAGCCAGACTGAGCATTATGCGCACGGTCTGGCTGTTTTTCATCTGAGCAAAAATTCTTCTGAATAATACGGTTGCATCTCTTGGTTGAAACTGACGCCAATACCAAGGCTACTATAATCTTTTAAAAGAATGTTTTCGCGGTGGCCCTTCGAATTCATCAGTCCTTCGTGCGCGAAGATGCTACTGGACTGTCCGTAAGCAAGGTTTTCCCCGGCCCGTTTAAATCCGATGCCATCTTCTTTGATGCGATCGAAAGGGGATAGACCTTGTAGATTATCATGACTGAAATAGTCATTGTCTGCCATATCTGTACTATGTTTGCGTGCGGTACCTGAAACTGCACTGTCCCAAGAAAGGATAGAGCGACCGTGACGGACCCGAGCTGCATTTGTAAGATCGAACAATTGTCGTTCAAACCCATTACGGAGTGCTTCACTACGCTCAGCATAAAGTGATTTTTTGTTATTCTCTAGTGCAACAGACACGAGTTCAACGGCGGTCACAGTTTTTTCTTGATGAATGTCATAAAATACATACGCATAGACATCTCCAAGTTTGAAGAGATCCATGCCTTCATCATCTTGAAGGACAAACACGTTCAGCCCTTTACGCATCTTAGTCAGTGGTTGGCCGAGTGCTTTTCTGACATCTGCTTTTGAGGCGCCATATGAGACACCGACAGTAGATGAGATGAGGTCGTCATTTGTGTAAATGGCACCGACGCGATTAGATTCATCGAGAGAGACCATGACGAAGTTTTGATAATCTGTGTGATACGTTTGCCATTCGGTTCCGTATTCATTGAGGGATTGGCTCTCAGGTTCTCCAAGTGTAGCTGTAACTTGTTCAGCAGGTGCACCGATTTCAAGATTGTTGATGGAGATAGGGGTGTCCGTCGGCTTTGCAAGCGCAGGTTTGTCGACGGACTGTTTCACATCTCGCAATCCTTCAGTTTTGTCCGAGATGATACCTGCAAGATCTTGTGTAGCGGTCCGTAACGTATCGATTGTCGAGTCAATCGTATCTTTGTTGACAACGTCTTCAAGTTTTTCATCTATAGAATCTAAGAAGGATAGGTCCACATACTTAGAGACGGGTTCTTCCCAATAAGGCTTTGAGAGAAAGAGGGCAACGAGAAGTAGCACGAAAAGGAATAGTCGTTTCAAATAATTCGCCTCCTATTCTTAGTATACCTTGCCGAAGTCGATTGAATACAGCGTGACCTCTTTATTTTGAAGAGGTGATAGTTTCCAGAAGAGTGGATTGCAGGTATACTTTGAGAAAGAGTGGAGAATGGACAGAATGTTGTAGGATGAGTACATAACGAGGAGCTGGTGGAATGTTTGGTGGTCTTAGTACAATCCCCAATTGGTTTTATATTTTAGCGTTTTCCGTCGTCATCGTCATTGTTATAGTCACAGAATGGAAAACTAGATAGGAGTGATAGTATGAGAAAAATGGTGATTCAGAAACCTAAGTTATCAGCGCGAAGGGAACAGCTACATGCTGAACAAATCCCGTCAGACCCAGGTACGCTTCGTGGCGTTGAAGTGGAGAACGGAGATTTACGATTTACGAGTGGTATGCAACTCGCAACTGATGATGCAATGTTCACCGATTGCACTTTTGCAGATATGGATTTATCCGGCGCCTCATTCGTAGATACGGTATTTGAGCGGTGTGATTTCTCCAATGTGACAGCTGGACATGCAGACTTATTGCGCTGTGAATTCCGCAACTGCAAATTGACAGGAGCGAACTTTGATCATTCGGGGGTCAAGCATGTACGGTTCGAGGAGTGTGATGCACGCTACAGCAGTTTCAGTTTTAGTAAGCTGCAGGCGGTTCAGCTCGAAGACTCCCAGTTTTCGGAGTCGGACTTTTTTGAGTGCGTATTAAAAGATATGAAGCTTTCCCGAAGCCAATTGGAGAATGCGAATTTTAGAGAGACAGATCTTGCAGGAGTGAATTTGGCTGGTTGTACATTCGAGCGGTTGGAAGTGACACCTTCCAAAATTGCAGCGTGTACAGTTTCCAAGGAACAAGCAATCGGATTCGCACGGATGTTCGGGTTATTGATACACGAAGAATCATGATATACTGAAACGAACAATATGAGGAGTGTGTAAACACCAATGCTTACATTTGAAGAGAAACAAACAATTATTGAATCATATCCGGAACTGTCCCGAAAAGACGTTTCAATGAAGCGAGTCAATTATCATTACGCAGCTAGTAAATTCGATAAGACAGTTGTCGTTCAGCATTTACATCCGAATGGCAACGCGTTCATTTACGTTGCGGATGTGCCTGGTTATGAGCCGGATAGCCGCGGTCTCGTGAATGTACGCGAAGCTTCTGAAGCGGAATTACGTAAGACGATTGAAGATGCAATTGCAGGATTGGCTGAGGAGAAGACGGAATCAGAGCCGGTTGAAGAAGTCTGGTTAGACGGACATAACTCTAAGCTTGAGTTAAAAGAAGAGCTTGGTGCTTGGAATATCTATCACGGTTTGAATTTGGAAGACAGCTTTGGGGATTACCAAGAAGCTGTAGATTATTTAAGAGAAGAAGGATTTAAGAAAGTGGAGGACGGAGGAATCGTCCGATGAAAGGGAAAGCAATCGTGATTGCAGTAATTGTCCTGACAATTGTGGCGGTAGCTTCTATCTACTTTCTAGTCATGGCGACGTTTAAACACGACCAGCAAGGTGTCGATTCATCCATGGACGCATCAGTTTCGATTGAATGGATAGAACAGGCCGCCGTAAGTCTATAAAAAGAGACACATCCTCCGTGAAGGAGGATGTGTCTCTTTGTTATAGATCAGCTTTTCTTACGGAACGGCAGCCACCAGTTCCAGTCACCGAACAGTTTCATAAGACTTGGAACAAGTAACAAGCGAATGATGGTTGCATCAATTGCTACCGCAATCGCAATCCCAACACCGATTTGCTTCACAGGCATGACGTCTGTAAACGCAAATGCACCTGTCAGTACAATCATGATGAGCGCAGCGGACGTAATGACTTTACTTGTCGATGCAAGTCCTTCAACCATCGATTTGTCATTGTCACCCGTTTCCAAATAGGATTCCTGCATACGAGAAATCAGGAAAACTTCGTAATCCATACTTAGTCCGAAAACGAGGCTGAAAACAATGACTGGGATAATCAGTGCAATCGTTCCAGGATGGAGTCCGAAATGACCATATTGGAAAATGTAGACGAGCAGTCCGAATGACGCCGACAGTCCGATGATGTTCATCAGAATCGCTTTAAACGGAATGAGGAGCGATCGGAATGCAATCATTAAGATGATGAACGTTGACACAATAATGATGAGTAGCGCATAGACGATGTTGTCAGCAATTTCGTCGAAAATTTCTTGGTTGAACTTCGCTTCTCCTCCGATTTGCAAGTTCCAAGGAGTCTCTTTCTCAGACCATTTTCGTGCCCATTCTTGGGCTTCACTTGACGCACCATCCGCTTCCAGCGTTACAGGAATCATAAGGAGGTCTTTTGTGATGAATGCATCCAGCAATGGTTGCAACTGAGCAGATTGTTCTGGTAGTTGTAACGCTTGGGCGAAGTCTTCAGGTTGGTCAATACCACTTTCGGAAAAAACGGTTGTCACTTTACCAGTGAGTGCATCTTTTTCAAGAGCTTGTTGAACATCTTTGAGTGCATTCAACCCTTCTTCATCTTCCCATCCGCCTGAGCGTTCGGCGATAACAAATGATGTGGATTCGTTCCGCATCCCAAATGCATCTTCCATATTCTCGTATGCAGAACGAGTGTCATACGAAAGTGGCAAGGAGTCTATCTGCGGAATCGTAAGTGTCATATTGCGAACTGGTATTAGCGCAATTCCGAGTATGACAAGCGCAACAATCGTGATGATGACTGGACGTTTAATGACACTTTCAGCAAAGGAACGCCAACGATCTGTTCCGGTTTTGACGTTAAGAATCTTTCCTTTGTCAATTCGTTCTTTCAGGACAAGGAGCACAGACGGCAAGAGTGTAAGGGAAGCGAGAACGGCCATCGATACGACAATCATGCCGCCGAGCGCGATGTTTTGGAAGATATCCACGCGGATAAGGAGCATTGCACCGAGTCCGATGAAGACACAAAACGCTGAGAAAATAATCGAGCGTCCTGCTGTTTCAATTGTGGTGCGTACGGCTTCAGGAATCGATTGTAGCTTTCGCTCTTCCCGATATCGACTGATGAACAGGAGTGCAAAGTCGATACTGAGCGCGAGTCCGAGCATCGGAATGATATTCAGGACGAAGATGGACAGATCCATTGTTTCGCCGAACAATGCGAGGATTCCAAATGACGTAACAATCGTTGCCACCCCGATTAGTAGTGGAACTAGAGAAGCGACAACAGTACCAAATGCGAACAGCAAAACAATGAGTGCAATTGGCAGACCGATTGCTTCAGCGACCATTAAATCTTTTTGACTTGCCGCGTTAATATCTTTGGTAATCGGTGATTGTCCGGTAAGTGTGATGCCGTTATCCGTTCCCACCGAATCGCGAATTTCAGTAACGAGACTGGACTTATCGCTCTCACTATCATCGAAATGAAGCATCGCATAGGAGATGTCGTCTTTATACTGATCTGATTCATCTAGTGGGGAAATGATCTCTTTTGTGATGTCGAGTTTTTCGATGGAGGTTAAGGCATCTGAAATCTCATCATCTGTTTTCCCTTCGAAGACGAGAAACATGGTTTCGTCGGGCTGGTCAAAGTCTTGTGTTAACGTATTGGAAACGTCTTCTTGCTCGCCGTCCATACGGAATCCATCGCCTTCGAGAAGACCTGGGAGTCGGATTGCAAAAATGGCAAAACCGATGAGTAGCAGGATCCAGAAACCAATTAGCCATTTATACCGAGCGGCAACGAAGCCGGAGAATGCTTTCATGTTGAGTCCCTCTTTCTTATGTAAGTTTCTTTATGTTCATCATATCTGGTAGAGTTGGAGAATGGAACTATTTCGTTGGAAGAATTCGTATCTTTGGACAGTAGGATTGTAGATTAGTTGAATCGGAAAGATAGCATGTGTTATCGGCAATATGAGTGGAAGAGTCGGTAAAATGGAGAGCTGAAGCGGACAATCGGCTTTTTGGGGGAATGAATCAGCAAACAGAAGCAATTCATAATGGGGATAAAACAACATAAAAAAACCGTTCCCTTAGGAGGAAACGGTTTTGAAAGGTTGAAGTTAATTAGTTCTTTTCAACGTTTGTAGCTTGAAGACCGCGTTGGCCTTGCTCGATTTCGAAAGTTACATCCTGGCCTTCTTCAAGAGTCTTGAAGCCTTCGCCTTGGATTGCTGAGAAGTGAACGAATACGTCGTCGCCATCTTCACGTTCGATGAAGCCGTAACCTTTTTCTGCGTTAAACCATTTTACTTTACCATGTTCCATGTTTGTTTCCTCCTCGTATGCGTAATAGCGCATACATTGTGTTACTATCCTTGCTCAAGTCTTGAAAGGGTCAAGTGAACTCAACCATCGCGCCGAACAAAAATAATTCTTCTTAATCATAACAGAGGGTAGTTGGCAAAGCAACCCATATGTTCAAATTAAAATAACAAGTTAAGCAATTGATACAATACTGCAGCTACCAATGCGGAGATAGGCATCGTTATCACCCAAGTGATGACAATCTTCTTAGCGGTCCCCCATTTAACGCCTTTTACACGTTGAGCAGAGCCTACTCCCATAATGGAGGAAGAGATCACATGAGTTGTCGATACAGGCAAGTGAAGAAGCGTTGCTCCAAAAATAATTGCAGCAGAGTTCAAGTCGGCAGCAGCCCCGTGGATTGGACGGATTTTCATAATCTTACCACCGACTGTTTTAATGATTTTGTATCCACCGATTGATGTCCCGATACCCATGGAAGTGGCAGCGGCAATCCGTACCCACATTTGAATATCGTCACCTGTTTGAAGGTTTGCAGCAATAAGGGCCATCGTAATAATCCCCATAGCTTTTTGAGCATCGTTTGTACCATGTGTAAACGACTGAATCGCGGCTGTAAGAATTTGCAAATACCGAATACGTTTGTTTGCTTTAAACAGATTTCTATTTTTCAGCACAGCCCGAAGGATCGTCATGACGATGAATCCTCCTACTATTGCTATGACTGGTGAGATGAGAAGTGCCTTCATAATTTTAGTGAATCCACTATAGTTTAAAATACCAAATCCGGCAGCTGAAATCGCAGCGCCCGCAATCGAACCGATCAAGGCGTGTGAGGAACTGGAAGGAATACCGAAATACCACGTTACCAAGTTCCATATAATCGCAGACAGGAGAGCGGCTAAAATGACGATTGAACCGTTTTCTAGTGTGAACGGATCCACAATATCTTTTGAAATGGTTTTTGCTACGCCGGTGAATGTTAAAGCACCCGCAAAGTTCATCGTCGCAGCTAGTAAAATCGCTACACGAGGCTTAAGCGCACGCGTCGACACGGAAGTGGCAATTGCATTCGCTGTATCATGAAACCCGTTAATGAAATCAAATACAAGTGCAAAAATGACTATCAAAATGGTCAGAAGCAATACTGTATCCATCAGTCTGCCCCCTTACGCGTTACGCATGATGATCGTCTCAATCGTGTTGGCGACATCCTGGCAGTAATCTGCAACATCTTCTAACAGTTCGTATATATCTTTAAATTGGATGATTCGGATTGGATCCGTCTCGCGTATGAACAATTGCTTAATGGATGTACGAAGCACTTCATCACAAATTCGTTCGTATTCCTTAATTGTGACTGCGTGATCACGCATTTCAACAAGTTTTCTCCGTTCTAACAACTTCATCGCTTTTACGATTTCGTCAGAACTTTTCACGATGTTGTCCATGAATGTCTGGACGTATTCATCGATTTCAATCAATGAAAACATTTCTAAGTTAGCGGCGAAATGTTCGACTCCGTCCAAAATGTCATCCATCTTAATGGCGAGTTGTAAAATATCTTCACGCTCGATTGGTGTCATGAATGATGTGTTCAGTTTTGAGATAAGCTCGTGGATTAGGTCGTCCCCATCCGTTTCGTACTTCTTTAACCGTATACTAACTTCTTTTAAGTCAGCAACGGACGTCACTTTATAATCATTTGCATAGTGCATGGCTTCTTGCACATGTTCTGCGATTGTTAGCAGAGCAACAAAAAAGGGATCGGTTTTTCTTGGACTGAACATGATTGACCTCCATCCGATTAACGGAAAGTGAATTGATTAATAACTTATCTATTATAGCAAATTCAACATTGTAAGACGAACATAATTTGCGATTTTTCGACAAAAAAATTGCACTTCATGAATTATTCACAAAAGAGGTAGCAAATAACCGGATTTAAAAATTCTGTTACGAAATATTCATTCAAATGAATCCTTTCCGAATCTCTTACGTATAGAATAGACAAAGGGGGTGTTTGAAATGGAACTGTTCGGCATGACGATTCAAGAACTATACTTACCGATATTGATTGTTGCAGGAATTGCAACGTTGCTCTACTTATTCTTCAGTGATTTAACGGATGGAGCAGGTGATTTGTTTCCTTTGTTAGATCCAGCCGTCATCTTGCCATTCATTACCTTAACGGCAACGTGGGGATATGTACTGGAACTAGCTACAGGACTTGGAAGCGGAGTTATTCTAATTATTTCACTTGCTGCCGGCGCAATACTCGACTTTTTACTATATTTCTTCATTTTGTTGCCACTGAAGTCGGCAGAAGTTTCTATTGCCTATACAGATGAATCGCTTGCAGGAAAAGTGGCTAAAGTCATTGTTCCAATTCCTGCGGATGGATTTGGTGAAATTGTTATCGAAACAGTCAATGGCGTTTTGTCGAAGCGAGCATCTGGTTATGAAAACCATCCGATCGATTATGGAAAAGAAGTGCTTATTATCGAAGTCGATTCAGGAACGTTCATCGTCAAAGAATACGAACCTTTCCGTTTCAAATAATCTTACTAGCTTAAGGGGGAAACAAAATGCCAATAGAATTACCTGGAATGTGGATTGCCATTGCAATCGCAGTATTTGTTGTGTTAGCTGTTATCCTTGTGTACGTAACAAAGTACCGAACAGTCGGACCAGATGAAGCCTTAATTGTTACTGGTAGTTATATCGGGACGAAAAATGTCCATACCGACGACTCTGGAAACAAAGTGAAAATCATTCGTGGTGGCGGTACGTTCGTCCTGCCGGTGTTCCAACAGGCAGCGCCACTCAGTTTGCTGTCTAGCAAGCTTGAAGTTACAACTCCCGAAGTATACACAGAGCAAGGAGTTCCAGTTATGGCAGATGGAACGGCAATCATTAAGATTGGCGGGTCCATTTCAGAAATTGCCACAGCTGCTGAGCAGTTCCTCGGAAAGTCAAAAGAAGACCGAGAGAACGAAGCGAAAGAAGTATTGGAAGGTCACCTGCGTTCCATCTTAGGATCGATGACCGTTGAAGAAATTTATAAAAACCGCGACAAATTCTCTCAAGAAGTTCAACGCGTGGCTTCACAAGATTTAGCGAAAATGGGCTTAGTGATCGTATCATTCACGATTAAAGACGTACGCGATAAAAACGGCTATCTCGATTCACTCGGTAAGCCGCGTATCGCACAGGTTAAACGTGATGCCGATATTGCTACAGCGATTTCAGAGAAAGAAACACGTATCAAGAACGCGGAAGCATCAAAAGAAGCACAAAAAGCGGAAATCGAACGCGCAACTGAAATTGCAGAAGCCGAAAAGGAAAATCAACTGAAAGTTGCAGAATACCGTCTGGAGCAAGACGCGGCTCGTGCGCGTGCTGACCAGGCTTACGAATTGCAAACAGCTCGTTCTAAGCAGGAAGTTATGGAGCAAGAGATGCAAATCCGCATCATCGAACGTCAGAAACAAATTGAACTCGAAGAAAAAGAGATTCAACGTCGTGAGCGACAATACGACTCTGAAGTTAAGAAAAAAGCAGATGCGGACCGTTACGCAATTGAACAGAATGCCGCGGCTGATAAATCCCGCCAACTTGCTGAAGCTGATGCAGAGAAATACCGCATTGAAGCGCGTGCAGCTGCAGATGCTGAAAAAGTTCGTCTCGATGGTACAGCGCGTGCCGATTCCCAACGTGCTCAAGGTGAATCTGAAGCGGATATCATCCGTTTGAAAGGTCTTGCGGAAGCAGAAGCGAAGCGCAAAATCGCGGAAGCATTCGAACACTACGGTCAGGCAGCTATGCTCGATATGATCGTTGGCATGCTACCAGAATACGCGAAACAAGTCGCAAGCCCACTTGCTAACATCGATAAGATTACTGTGGTCGATACAGGTAGCGGCGAAGGTGGCGGTGCTAACAAAGTAACTGGCTACGC
Source organism: Sporosarcina sp. SAFN-010 (assembly GCF_059415065.1). Taxonomy (NCBI): domain Bacteria; kingdom Bacillati; phylum Bacillota; class Bacilli; order Caryophanales; family Caryophanaceae; genus Sporosarcina; species Sporosarcina sp. SAFN-010. The sequence continues at coordinate 95,172 of NZ_JBPFDS010000012.1, read as the reverse complement.
AACTGACCTCATGGCTACAATGCAGGAATCACTAGGTGCTACAACAGGTCTAAACATTAAAGAAATGCTAGAAAGTTACGCAGGTAAAGGGACATTGCGCCCAAGCCTCGATAACCTAGCGGAAGAACTCAAGAAACCTCGTTCACCACTAGCGGCATCTACAGAAGAAGCTGCAACTGACGAAGATTAAAATAAAAGTGAAATAATTAAATGAAGTAGGCTGTTCTCCCCAGATGTCTCGGGAGAACAGCTTTTTTATGTGTAGAGATTTTTCTAGAATCAAGCGAGTGATGAGTGGATCCTTATAAAAACTTGGATGTGCTCATAAAACTTGAGAAACGCTCATAAAAACGTAAATGTGCTCATAAGTTTGCAAAACTGCTCATAAACCTTGGTATTTGATCATAACACTAGAAAACTGATCATAAATCAGGAAAATCGCTCATAAAACTCAAAAACTGATCATAACCATTTGCCCGCGGCCTGATTCAAGGCAAGCAAAGTACCTACTCGCGGAAAAGTGCCTTTAACCAATCAAAACCAAGATTTAATTGGTGTGCTTCGCCATGCGAAGCAATTACTACGGAAAGTTGTGAAGCGAAAGTGTCCTAAATGGCAGGAAGCAAATGTTTATCAACTCGTGGCCTAGAAATGTGCTCATAAAACTTGAGAAACGCTCATAAAAACGTAAATATGCTCATAAATTTGCAAAACTGCTCAAAAATCTCTAGAAGTGATCATAAGTACGTGGAAATGACCATAAACGAAAAAAACTGCTCATAAAACTTGAAAACTGATCATAAACCTCTCTTCCACCATCGTCAGCATCCACCGCCAGGCCAATAACCCATCCACTCTCAGAATAGTTCCCTTCATCAATCAAGACCAAGAGCCAGAAGGAGTGCTTCGCCCTGAAAAGCATTCAAATTGAAAAACTTCTCGCATCTTAAGAAATTCTTCATTTTTCCATACACTTCTTCTAAAGATTTGACTGTCATACTCAAAGTATCAGCAAGTTAGAGGAGGACATCAAATTGATTCGCGTAGAAAATATTCAGCATTCGTTCAAAATCGGTAAAAAAGGAAAAGAGCGGCCTGTCCCTGTCTTGAAAGACCTTTCTTTCGAAGTGCAAAAAGGTTCCATTATCTCGATTGTCGGAAGAAGTGGATCAGGGAAGTCAACATTACTTCATATTATGGCTGGATTCCTTAAGCCTGAGAGCGGGAAAATTACAGTCAATGGAACAGTGACGTCTGATTTCAATGAAACCCAAAGTGCAGAATTCCGGCTAGACCAATTCGGGTTCATCTTCCAGAATTTTCAGCTCATGCCCGGTCTCACGACATTCGAGAATATTGAGCTACCTTTGAAACTGAAAGGCACGACAAAAGCAGAACGCACAAAACTAGTGAAGCAACTCATCCAACACGTAGGTTTGAAAGAAGTGCAAGACCATTACCCGAATGAGTTGTCGGGTGGTCAACAACAACGTGTTAGTATCGCCCGTGCACTCATCACGAATCCACCAATCATATTTGCAGATGAACCAACTGGCAGTCTTGACTCAGAAACGGAACAGGAAATTCTAGCGCTCATCCGTTCGCTGAACGAATCCCGTGGAATTACTTTCGTCATTATCACTCACGACGATGAAGTTGCATCTATTGCAGATGAAATTTACCAAATGCACGACGGTGTATTGAAAGCAGGGGGTGTGCATCATGCAATTTAAGGACCAAATCGATTTTGTTAGCCAGCACATTAAAAAGAACAAACTACGTGTATTCATGACAATCTTAGCCGCAACGATGGGAACCGCTTTTCTTATCATTTTAGCTTCTGTCGGATTCGGGATCCAAGACACATTGCGCAGCGAAATTTTGGACAACCGACTCGTCACACAAATTGAAGTGTATTCGAGCGATATCGATTCTGCAAAAGCAGAAGAAATGAAGAAGCTAAATCATGTGAAAGCGGTCGTTTTACGCCAACAAATTAGTTTGTCTCAGCAATCCACACTCGACACATATAGCAATTCTGGAACACTTGTCGTTTCAGAGTTTGCGGAAGAGCAAAAGGCAGGATTCGCGTTAGAGAAAGGGCGTTTACCGGAGAATAAATATGAAATCGTCGTCGGAAGTGATTTTGCAAAAAATTTAATCGATGAAGCGGAAGTTGAGAAGCTGGAAAACCAACAGTCAGCGGAGGACTCGACTACAGAAGGTGATGCTGAAATTGAAATGCCGCACTATGAAGGTGATCTCCTAGGTAAGGAAATCACATATGAACTTGGAAGCCTCGAAACATCTGAATTGTACGGTGAACCGATTCAACTGAAGATTGTTGGAATCGCAAAGGAACCTGCAAAAGACTTTATGTTCGATAGTAACCTATATGCGGATGCATCGATAATACCAGAACTAGAAGCTATTTATGATCGACATAAGCCAAAAGAAGGTGCGGATCCGCTGTTCTATTCAAACCTAAACATCTATGCGGATGAACTGCAAAATGTAAAGGGCATCACGACATCGTTAAAAGATGACGGATATTCTGTGTATTCAATATCAGAAGAGTTGGAGCAAATCGATGTCTTTTTCTTAGCCCTAAAAGCCGGACTTATCTTCGTTGGAACCATTGCTATCTTAATTTCTTCTATTGGTATCTTCAATACGATGACGATGGCAGTGACTGAGCGTACACGCGAAATCGGTGTCATGAAAGCGCTCGGTGCGAAACCAAAACTGATTCAGCGATTGTTTTTACTTGAAAGTGCATGGATTGGCATCATTGGAACTGTCATCGCAGTCATCCTTTCTTATGCAATTAGCATCCTCGCAAACTACATCTTGCCACTCATCGTAGGAGCGGCACTTGGAGAAGAGGACTTTAATGAATTGAACATCACGTTTTCAATCATTCCCTGGCAGCTCGTTGTCATTGCATCAGCGATCAGTATTAGCGTGGCAATGATTTCAGGATGGCGTCCCGCACGTAAAGCAACACAAATCGATGTCATCGATGCGTTACGCCGCGAATTATAAAAGGAAGATCCGCTCACTATGGCGGATCTTTTTCTTATTGTACTGATTCAAATATCTTTGATTTTACAGATGAATTCCGGCATGATAGATAAGAAGAGAGTCAATTTATTTCCGAAAAGGGGTTTTCAGGATGGAATACCGCATTGAGCACGATACGTTTGGTGAAATTCAAGTCCCAGCGGACAAACTATGGGGTGCACAAACACAGCGTAGTAAACAAAACTTTAAAATTGGCGGAGAACGCATTCCGACTGGCGTCATCCAGGCCTTTGCACATTTGAAAAAATCTGCAGCCATTGCAAGTCACTCGTTCGGAAATCTTTCCGAAGTGAAGATGAAAGCAATCTCAGCTGCAGCCAATGAAGTATTAGAAGGTAAATGGGACGACCATTTCCCACTTGTCGTTTGGCAAACAGGAAGTGGAACGCAGTCAAACATGAATATGAACGAAGTACTCGCTAACCGCGGGAATCAGTTGCTTGAAGAGTGGGGCGAGGAAGAGCGCTTGCACCCGAATGACGACGTGAACAAATCACAAAGTTCAAATGATACATTCCCGACGGCGCTTCACGTATCAGGAGTAATCGCAGTTGAACGTGAACTCCTACCAGCACTTGAGAAACTAAAGAAAACGCTAGGCGATAAGTCGGAAGCGTTCATGGACATTATTAAAATTGGCCGCACACACTTGCAGGATGCGACACCTCTTACACTTGGTCAAGAGATGAGCGGTTGGCATCAGATGCTTGTGAAAACGGAGAAGATGCTTAAGGAAAGCGTTCAATCGATGAAAGAACTTGCGATCGGTGGAACAGCTGTCGGTACGGGTCTGAACGCACCAAAAGGATTCGGAGACAAAGTGGCAGAAGAAATTTCGAAGTCTGTCGGTATTGACTTTACGTCAGCTGAAAACAAGTTCCACGCACTTACAAGCTATGACGAAGTCGTTTACACACACGGTGCCATGAAAGCACTTGCTGCAGATCTTATGAAAATTGCCAATGACGTACGTTGGCTTGCTAGCGGTCCGCGTTCAGGTATCGGTGAAATTACGATTCCTGAAAACGAGCCAGGTAGTTCGATCATGCCAGGAAAAGTGAACCCTACACAAAGTGAAGCATTGACGATGGTCGTTGCACAAATCATGGGGAATGACGCAACAATCGGATTTGCAGCGAGCCAGGGGAACTTCGAGCTCAACGTATTCAAGCCAGTCATCATCTTCAACTTCTTGCAAACGTCAAAACTGTTAGCAGATGGAATGATCAGCTTCAACGACAACTGTGCAGTTGGAATTGAACCAAATCTTGAAGAAATCGATAACAAAGTGAAAAATTCACTCATGCTCGTAACTGCACTTAATCCGCATATTGGGTATGAAAATGCAGCTAAGATTGCAAAAACGGCTCACAAAGAAGGAACAACTTTGAAGGAAGCGGCACTCAAAACAGGACTTCTAACTGAGGATCAGTTCAATGAGTGGGTAGATCCTTCTAAAATGACTGGCTTGTAAGTTGCCACAATATTGTAACGGTACGACCATGTTTAATCCTGTATGCTGAGAGGACAAACTTCAAGAAAAGGAGTCGACATGTCCATGAAAAAACGTCTCATGCCGATCTTAGCTGTACTTGTGATTGTTCTCGCTGCATGCGGTGGGAAAACGGCTACAGAACAGCCTCATGAAGAAACGCCAACATTAGCCGTGGGTGAAGAAAAACAACTTCCGAATGGTGACTTACAACAAGTCACTGCGTCTGCAGAAGAACTGCCTGCTTTCCTCGATGACAAATCAGATGATCTTCAACTTGTTTATCAAGTAGCAGGAAGCGCGGAAGACATTTTGAAATACATGCCATGCTACTGTGGGTGTGCGGATAGCGCAGATCACGGCAGCAACTTGAACTGTTTTGTGGATGAAATCCGAAAAGATGGTTCGGTCGTATGGGATGACCATGGAACACGATGTGACGTCTGTGTAGAAATTGCAGTCAAGTCTGTCACCATGGCGCAAGAAGGAAAATCGTTGAAAGAAATTCGTAAAACAATCGACACAGATTACAACAAAGGGTACGCGCGTCCAACGGATACGCCAATGCCATCATAAGATAAGGAAAACAGGTTCTCTTTTGAGGGCCTGTTTTTTTATATAAATCCAACCATTATTTCTGCATAAAAAACCTCTAGAAACCCTTTCGCAATAGGATTAACCCATAAAGGTTGTATTCTTTTGAAAGGTGGTCTATGATCGGTGTCAGATAGGCTATAAAAGGGATGGGAATTTACTATTCTGACAGTTAAATTTAGGGTTCCTTTTTCATGAATATGAGCGTATGATTCTAATATATTTCAGAGAGAATGCAGACGCGAAAAATGCGTAGGAGGGGTACCATGGTTTTTGAAGGCAATAACAAAATACGCAAGAAGATTTTACAAGCAGTCCAAGGACTGACGAATGAGGAACTCAATCGGAAACCTGCCAATGGTGGCTGGTCACCGAAACAAATCCTCGAGCATCTCTCGCTCATGGAAACGCTCATCGCTTCAAATGTGGCAAAGGAATTGAAAAATCCTGAAAGTCCGAAAGCGATGAAGAAGCCAATTTCCATTTCAACGAACCGCATCATTAAAGTAGAGGCTCCAGGAAGAACAGTTCCTTCGGATACATTCAAGACGCTTTGCGAGATGAAACAGGAATTACACAATTCCCGGATATATTTGCTCGACGTATATGATAGCAGCAACAAAGAGTCGCTTATGAAAAAGTCATGCAAGCATCCGATTTTTGGACAAATTCCATTGTGTCAATGGTTCCCGTTTGTTGGATTGCATGAAAAGCGTCATTTGAAACAATTGCGTGATACAATCGAATCATTACAACTGAAAAAAGCAATTTAACCGGAAGTTCGTTAATCGAACAAAGGTTACTTAGCAAATCACCCTCTATGCCATTTGTGCGTAGAGGGTTTTTGCATAGGGAAATGGTCGTGCTATACTGTCTGCAAGTAACTAGAGAGGGAGAGTGGATTGTATGGATCGGAAATTTGTAGCATCCTGGAGTGGCGGTAAGGATTCCACCATGGCCGTTTACAAAGCGTTGGAAAACGGGGAGACCCTCACACGAATATGGACAATGTTTGAAGAAGAGGCAGACCGATCTCGCTCTCATGCTTTGCCGGAATCGGTCATTCATGCGCAAGCAGAGCGATTGAAGGTTCCGTTGATGACACGACAGGCATCCTGGGAGACCTATGAACAAGAATTTATCGACGCCATGAAAGAATGCACAGATGCAGGGATTCGCTATGGTGTATTTGGCGATATCGATTTAGAAGACCATCGAACTTGGGTTCAACAAGCATGTGAACAAGCAGGGATGACTGCATGGCATCCGCTATGGCTTATCCCGAGACGGCAATTGTTGGAGGAATTCATTGCTGCAGGATTTGAAGCGTATATTATTGTAGTGGACACCAGTCGGATGCCGAAACGCTTTCTGGGAGAACGTTTTACAATTGAATTAATGGATGAACTCGAAGCGCTCGGAATCGATAGTTGTGGAGAGTCCGGTGAATTCCATACAGTCGTTGCTGATGGACCGATTTTTAGTGAGCGAGTTCCACTTGTATTTGGGGAACCTGTGGAAAAAGGAAACTACGTCTTTTTACCGACAGACTGCGTCGAATAACGCTAACAAACAAAGGGGATGCGTGTGAAACGATTTTGTGTTGCTGGAGTATGGTTATTCGCAACATTGTTGTTAGCGGGATGCTTTGGAGGCAAGTCCATCACGTTGACACAAAGAACGTTGACGGAGGATGAACAGCGGTTAATCTACAGTGCAGGTGGAATGGACGCCCTGCATTTTACTTCAAAAGACACATTGGCGGATGGCAAAAGTATTCAACTCACCATTGAGCAATATGAACACGGGGAGTACGTAGGAACGCTTGCGGAAATCCCATGGAATGGTTCAGCAGAACAGCAAGTACTGCTAATTGGGTTTGGGGTTCAGCAAACAGATGAAAATACGATCGAACGAATCCTTTTCAGTTCACCAGGCGGACGTTTACTACCTGAACTAGAAGGAATGCCTGGAGGATCGACGTTAATGCCGGCCTTTGAAAGTGAACTCACTTTGAAACAAGGGGAAGTTGCTTATCTTGCATACTATATCGTCTCAGCAAGTGGAAGGGTTCAAACGTTTAACATGGATGATGAAAACGCGTTGAAACAGCTACAAGCTTATGATCGCTGCCTCCTCTTAAAAGCAGAGTGGAAAGAGTAACCCGAAGTGTGTGTAAGCTTCGGGTTTTATGGTGTGAAAAAACCGTTCAGGAGTGTTCTGAACGGTTCGGTAAAACTGCATTATTCGTTTTTTGAAACACTCTGTTGGTTTTTCTGTGTTTCCTGTTTATCTAATCTGTCGCTTTCAATCGCGTCTTGTTTATATTGTTTACTAAACACAATGGAAATGATGATCATGAGAAGCGCCATGAAAGCGGTTGTTAAATAGATCGGTTCATATGCTGAGTGCGCAGCTTGTTGAAATGCTTCATGCAAAGCGTCTCGCACTTCAGGTGCAGGGATCTGGTCAATTTTAGCTTGCAAATCTCCGTAGCTGCTACCCGCCAATTCCTCCATAGAACCTTCTGGAAGTTGACTAGGATCGATTCCGTGTTCCTTCAACTTCTGAGGGATCAGGTCTCCAATTTTACTGAATCCATTTTGGATGAACACCGCAAAGATAGTTGGAGAAATGGTCAGTCCTACTTGACGCGCTACGGAAAGAGTTCCGATAGCAGAGCCTTTTTGTGTCCCAGCAGCATTTGAAGTGAGGACGGTCAATGGTGCGCCCAGTACAAATCCGAATCCTGCTCCTGCGATGACAGAGAAAACGATGAACAGCAATTTAGTATCCACAAAGTAACCAAGACCACCGAAGCCGATGATCCCGATGATTCCTGCAAAAATCAACGTCTTCACTGGTCCTTTTTTATCTACAAAATAACCTCCTCCACCGGCTCCGATACCTGAAGCGAGTGCAAGGGGTGTCATCCAGTAGCCTGATTTCGCGGCGGGAATTCCGAGGATTTGTTGTGCAAAGGATGGAATGAAAATAATCGCACCGATGAACGTCCCTGATAATAATCCCATTACCATTGTCATCGCATAAGTGGGCTTGCGAAGTAAGCTATATGGAAGAATCGGGTCGATTTTATCCCCCTGTTCGTTGCGCTTTTCAACAAAGATGAGGGTTGCGAAAATTAAGACTCCGAGAACTAAAAGTCCAAGCACACTCCATTTTACGATTGCTTCAGTGAAGGAACCACCACGTCCAATGTTATTAATCGCGAACATGACGCTCAATATAGAGAAGGACAAGAGCGAAATCCCGAGGAAGTCAATTTTAGACATAACATAGGATTTTGTTTCTTCCAATGAGAAGAAACCGACTACGACGAGTGCGATCCCGATAGGAACATTAATCAGAAATAGCCAATGCCAGTTTCCTGTGATATCGATAAGGAAACTCCCGATGTTCGGTCCGACAACTGACGCGATTCCGTTCATCCCGCCAAGAAGTCCGAGCATGCTGCCTTGCTTTTCTTTCGTAAACGTACTTAATACATGAGAGCTCGCGATAATGAAAATACCACCACCACCAAATGATTGGAACAAACGCGCTGCGAGGAATAGCGTGAAATTTGGACTGAGCGCTACCCCGAGTGAACCGATGGTGAAGATCACAATTTCAATGAGGAAGAGTTTTTTGCGTCCATACCGGTCAGCGAGTTTCCCGACGATCGGCGTCATCACAGCAAGACCTAGCGTGTACAGAGTAATCCCCCAAGATCCTTGCGTAGCACTTACATCGAATGAGGTGTTAATGGTTGTAAGTGCCGCACTGATTATCCCGTTGTCCAGTGCCGCCATGAACACACCAACCAACAGAATAATAAAGCCGATGTTCACTTTAGATGTTTTTTCTACTGCCATTGTTTGACCTCCTCTGCAGAATGTCTTGAGCTATAAACCATTTAAACAGTGTACCTTATTTACATAAACTTTACATAAACTGCAGATTACAATTGTGGTTTCAATTTTTGAGAAGCGTCCCTCAATTAGTTGTTGAAACAAGTTTTCCCAACGTATGTTGCGTGTTCTTGAGTCACGCGTAGAAGTTTACTATTGTTACTTAGCGGCTGTTAAGAGGACTATGCGTAAGGCGATCGATACGAGAGGGAACCCGCCCGATTCCGGTCGTAAGGCGATCGATACGAGAGGGAACCCGCCCGATTCCGGTCGCAAGGCGCTCGATACGAGAGGAAACCCGCTCGATTCTGGCTGCAAGGCGATCGATACGAGAGGGAACCCGCTCGATTCTGGCTGCAAGGCGATCAATACGAGAGGAAACCCGCTCGATTCCAGCTGAAACCAGCTCGATACAAAGTTAACAATCAAACAATGAAACTAAAAACAGCTGCCACCTCTCTTACAGAGAGTGACAGCCATTCTTTGTTAGTTCCAATCACGCGCAAGCATACTATACATAGCCAGATCATGAAAATGATCATACAAAAACTCACCATCGCGTTGAATACCATCAAGATGAAAACCGAGCCGCTCTGGAATTGCACGGCTTTTTACATTTTCAACTCCACAACGAATCTCTATGCGATTTAGTTTGTATGTAGAAAACGCGCAGTCAACTAGTGTACGAACTGAATCCGTCATAATTCCATGTCCTTGAAAACGATCCCCAATCCAATAGCCTAAACTCGTACTTCTATTCATCCAGTCAATCTTGTGAAATCCAATCATTCCCGCAATCTTACCTTCGTACAGGATACCTACCTGAAAGCCATTGTGTTCCGCAAACTGTTTCAACCACATTTCGATGACAGGACGATAGCTTTCAGGAGAAAGTGCTCCGTCAACCCATGGAAGCCACTCGCGCAAATGCTCCCGTGATTCATTTACCAGAAAGTATAGTTCTGCTGCATTCTCTTGTTCGAGTAACTTCAGTGACACTTTTTCTGAAACAGGAAGAGTAAACATGTGAGCCCTCCATTTGAGATGTTAGATTTTGTTTATTGTAGCAAAGTTGAGTGCACTTGGAAACCTGTATAGGAGACTGCAAATCAGCTATATATGGCCTTTATTAGGTACGTCCAGTAAAAAAAATTTATAGAAACAAGAAAAATACCTCAATCCCTAGTTGACATATCGGGATTGAATACATAAGATAAAGTGTATTAGAAAATCATAGATTATTTACAAAGGGGGACGTCGGGATGGAGACAGGATTTGTCTTATTGAATGTGGCGGGATTGCTTTTGCTAGCGGGTATTTTGTTTTGGATGAACCGCAAACACGTTTCGTTTTCAAAACGTGTGTTTACTGGATTGGGTCTTGGAATTTTATATGGTGTTATCTTGCATGTCAGTTATGGGGTTGAATCGACCGCACTTCAGCAATCGGTTCCCTGGTTCAATATTATGGGCACAGGCTATATTAAACTCTTACAAATGATTGTCGTGCCACTCGTGTTCATCTCGATTTTGACTGCCTTTACGAAAGTGGCGGCGGGGAAGAACTTCGGGAAACAGGCGGCCTTGATTTTAGGAATTCTAATTGGAACGACAGCGATTGCTGCACTGATTGGAATCGGATCTTCACTCTTGTTTGGGCTAGACGCTGAGCAAATCGTACAAGGCGATGCTGAGATTTCTCGCGGAGTATCATTGGAAGAAACTGCGGCAGGCGTTTCAGATAAAGTGCTGCCTGAACAGTTAATAGATTTATTGCCAGCTAATCCATTTCTCGATTTCACGGGTGCTCGTCCGACATCTACAATAGGTGTTGTCATCTTTGCGGCATTTTTAGGATTCGCATTTTTGACAATCCGGAGAAAGGAGCCTGAACAAGCGGCTGTAGTACAAAAAGGAATCGATGCAGTATATTCATTGGTAATGGCAGTCGTAAAAATTGTATTACGACTCACGCCTTATGGAATCCTCGCAATCATGGCACGGACTGTTGCGTTGTCTGATTACGGCGCGATAGTGAATCTAGGTAAGTTTGTAGCCGCTTCTTATGCCGCATTGATTGTCATGTTCTTAGTGCACTTAGTGATTCTTGCCGCAACAGGATTAAACCCGATTACGTACGTGAAGAAAGCGGGAGATACGTTACTGTTCGCCTTTTCATCACGATCCAGTGCGGGTACATTACCATTGACACTAAACACACAAACGACGCGACTTGGAGTACCTGATGGAATAGCGAACTTCGCAGGATCATTTGGGCTATCAATCGGTCAAAACGGATGTGCGGGTATTTATCCAGCCATGCTCGCCGTTATGATTGCGCCGACGGTCGGTCAACCGATTGACGCTCAATTCATTTTGACACTCATTGCGATTGTCGCGATTAGTTCATTCGGCGTCGCAGGTGTTGGGGGAGGCGCAACGTTCGCTGCAATTCTCGTATTGTCTGCGTTGAATCTACCGATTGCACTTGCAGGGATTCTAATTTCTGTCGAGCCACTTATAGATATGGGCCGCACAGCGTTAAATGTCAGTGGATCCATGACAGCTGGTGTCACAACGGCGCGTGTGACGGGAGAACTCGATCATGCGCAGTATGATGAAGTGATGGCGCGAGAAACTTCCGTGTCCGAATTGTAAAAAAACGTCCGCCTCTTATTTGAGAGCGCGGGCGTTTTTACGTGAGTTTGATTTTCAGGTTGAATGAAATGAAAGTGATCAAGCGAGTGGGAAAGTGATCAAGCGAGAGTCGGATCCGCTCAAGCAAGTGGAAAAGTGATCAAGCGAGTAGCGGATCTGCTCAAGCAAATGGAAAAGTGATCAAGAGAGAGTCAGATCCGCTCAAGCAAGCAGCAAAATCACTCAAGCACCACCAACACCATCATCACAAAAAAAGAGCACCCGCAATCGCAGGTGCTCTCCACTTATTTACTCAATACTTCCAACTTCAATTCATTCTCCAAAAACGGCTTAGCATTCAATAAATCCCTGAAAGCCCTATATCGTTCAACAGACTCCAAAGAGGGCTGTTTCCCTGAATGGTACGCACGAATCAAAATATTTTTTGGTGTATGCGCCATATCGATGAATTCCAGCAACTGTGTTTCGTACCCAGCGAGCGTCAACAACTCCGCGCGCATCGAATCCGTTGCCAGTGCGGAAAAACGTTCTTTCACGAGACCATGCTGCAACATCACATCTAGCGCAGGTGACTGGATTTGACTAAACAATTCATGTTGACAGCACGGTACACTCAAAATCACGCTCGCTCCCCAACGGACCGCCCGTGCGAGTGCCATATCCGTCGCAGTGTCACACGCATGCAACGTGACTACCATGTCAACAGAGGTTTCATCCTCATAATCATTAATGTCACCAACTAAAAACTCCAAGCGATCGTATTCAAGGTCGCGTGCAATCTCAGAGCATTCTTCAATGACCTCTTTCTTCAAATCGAGGCCGGTCACGTGGATATCGAGTCCCTTTTCAATATGAAGATAATGATACAACGCAAACGTTAAATACGATTTACCAGAACCGAAATCCAGAATCCGGACAGTTCGATCATTCGGGAGATGGGTCAAAGCGTCATCGATGTATTCAATGAACCGGTTAATCTGCCTAAACTTATCGTGCTTTTGTTTCTTAACCCGTCCATCTTCAGTCTGTACACCAAGGCGTATTAAAAATGGATAAGGAGTGCCCTCTTCAAGCAAATAATTCTTTTTACGATTGTGCGATAAATCAGCGGTCCTGGACGTTTCTGTCGCACTCGACTTCCAGGAGACTTTAAATTTCTTAGTCAGCTGTATTTGAATCGTTTCACCTGTGAATTCGGCTTGTACTTGTTTGAAATGCATTAGTACATTGGTCAAAAATAGCTCGACGCCTTCGACTGAAATATTATGGTGATTCAGCACGCGTTCAAACTGTTCTTCAAACTGAATGTGCAACTCACCTTTCAATTCAATCGGCTTCGCTTTAATACGCAATAAGCCTTCTGATTTTGTACGGGGTTGACTGAACGTTGCGCGGACAAAAGTGCCATCCGTAAAACGTTTCGCTAAGTCGGTGATCAATTTTTCTAACTCCATTAGGTTTGACTCCTTTACAAGAGAGGTAGGGAAGAAAGCAGACTATTAGTCAAAGTTAAATCCTCGATCTCTTAGAAATTCTTTCATGTAGGGACGTTGAGGTGATTGCAAGAAATCAGCCATCTGTTCAGTCCAGCCTGCGTGCTTACGATTGGAGCTTCGTGTTTCATAATAAGTCTCCATAGTTGCGTCGTAATCACGAAGTATTTCCACATAGTTGCTAGCATCATACATATTTTCGTGCAGCACTGCATCCACTGGTAAACGAGGCTTCACCTCATTCGACTTTGCAGGAACACCAATTGTCATACCAAACATCGGAACTACACCCTCAGGAAGTTTGAGTAGTTCGCTAATCTCAGCGGGGCTATTTCGGACACCCCCGATATAGCAAATGCCGTATCCTTTGGACTCAGCAGCGATTGCAACATTTTGTGCAAAGAGTGCAACATCAATCGTTCCGACGAGCATGGCTTCCGCGTGAGAGTAGTCGATTGAACGGTCATGCAATGCAGCAGCAGTTTGTAAGCGATGGAAATCCGCACAAAAGACCAAAGCAGCACCAGCGCCATTGAATTGATGAGGGTTTTTGGAATACTCACCTAGTTTTTCACGAACTGACGCATCAGTTACGTGGATAACGGAATAGGCTTGGACAAAATGAGAACTAGCGGCGTGTTGACCAGCTGTAACAAGTTCTCGGACTGTTTCTGTGGATAAATGCTCATCCGTATAGGAACGAACAGATGCATGAGATTTCAGTAAGTCAATAACCATTGTGAATCGCCTCCAACTAGTGATTGTGATTAATGGTACACCAGTTTGAGATTATAGAAAAGGAGTGGAGCTTATGAACATTTTTGAAGGACTTTCTCTGACCACTATGCTGATAGTATCTGCATTTATCGTCATTCCTATTTTGGCAATTTCTTATGTATATATATTTGATAGGAAGCAGAAGCAGCATGCTATTTTACGGAATTATCCTATACTTGGCAGAATTCGATATATGATTGAAAAAGTCGGTCCGGAATTCAGGCAATATTTATTTGACAATGATAACGAAGGTAAGCCGTTCAGCCGGGAAGATTATTTGCATATGGTTCTACCGGGGAAATACTTAAAGAGCGTAATCGGATTCGGCTCAAAACGTGACTTTGATGCGTCTGGTTATTATTTGCGGAATGCGATGTTTACGAAACAGAACGAAGAAATGCGTGTAGATAACGATCGCAAAGTAGATTCAATGAGATATATAGTCGATGGTGAAGGGTTATTCTCCCGCAGAGAGCACCGGGAAGAAGTGACGGCAGACCCATGGTTACTTCCTGACGAGGATGCAGTTGTAATCGGCCCGAACTGTAAGCATCCTTTCCGTGTCCATAGCTTGCTTGGACAATCGGCCATGAGTTATGGAGCACTTGGTGAAAATGCGATCACGGCACTTTCTAAAGGAATCGGGATGGCAACGGGGGCATGGATGAATACAGGGGAAGGAGGTCTATCCCCACACCATCTAGCAGGAGATGCAGATATTATCGCGCAAATCGGTTCCGGATTGTTTGGATTCCGCACAAGCGAAGGTGAATTCGATTGGGGCCTACTCACTGAAAAGGCGGAAAATCCAAAAGTCCGGGCGTTCGAACTGAAACTGGCGCAAGGAGCAAAAATGCGTGGTGGACACGTGGAAGGTTCAAAAGTGACGGAAGAAATCGCCTTGATTCGGAATGTCACACCGTTTAAAACGATTAACAGTCCGAACCGTTTCCATCAGTTCGATGATTTCCCTTCCATGTTTTCATTCATCGAAAAAATTCGGAATCATTCTGGGAAACCTGTTGGCATTAAAATTGTAATTGGTGGAATATCGGATGCAGAAGAATTAGCTTCATTCATGAAAGAAACTGGAATGGGGCCAGACTTCATTTCTTTAGATGGCTCGGAAGGTGGTTCAGGTGCGACGTATCAAGACTTAGCAGATTCAGTGGGCCTTCCGATTAAATCTGCATTGATCATACTGGATGACGCATTAAGGAAATTTGAAGTGCGGGATCGAGTGAAAATCATTGCTTCCGGAAAGATGACAACTCCAGACAAAGCGGCAATTGCACTTGCAATGGGGGCGGATCTTGTCCAAATTGCTCGTGGGTTTATGATTTCGGTGGGGTGTATTATGGCACAACGCTGTCATACCAATGAATGCCCGGCAGGTGTTGCTACGACAAATCCGCATTTACAGCGTGGTCTCGTAGTCGAAGAGAAAAAGTATCGGGTCACCAATTATATTTTGACAATGCGTGAGGGGTTGTTCAGAATTGCTGCGGCAGCAGGACTAGATTCACCGACAAAATTAGAGAGACAGCATGTATTCTACAAGGATGAACGTGGTAGAGTGACACCAATCGAGTAAAAAACTACAATACTCAACAAGCGAGGGTAATTTACACTCTGCTTGTTTTTTTGTCGAATAATTGTTGTGTTAAATTTAATAATTATTCATCACAATCAGAAAACTATGATATTATAGAAGGAACTTAGAATTAGATAGGAGGATGGAGAAATGGAGCTGATGAATAAAACGGTCGGAGAAATTTTAAGTGAGCAGGCAGTTCGGTACCCTGAAAACGAAGCATATGTGTATCCGGATCGAAAATTGAGAAAAACGTACACTGAATTCGACAAAGAAACGGATCAACTTGCAAAAGCATTTATGGGGATTGGAATTCAAAAAGGGGAACACGTAGCGATTTGGTCGGATAACAAACCACAATGGCTACTGAGTCAATTTGCGACCGGTAAAATGGGCGCAATTCTCGTAACGGTCAACACGAATTATCAAGCAACCGAGTTACAGTATTTACTGCAGCAATCCGAAGCCACTACTCTCATTTTGGACGAGGGATTCAAAGATACTAGTTATCTAGAGATTTTGCGTTCCATTTGTCCGTCCCAAGAGGAAAGCGATGGAGGGCATATCGATTGTCCTACGTTGCCGAATTTGAAACGTGTGATTTTGATGACAGAGAATAATGAAGTAGGAATTTACAATTGGTATGAGTTTTTGAAACACGCAGAAATGGTATTGGATGAAGAACTGGAGATTCGCAAAAAATCTCTCAATCCGGATGATGTCATTAACATCCAGTACACATCTGGGACGACAGGGTTTCCTAAAGGTGTCATGCTCACTCATAATAATGTCGTGAATAATGGCAATATGATTGGAGAAACTATGAAGTTGTCGAACGCGGACAGATTGTGTATTCCAGTTCCATTTTTCCATTGTTTCGGTTGTGTACTCGGAACTCTTGCAGCAGTGTCTCATGGAGCGACGATGGTCATTGTTGAACAGTTTGAAGCTGCCCGAGTTCTACGCGCAGTTCAAGACGAAAAATGCACGGCATTGCACGGAGTCCCTACGATGTTTATAGCTGAATTGAATCATCCTGATTTTAAAACCTTCGATACTTCCAATTTGCGAACGGGTATTATGGCGGGATCTACATGTCCGATTGAAGTGATGAAGCAAGTTATCGAAGTGATGGGGGCGGCTGAAATTACAATCTGTTATGGATTAACAGAGGCTTCACCTGTCATCTCTCAAACGAAGACGGATGATCCGATTGAAAAGCGGGTGTCTACAGTCGGCAAACCACATCCTCATGTAGAAGTGAAAATCATCGATCCAGCTACCGGTGAAGAACTTCCAACAGGGGAGTCAGGAGAGCTTTGTACCCGAGGATATCATGTGATGAAAGGCTATTATAATAACTCTGAAGCAACTCGCGAAGCGATTGACGAAGAAGGTTGGTTGCATACAGGGGATATTGCTAGATTGGATGAAGATGGCTATCTGGATATCACAGGTCGCATGAAAGACATGGTCATTCGAGGGGGAGAGAATATATATCCCCGTGAAGTGGAAGAGTTTTTGTACACATACCCTGGAGTTTCTGATGTCCAAGTCGTGGGAGTACCAGACGAGAAATACGGGGAAGAACTGATGGCATGGGTCATCCCGAAAGACGGTGTGGAGCTGGATAAGGAAGAAATTCGGTCATTCTGCAAGGGAGCCATATCGCATCACAAAATCCCTCGTTATATTGAATTTACGGATGCCTATCCAATTACGGCTTCAGGAAAGATCCAAAAGTTTAAGTTACGTGAAATGTCCCAAGAAAAAGCGATACACTCTTAAAAAGACGCATGTCCAAATAGGGCATGCGTCTCTATCATTCATATAGCGTCTGTTCTTTTGTTCCATCTTCACGGTATACCGTTAACACACCGTCATGTTCGTTTACATAGGGCTTTGCTTTGTCGAGCAATGCGCTTTTCGTATCTTCCTTATAAATAACAGACGAAGCGCTCTTTTTCTTCAACACCCATTCATCTTCACGTGTACGTACCTCGAAGTGAGGGCGGTCTTCAGCCTTTCCTTCAACTGTTTCTCTAGCCTGAGAAAGTCCGATTGAGATTGCTCGGCCTTCTTCGTATCCTTCCCGGAGTAAGGCATTCCCAATTTCAATGGCTTTGTTGCGTACATCCGCCCCTACATTTTTAAAAGTATCTGGATAATCGTCTTTTGTCCAAGGCATTTGTAACTCCTCCTCCTTAGTTTGCATCACATGTGAACCTTGTTAGCTTGAAATATTGGATTGTTGGTTGGAAGCTGCTATGAAAGGCTCTAGTCTATGATCTGTTTCCACATGCATAAAGGGAACGTCCCGCATTGCACCTGGCTTGTCCTGATCACTGTAAAAGTGCTCCACTTTATCGGGTTTCGGGAGGATTTCCATCGCTTCTTTCTTACTACAAGCGTAATAGATTTCCCCAATGCGAGCTTGATAGGACGCAGCTAAACACATCGGACACGGCTCGCCACTTGCATAAAGAATTGTATCTGAGAGGTCCGTCGAAGCAAGGATTCGACATGCTTCCCTGATTGCGACCAATTCCGCATGTGCAGAAGGGTCGTGATCCACATCTACCGAATTGACGCCACTCGCAATGATTTTACCATCCCGTACGATGACAGCACCATATGGGCCTCCACCTTGAAAGACACTATCAGTTGCTAGATGTATGGCATCATTTAAAAAACGTTCGTGATCCAATTGAATTCCTCCTGTCGAATACTAGCTATTTCCCGGGGAATAAATCGAAAATAGGTATGGCGCAATACACCTAACTTGCCTATAATGGATTTGACCGGGCTTGCATAAGATAATGAAAGCGTTTGCGGTTACTTAGAAAAGAAAAAGGGGGATTGAACTATGTCAGCTGATGGTTACAAACTGATTTCGATTGTGCTTTATATGGCGGCCATGGTGTTCATAGGATGGTACGCATTTCGCCGCACATCTAACTTAACAGATTACATGCTCGGTGGCCGTTCACTCGGACCGGCAGTTACAGCGCTCAGTGCTGGTGCTGCAGATATGTCAGGATGGCTACTACTCGGATTGCCTGGTGCAATCTATGACAAAGGGTTGCCAGAGATCTGGATAGCAATCGGTTTAACAACCGGAGCTTACCTGAACTGGTACTTTGTAGCACCACGTCTACGTGTATATACCCAAGTAACGAACGATTCAATCACAATTCCAAGTTTTCTCGAAAATCGATTGAAAGATAAATCGAGACTTTTAAGAATCGCTTCCGGATTTATTATTCTTATCTTCTTTACATTTTACGTATCTTCCGGAATGGTCGCAGGAGGCAAGTTTTTCCTCAGTTCATTCGGATTGGATTATCATCTTGGACTTATCATTGTGTCGGTTGTCGTCGTAGGTTACACATTGTTTGGTGGATTCCTTGCGGTAAGTTATACGGACTTTGTGCAAGGCCTTATCATGTTCCTAGCACTCATTCTCGTTCCAGTCGTTGCCGTGTTTGTAACGGGTGGAATTCCTGAAACTGTCGATTCAATCCATGCAGTGAATCCGGATATGCTTAGCCTTGTGAAAGGGGCAACACTTCTCGGGGTCATTTCATCCGTTGCGTGGGGACTTGGTTATTTCGGTCAACCGCATATTATCGTGCGCTTCATGGCCATTAAATCCGTTAAGGAAACGAAAAGTGCACGTCGCATCGGAATTAGTTGGATGATTTTAAGCTTACTCGGTGCAGTGGCAACAGCGCTTGTCGGGATTGCTTATTACCAACAGAATCCTGGAGCAGAGTTAGTGGATTCTGAAACAATCTTCATTGCACTCGGGCAAATTATTTTCCATCCATTCATTGCAGGTATCATGCTTGCAGCTGTTCTTGCAGCAGTTATGAGTACGATTTCTTCACAGCTTATCGTGACATCTTCAGCGTTGATTGAAGACTTATATAAGGCTGTTTACAAGACAGATGGTACAGATAAGCAATACGTATTCCTTGGACGTATGGCAGTACTTGTTGTATCACTCATTGCAATGGTTCTCGCTTGGCCGAACAACGAATCCATCTTGAAGCTCGTATCATTCGCTTGGGCTGGTTTCGGTGGCGCATTCGGACCAATCATTCTCTTGTCCCTCTACTGGCGCAAACTGACAGCTAAAGGTGCATTATTCGGAATGGTTGCAGGTGCAATTGTTGTTGGCGTATGGGGGAACATTCCAGCACTATCAGACACTTTGTATGAAATCATCCCTGGTTTCATAGTTTGTCTACTCGTTACGTATTTTGTAAGTCTCGCAACTTACAAGGAAAACAAAGAAATCGAGCGCGAATTTACAGAGTCATTGGACCTGTTAAAACGCGATAGTTAAATTAAAAGTCGTCCATTTCAAGTGGGCGGCTTTTTTCATGGTTTCTTTCTGCTAGTGGGGTATGATACTAGTAAAGGGGGAACTCGTTATGAAACTCGATCATGTTGTTTGGTTTACAAAACGCACACCTGAAGTAATTGCTACACAGTATCCAGGTACAGTTATTGGTGGAAGACACGAACAATGGGGGACATACAATGCACTCCTTTACTTGCAAAATGCCTATATCGAGTGGTTGGCAATTGAAAACGAGGAGGTAGCAGACTTCTCCTCTCATCCTTTAATCGAACTATTGAAAAACGACTTAGCGACGTATGGAGAGGGCTGGGGGACGCTATGCATTTCAACCGACGATATACAAACTCTTAATCAGAAGCTTGAAAGAATGGGGATGCATACTTCTGGTGTGCTAGATGCTTCTCGTTTAACCTCTTCAGGAACCCTTAAGAAATGGAAAATGCTATTTGTGGATGAGAAGGATTTAACTGATCTTCCTGCCCCGTTTTTCATTCAATGGGAAGAAAGTGAACAAAGTCGTCGCCTTGCATTACGTGCAGAAGGTGCAATTACTGATGATCGTGATGCCGAACGAATTTTGGAATGTGGACTTGTTACTAGAGAACCTAAGCGGACGCTCGAGCGCTGGTGTAGGATTCTCGGAGTACAACCCGAAGATCAGGAAAGTCTTATGTTGAATGACGTACGACTGCGCTTTATAGAAAATCCGGACGAACGGAACCGTATGCATGCTGTTGTGACGGGGCAAGCTGAATAATAAGGTAAATGATTGGGAGAAGGTGTTTGAATGGATGAAATGGAACAGATAATAGAAACCGCGATACTCGTTGGGGTAGAAGAACAGAACGATGATCATTTTGAATACGAGCTAGAGGAACTTGGTAATCTGGCGGCAGCTGTTGGGGTGAAAGTCGTCGGAAATGTTGTCCAAAAGTTAGAGCGTAAGCATCCGACAGGTTATATCGGAAAAGGGAAGATTGATGAAGTAAGATTATTTGCAGACGAAGCAGGAGCAAATCTCATCATTTTCAATGATGAGCTGTCCCCTTCGCAATTACGTAACTTGGAACGCGATCTGGAAGTGAAAATCATTGACCGGACAATGCTTATATTGGACATATTCGCGCGAAGAGCCCGAACCCACGAAGCGCGAATGCAAGTTGAACTAGCAGAACTGCAATATTCATTACCAAGGCTAGTCGGATTACGGGCTTCCCTTGGTCGGCAAGGTGGAGGTACTGGTGGCGGGTTCCAAAACAAAGGTGCCGGTGAAACGAAGTTGGAACTCGATCGCCGTAAAATCGAAGAGCAGATTGCAAAGTTGCGGAAAGAATTAGAAGGCATGAAGCAACAGCGCGATGTCCAGCGGAAGCAACGAAAACGTAGTGGAACGCCTGTCGTTTCAATCGTAGGCTATACGAATGCTGGAAAATCGACGTTAATGAATAGAATCTTATCTGAAGCAAACGGTGATGAAGCAAAGACCGTGATGGAGAAAGATATGTTATTTGCAACGCTCGACACATCAGTCCGGAACGTTACATTGATTGATCGTAAACCATTCATCCTAACTGATACTGTTGGTTTTGTTGCAAAACTTCCTCACCATCTAGTGAAAGCCTTCCGTTCTACATTGGAGGAAGCCCGTGAAGCAGATTTGCTTCTTCACGTTGTAGATGTTTCAAATCCAGAGTACCGTCATATGATTGACGTCACGAACAAAACACTCCAAGAAGTCGGTGTGGAAGATATCCCGACGATGTACGTTTACAACAAAGCGGATCTTGCAAGTGACGTGGATTACCCACGTGTACAAGATGATCAAATTTGGCTTTCAGCAAAGACGGGTGTGGGCATCGACGAGTTAGTCACTCTCATTGAGCAAAAAGTTTATCAAAAACATATTACGTGTAAACTCCTTATTCCTTTTGATCGTGGAGATTTGGTTTCCTATTTGAACGAGGAAACATATGTGAAATCTACAGAGTACGAAGAAGACGGCACTCTGATGGTTGTAGAGATGGACGAGCGTGAACGAAAGAAACTTGAGGAATACATTGTCAGTCATTAAAAGAAAAAGAACGGCACCGCCAGTATTGGCAGTGCCGTTCTTTTTTTTTCTATAAGAGAAAGGGGGTGGGATAGTAGTAGTATGCCCGTTTCCAATTTTCTTAAACCTGTTGAAATTGATTTGCGTGTAATTTTGAAAAAATACCATTCTGCGCAACTAGCTCGGCATACCCGCCATCTTCTGCAATCCCTTCAGGTGTCACAACGACGACACGGTCTGCATCGCGTATTGTCGCGAGTCTGTGGGCGATGACGAGAGTCGTTCGATTCTCAGAAAGCTCTGTAAGCGATTCTTGAATAATACGTTCTGTCTCAGTATCTAGCGCAGAAGTTGCTTCATCCAAAATTAGAATCGGTGGATTTTTTAAGAACATACGCGCAATTGCGAGACGCTGTTTTTGTCCACCAGACAATTTCAAACCGCGCTCACCAATTTGCGTTTCGTAACCATCAGGAAGATTAGCGATGAAGTCTTCTAAATGAGCACGCTTGGCGGCTTCGTAGATTGCCTCATCTGGAGCATTCAAATCTCCGTAAGCAATGTTTTCTTTAACGGTGCCGGTAAAGAGGAAAACGTCTTGTTGGACGATGCCGATCTGACGGCGCAACGAACGTTGACTCATATTACGGATATCCATCCCGTCGATTGTAATCTGTCCTTCATTCACATCGTAAAACCGAGGAATCAGCGAGCAAATCGTAGTTTTCCCAGCGCCTGAAGGTCCGACAAACGCAATGGTTTGTCCAGATTGAATCGACAAACTCAGGTTGTTGAGCACTGGCTTTCCGCCATCATAACCAAATGTGACATTAGAAAGGCTGATATCTCCATTTAAGTGTGCGACGTCAATCGCATCAGGGGTATCAATGATTTCTGGATCTTGGTTCAGCAAGTCTTGGAAACGGCTAAATCCTGCCATCCCTTTTGGATAGAGTTCTAGCAATGCACTGATTTTATCAACTGGTTTAATGAGGATGTTGACGAACAATATGAAACTAACCAATTCCCCAATAGAGAGCGTCTTTTGGATGGTAAACCACGCTCCAACAACTAAAATTACGAGTGTGAGCAGACGCGTCATCATATAAATGGAAGAAGTCGTCCAAGCCATTACGTTATATGCAACTAATTTAGCAAGCCGGAAGTTTCCGTTGTCTTTCTGGAAACGAGCCAGTTCGAAATTTTCATTTGTAAATGATTTTACGACACGTGATCCTGAGACTGAGTCTTCTACACGTCCATTTACTTCTGCAATTTTTCCATACATATTGAGCCAAGCGGAATTCATGGCTTTGTTACAGAAAGCAACGAGGACAATGAGGAAAGGCACCATAACGATTGCAATGAGAGCGAGTTCAGGATTGATAGAGTACATCAGGATAAATGCTCCTACAATGGTCATGACTGCTATGAACGCATCTTCGGGTCCATGATGGGCGAGCTCTCCAATGTCAAAAAGATCAGTCGTGATCCGCGTCATAATATGCCCGGTTTTCGTATTGTCAAAGAATCGGAATGATTGCTTTTGAACATGATTGAATAGCTTTTCGCGCATGTCCGTTTCAATATTAATGCCCAGTTTGTGTCCAAGATAGCTAACGATGTATTGAAGGAACGTACTAAATAGATAGATGACGAGTAATAAAATAGTAATCGTAGTAATCATGTCCCAGTCTCGGGTAGGCAAAAGTTCGTCAATAAATCCTTGGACTGCGAGTGGAAATGCTAGTTCGAGTAATGCCACAAATACAGCACTTGAAAAGTCGATCATGAACAGTCTTTTGTGCGGTTTATAATAAGAGAAGAATTGTTTTAGCATCATACCCGTCCTTTTTGCAATTTTAGTGCTAGTATACACGGTTTAATCAGAAAGTTCGACATAACTCTCGGAATATTCTACAATCCAGGACTTTTGTTAGGAATATAGGGTATGGACAGAAAGGAGGATTTTCAGAGTTTTTAGAAAAAATATGAAACCGAACCTATTTGCTGTCGTAGACTAATATGTAATGAAGTTTCATAAAAAGGAGAAGATTTCATGAAAAAGTGGACAAAAGGGATTGCAGCAGGCTTACTTGTGCTAGCACTTGGAGCGTGTGGATCAGGAGAAGAGCCAAATGCAGAGGTAGATGCAAATACAAATACTACAGGTACCGGTAAAGATGCGAATAAAGATGCAAGTAAAGAAGTTGAAAAAAACGAACCTACAGCACAAGAAGTTTATCAAAAGTCATTAGAAGCTTCGGAATCGATTAGCAGTATGCATGCGGATTTTTCGATTCAACAAAACATGAAGACAACAGGTGAAGAAAATTTGAGCATGAAAAATGATATCGCTATCACAATGGATATGGTTACAGAACCGTTGTCGATTCATCAGCAAATGGTAGTGGAAGGAGATGCTGAGGGCACGATGGATATCGAGATGTATGGTGAAGGAGATGAACTATACATTCAGACGCAAGAAATGGAAGGCGATTGGATCCTCGTTCCTGCAGAAATGCAAGATGAGGTTTTAGCTGGAATGGACAGTTCCAACGCAATGATGGACTTGGAGGTGTTCAAAGACTTTACGGAAGAATTCACACTTGAAGAACAAGGAGACGAATATATTTTGAACTTATCCGCCTCAGGCGATAAGTTTGGGGAACTCCTGAAAGAACTCATGGATCAAACTGCAGTGGGTAGTCAAGGAATGGAAGGTGAAGAAGAGGGGACGATGGAGAATGTAGAAGTGAAAAAGATCGAACTCACACTTCATATTGACAAAGAAACGTACTATACGAATTCGTTTGACATGAAACTGGATGCAATCATGGACATAGCGGGCTATCGAACTGTCACCATCCAAAATATCAACGCTAAAATGAGCCAAGTCAATGAGCTTGAAGGAATCGTTATTCCAGACGATGTTCGAAACAACGCTTATGATATGTCAGGAAACAAAGTCGGCGAGTAAGGATAGCAAGATGAATGGAACGAACACATAGTGTCGACATTATAACAGGTAGGAGGAAAGCGCATGCTATCCTTCTACCTGTTTTTTGTTTTGTTTTCTCTTTTGAGATCCCTGGATTTCCTCTCATTCTCATTACAAACCCATTCCCATCAAGTTCACAAATTAGTGAGAATCATTGTCAGTTATGTGTTGACTTCCAATTTGCATTTGCTATAATGGGAATTGCGGCTAACTGATAATTGTTTTCATTTAAACGACTCGAGCCCGCAAATATCTAGATATCGGAGTTCTTCATGAAGAAACGTTACTTGATAATCGCGCTAATTCTCCTTTCACTACTTTCTCTATTTGTGGGAGTGAGCCATATTTCACCAAAGGACCTGCTGGACTTCCGCTCTGAGGAAACTGAAATTTTTCTCATTAGTCGGTTACCAAGATTACTTGCGATTTTGCTCGCAGGTGCAGGGATGAGTATTACAGGTCTGATCATGCAACAGCTCAGCCGCAACAAATTTGTATCCCCTACTACGGCGGGTACATTAGATGCCGCAAAGCTTGGGATTCTCGTTTCGATGTTGTTGTTTACAAACACGTCAACGATTGAGAAAATGCTCGTCGCATTTGCATTTGCTCTAGGTGGCACCCTGTTGTTCATGAAAATTTTGGACCAAGTTAAATTTAAAGATGCCATTTTCATACCGCTTGTAGGTCTCATGTTCGGTAATATTTTATCGTCGATCACCACTTTTTTCGCTTACAAAGCGAATGTGATCCAAAACATGTCCTCTTGGTTGCAGGGAGATTTCTCTCTTATTATGAAAGGCCGTTACGAATTGCTATACATAAGTATCCCCGTTCTCATCATTACCTACCTCTATGCAAACCGGTTTACGGTAGCTGGAATGGGTGAAGATTTCTCCAAAAACTTGGGGCTAGCTTATCGAAGGATTGTGAACATCGGGCTGATATTGGTCGCGCTCATTACGACTACGGTTGTTTTGACTGTGGGGGTCATTCCGTTTTTAGGATTAATCATCCCTAATATTGTTTCCATCGTCAAAGGTGACAATTTGGAAAAAACATTACCACATACAGCGATGCTAGGCGCGATCTTTTTACTCGTGTGTGACATTCTCGGAAGGGTTATTATTTACCCGTATGAGATTTCAATCAGCTTGATGGTCGGCGTCATCGGCAGCGCGATATTCCTCTATATGTTGTTTAGGAGGAAAGCCTATGCGTAATCGTACTAAATTGCTTATACTCGCTGTTGCTGCTCTCGTTTTCTGCGGATTGTATTTGTTCCAGGGACTAAATGGAAGTTATGATTATGCGTTGCCGCGTAGAGGTATTAAAGTCGTCGCGATGGCATTAACTGGTGTAGCAATTGCCTATTCAACAGTCATCTTCCAAACAATAACGCACAACCGTATTTTGACGCCAAGTATTATGGGGCTCGATTCCTTATATATCTTGCTACAAACCGTGCTTATCTTTTTCCTTGGGTCAACACACGTCACAATTGTTAATAAGCAAGTGAACTTTGTGTTATCAGTTGGGGCTATGGTTATCTTCGCCCTACTGCTTTATCAGTTCTTGTTTAAAGCAGGAAAGCGTCCGATTTACTTTCTGTTACTCGTTGGGATTATCGTCGGAACCTTCTTCCAGAGTATCTCAACGTTTCTGCAAGTACTGATAGACCCTAACGAGTTTTTAAGGGTACAAGACAAATCCTTTGCGAGCTTCAATAACATTAACGGGGATCTTGTCTGGTGGGCGCTCGGGATTCTGATTATTACGCTCATCATTGGATGGCGGAAGTTCAACGAATTGGATGTGCTGTCACTCGGTCGCGATACAGCCATTAACCTAGGTGTCGATCACGATAAGATCGTCAAAACGATGCTCATTTTGTCTTCAGTTCTCATCGCTGTATCGACAGCGCTGGTCGGTCCGATTACATTTTTCGGCCTCATCGTTGCTAATCTGTCGTATCAGTTTTTCAAAACTTACAAGCACTCCATTCTAATTGCCGGTGCGTCAGTCATGAGTATCATTGCGCTAGTTGGCGGACAATGGATTGTCGAAAGAGTATTCACATTCTCCACAACACTTAGCGTCATCATTAACTTCGTTGGTGGAGCGTACTTCATCTACTTACTATTAAAGGAGAGTCGATCTGCATGATCCAGGTTCGAGAATTGACAAAGGCCTATGGGAATAAAGCAGTCGTTGAAAAAGTGAGCGTGGACATTCATCCAGGTAAAATCACTTCTTTCATCGGACCGAACGGGGCAGGTAAGTCGACACTTTTATCCATGGTAAGCCGGCTGCTAGATGCGGACACAGGTGAAGTGCTCGTCGATAACAACAACGTTAAAAAGATGAAATCCAATGACTTTTCTAAAAGAGTGTCCATTTTGAAACAATCGAACTTCATGAACGTACGTTTAACAATCCGTGAACTCGTATCGTTCGGTCGTTTTCCACACTCCAAAGGACGTTTGCAAGCTGAAGACATTCAAATCGTAAACCAAGCACTCGACTATATGGACTTAATGAGTATGCAAGATATGTACTTAGAAGAGCTGTCTGGCGGTCAAAGACAGCGTGCGTTCATCGCAATGGTTATTGCGCAAGATACAGATTACATTTTGTTGGATGAACCGTTGAATAACTTGGATATGAAGCACTCCGTCCAAATTATGAAGATTTTACGCCGCCTTGTAGATGAATTGGGTAAAACGGTTGTCATCGTTCTTCACGACATCAACTTTGCTTCTGTCTACTCAGACCGCATCGTCGCTTTAAAAGAAGGACGCGTCGTGAAAGATGGTCCGACGAATGACATTATCAACTCTGAATCACTTCGGGAAATCTATGACATGGATATCCCGATCCAACAGATGAACAATTGTCGCATCTGTGTGTACTTCAACTCATAAACGAAAAGGATGGTATAGAAAACATGAAAAAGCTTACCGTATTATTTATGGCATTTGCATTGATGCTCGTACTTGCAGCATGTGGATCTAAGGATGAAGATAAGAAACCAGAAGCAAACAACGCAGGATCAGATAAAGCATCTGAAAGCAGTGAAGAAGCAAAAACAGAAGAAATGACATTCAAGCACGAGCTTGGTGAAACAACATTGAAAGGCACTCCGAAAAAAGTTGTAGTATTTGACTTCGGTGTGTTGGATACGTTAGACGAGCTTGGTGTTGAAGTAGCAGGTGTTCCACAATCAAATATACCTGCATACTTGGAGAAATACGCTAGTGACGACTACACAAATCTTGGTAGCTTGAAAGAGCCAGACTTCGAAGCGCTCCACGCTCTGAAGCCGGATGTGATCTTCATCTCTGGACGTCAAGCTGACTTGTATGATCAGTTCGAAGAAATTGCTCCAACTATCTATATGGGAATCGATAATGCAAACTACATGGATTCATTTAAGAAGAACATGGATACTATCGCTCAAATCTTCGACAAAGAAGATGAAATGAAATCAGAACTCGCTGATGTAGATAAGCAAATTGAAGACATTAACACAAAAGCCTCTGAATCAGATAGCAAAGCATTAATTACTCTTGCATCTGAAGGAAAAGTAAGTGCGTACGGTCCAAGCTCACGTTTCGGTTTGATTCACGATGTATTTGGTTTTACACCGGCTGATGAAGGAATTGAAGCTTCTACACACGGACAGAACATTACGTTTGAATATATTCTTGAAACAAACCCTGACATTCTATTCGTAATTGACCGCGATGCGGCAGTCGGTAAGGGTGCGAATGCTAAAAAGACAATTGAAAACGATCTTGTGAAGAAAACAAATGCATTTAAAAACGACAAAATCGTTTATCTAAATGGAGAATACTGGTACCTTTCTGGTGGCGGATTGAAGTCCATGAAAGAAATGATTAAAGAAGTCGAAGCAGGACTATAATTACATGAAAAAGACCGATTCCACACATGGAATCGGTCTTTTGTGTCTGCCGGAGAAGTCTTTGCTATGCTACACTTTAAGGATTAGAACGAAGAGAGTGGGAGACGGTATGGGAAAAGCGATTACGGTGCGTGGAAAGTCGGTTGAACAAGCTGTAGAGACGGCAATTGACATCTTATGCCTCGACTTGTCAGATGTACATATCCATGTGAATAAGACTGCTGAATCTAGTGAGTTCACCGGGGCATCCAGATTTGCGGAAGTGACCGTGACTCCAGTTCGATACAATGCACCTACTACAGATTTGCTAGTAGGCGAATCTGGACAAGCTGGTGTCAAAATTCAAGGCGGACGAGTTGAGGTGCATGAAGCATCTGCGAAATCTCATCCTTCAATTGAAGCAGGTAATGGTGTATCGGTAATTGTGAATGGTGAGAAAATAGACGGAAGAAGAAAAATTTCGGAATCAGATATTGTACATATTCGAACAATTGATGAACTGACCCGAGCACAGTTATCCATCACAGTAAGGGAACAGGGAGCACTTGCGCTGTTAACCGTATCACCAGGTAAAAAAGTAACTCGCACTGTAAAAGACTCGGGGTATGAGCATAATTTGACGGTAGTAGCTGAAGAAATCCATGAGATTGTTAATGATTGTTCTCAACGTATGATTCGGGATGCATGCACACAACTAGGAATCAGCGCACCATTAGACAAACGTGTGTTATGGGAAGCCTGTGAGACGGTTGTACCATATGAAGCCATTGTAGCACGTGGGATTTTTCCAAAACCAGGACTTGATGGAGATGTTGAGGTTCAAATTGACGTGGATGGCATAACACTCGCTGACGAAGGGAAAGTCAATTACCGGGAGCGAGCCTCGGTGCAACTTGTTCAGAATGGTCAACTTGTTGCTGCTGTCCTTCCTCCAATTCCTGGCCAATCCGGTGAAGACGTGTTTGGTAATGAAATCATGGCAGAAGACGGACAGAATGCCACAATCCGATTAGGCAAGAATGTTACGAAAACAGGAAACCATATCTTTGCGAATTGTTCCGGGAATCTTGTCTTAGAACGCACCGATAATGTGATTTTCATAGATATCGCTGACTCACTAGAAATGGATGAAGTGAATTTTGCGAGCGGGAATATCCATTTCGATGGTGATGTATCTGTGAAAGGAAACGTCAGCCAGGGATGCCTCATGGAAGTAACAGGAGCTGTTGGAATTGATGGAGAAGTAAGTAAAGCAGAGGTGTTTGCGGGAAAGTCTGTCCATGTAGCAGGCAACGTTTCGTCGTCGACGATTGAAGTGGGACAACAACAATCCCCAGATGCGAAATATGCAGCTGAATTGGAGAAACTTCTTCCTATTTTCAACAAGATTGGGTCATTCATCCAAGATATTGGAGCGTTGCGAGAGGTTGAATTGTCTACGTTAGATGGACAGGATCTGAAGAAACTGTTCCGTATCGGATTCGGAGATAAGTACACTTCTTTCCAAGAACAGCTTCAAACATTCTCACAGCGTAGAGAACCGATTGCAACAGATACTGACTGGAATGAGTTGCAAACAACTTTGTACAGTATATTTGTTAACACGATGAATCCGGGAGTAAAAGACGGAATGGAGTTTCTTGAACTGATCTCAAAATCCCATCAAATGGTAGCAAGTCATCTTCCAAAGGTGACGGTAACTTCAGGCCGTTTACGTATACCCTATGCAGTAAGCAGTACCCTGAATTGTGCGGGAACTATTGAAATCACTGGGAACGGCCTAGCTCAATGCAATGTCCATGCACAGTTGGATCTCCTAGCAGAAGGGATTTGCCGGGGTGGGGAGCTTGTAGCAGATCGACACGTATCCATTCGGGAATGTGGTTCTAAACGCGGTGGACAAACGATTGTCCGTACAAAAGAAGAAGGATCCATTGTCATCGGGATCGCACATGCAGGAACGGTTCTTATTGTGGGGGATCAGTCGTACCAGTTGTCGGAAACGCTTATCGGAGTTACAGCTAAATTACAAAATGGAGTGTTGACCGTCCGTTAAGAGGTGTTTAAATTGTTCTTTACGCTTTCGTTAAATGATTGTATAATGACATGTGTCATGACAGTTGTTTAGACATTGGAGGAGAAAAGACAATGGCAAATACTATGGAACGCGTATCTTCGAAACCTCAGAAGTCGCGACCTATTTCACGGAACAAATTACTCGTAATATCAGGAACTGGCTGGATGTTTGATGCAATGGATGTAGGAATTCTCTCATTTGTGATTGCAGCAATCGCGGTAGAATGGAATCTGGCTCCTGCAGCAATTGGATGGGTTGGAAGTATTAACTCATTAGGAATGATGTTCGGAGCGATCGGGTTTGGACTGTTAGCAGATCGAATCGGAAGAAAGCAAGTATTCATGTTAACGCTGGTATTATTCTCGGTGGCAAGCGGGTTATCTGCACTTACCACAACTCTTACAGCATTTCTTATATTACGATTTTTCGTTGGAGCAGGGCTCGGTGGTGAGCTACCAGTTGCATCTACATTAGTTTCAGAAAGTGTGGAAGCGAAGGAGCGTGGAAGAATCGTTGTCCTATTGGAAAGTTTTTGGGCGGCAGGATGGCTTATCGCTGCTTTAATCGCATATTTTGTCATTCCGACGTACGGTTGGAGAGCGGCGTTAATCATAACAGCGTTGCCTGCATTTTATGCAATCTACCTGAGACGCAACTTGCCGGACTCACCAAGATTTGTACAAGCCGGAGAACCGAGGCAATCTGTCGGGGAAAAAATAACAGCTTTGTGGGCAAAACCTTATAGAAGGAGAACCCTCATGCTTTGGATTGTTTGGTTTACAGTCGTCTTCTCTTATTATGGAATGTTTTTATGGTTACCAAGTGTGATGGTCTTGAAAGGTTTTGCGATGATCAAAACCTTCGGCTACGTCTTGCTGATGACGCTAGCGCAGCTGCCAGGTTATTTCTCAGCGGCATGGTTAATTGAGCGAACAGGTCGCAAGTTTGTCCTCGCAACGTACTTGATAGGAACAGCCCTTAGTGCGTTTGCATTTGGAAATGCAGATTCTTTAGCAATGCTGTTACTATTCGGTGCACTGCTATCATTCTTTAACTTAGGTGCATGGGGTGCGCTATACGCGTATTCACCAGAACAATATCCAACGTCAATCCGTGGAACTGGAACGGGAATGGCAGCAGGGATCGGTCGAATCGGTGGAATCTTTGGTCCTTTATTGGTTGGTTCCATGCTAACAGCTGGCTACGGATTCGGGCTGATTTTCGGGATATTCTGTGTAGCTATTTTAATTGGTGTTCTAGCTGTTATATTTCTAGGTACGGAAACGAAACAAATGGAACTTGAATAACGTAGAAGAGACACTGTGGAATTTCCACAGTGTTTTTTAGTGCAATGGTTTATTGTGGAGGTGTAATTTGGATAAAGTGAAGAACGTAGCATGGGCGGTAATAGGCTTTCTCTTATTTCTATTTTCAACTATGATGTTTATCGTTGAATTACGAGATTTTCAAAAGACAATCCAAAGCGAACAAACTAGCCCAGTAGAAGTTGCAGTTACAGGAAAACAGGTTGAAAGAAGTTATTTAGGGAAGAACCAATATTTAGTTATGCTCAGTAACGGGAACGAAGAAAAAGTCTCTATGAAACAGATGATCGGCACCTATTCAGAGGTGAGTAAAGAAGAATATGAAACACTTAAACCCGGTGACAAGATTCAAGGCGTTATGAAAGGCAGGGTACTCTATACGGAACTAGATGGAAGAGAAGCTCATAAAGAACATTGGATTATGCTTGTAGTGACAGTCATTTACCCGATAATTTACCTCGTCTATCAGTTATCCAAATTGGTTGTCTCCCTAAAAATTACCAACCCCTTCACACACTCTTTTGGCTCCTTATTGAAAATTCTATTGGCAGTTGGATTGGGTGCCCCGATGTTAGCTTGTTACGTGTTCTTGTTCAGTGATCTATTTCGATGGATTCATGAAAATGTTGGGGAACAGACGTATAGAATTGCAGAAATTACTGACAGCAGAATTGACATAGGACATGGACGGTATGCAGAAACAAACTATTACTTGTCATTCAATTTCATTGTAGACGGAGAACCCTTTCATATGACGAAAGAAGTATCAGCTAATGATTACGAAAAAAACTTAGAGTTAGTGAAAATTCGCTATCCTGAAGGACATCCAGATCAAGTCAGTATTAGAGGATACAACTGGAGGGATGCAGTCTATCTCATTTCGTACAGTTGGTTCGGCATTTATCTTTGTGTGATTGTAATTACGGGGCTACTGATTTTTGCAGCAGTTAAGATAAAACAAAAAAAGAGAGCTATCGAAGAATCGAGAAAGCAATCGAGGAGAAAGTTCCGGAAACGATAAAATAAGCGCTCAGCTAATTAATATCGCTCGAATTGTGGTAGGTTATATCGAAGAGCAATCACGTTTGGTACGTTATGTCTTATGCTATAAGTAAATTGAGTGATGAGGTGATAAGCATGAGTGAAATGCATTCATTCAGAATTCCTGAGTTTGTCGCGGACCTTGGGAAGAAGCGGATTGAAGGATTCCCGGTGGAAGGGTTTGTGTATGGCGAGGGTCCACGTCAACCTAAAATGATGCTAATTGGCGAAGCACCTGGAGAAACGGAAGCACTGGGTGGTATTCCGTTTACAGGAAGAGCGGGAAAAGAGCTTATGAAATCACTTGCTTCCATCGGGCTTACGAGGGAGGATGTGTATATAACGAGTGCAGTTCGAAGTCGTCCGTATCGTTATGGTCAACGAAAAGAACGGGATGGGACGTTGACAGAACGCAAATACAATCGTCCCCCTACCAAACTCGAAATCCTTGCACATGCACCTGTACTCGATTTTGAAATCGCGAACGTTCAACCTGAACTGATCGTTACACTTGGTAACGTGAGTTTGCAGAGGTTGATCGGCAAACAGGCTAAAGTAACGGAACTGCATGGGAAATCGTTGAATCAGCCCGTGCGTTTTTTACGTGAACTAGAGGATGTAGAATATGGATGGACGGAAGAAACCTACACAATCATCCCTACTTTTCATCCAGCTTCCATATTTTATCGTCCATCGCATCGACCGTCGTTAGAATCGGATTGGCTTGAAATCGGTCGGATCCTTCAGGAACGGAACGAACAAAAATCCAGTGGTAAAACTGAGAAAATTATAATTGAAAGTAGGAATATGGATGGGGAATAACATGGAATCGGGTCAAGAAACAAAACAAACGAAAGGGTCATTGAAAGAGTTTGTCAGCCTGCTAAAACAGTTGGATTGGCCGAAAGGAGTCACAGTCGCGGCTTTAGTATTGGCACTCTTTTCAACACTAGCAAGTCTTGCAATCCCACTGGTGACGAAACAACTCGTCGATTCTTTGACAACTGACTTATTTAACTGGAAAACAGCTATTTTCCTATTTGCTGTATTTGTGATCCAGGCACTGCTTGGCGGGGTGTCTTACTACATGCTTGCCTATATTGGGGAAACAATTGTTGCGGACTTGCGAACCCGACTCTGGGGTAAAGTGCTTCGTTTACCGGTTCCGTATTATGATGAAACTGAAACCGGTGAAACGATGAGTCGGATTACGCAAGATACAACGATATTGAAGCAACTGGTTGCGGACCATTTGGTATCGCTCATAACTGGTATCATTTCCATCATTGGAGCAATAGCGATTCTCTTGTACCTCGACTGGAAGATGACGCTCATCATGCTCATTAGCATTCCGATTAGTATGGCGATTATCTTTCCACTAGGCCGTGTGATGCACAAAATTGCCAAGGCCACTCAAGCTGAAATGGCGAAGTTCTCAGGGCTCTTAGGTCGCGTACTTGGGGATATACGACTTGTAAAAGCATATCGTGCAGAACCGTATGAGCAGGAAAAAGGATCTGTGGCCATTCGTTCGTTATTCGGTTTTGGACTGCGTGAAGCGAAAATTCAAGCAGTGATTTCACCAGTCATGACACTGATTATGATGGGGATTTTAGTTGCGATCCTAGGATATGGCGGTGCCCAAGTTTCAAACGGTGCACTTTCTGCTGGAACACTTGTCGCAATAATTTTTCTTATGTTCCAGATCATTGTCCCGTTTGCGCAGATGGCTCAAGTGTTTACGGTCTTCCAAAAAGCTGTCGGAGCGACAGAGCGTATTCAACAGATCTTAGGGATGGATAGTGAACGTATTGAAGGAGTAACAGGAGATCCGGAATCGGTACTTT
This sequence comes from Sporosarcina sp. SAFN-010, assembly GCF_059415065.1. Lineage (NCBI taxonomy): Bacteria > Bacillati > Bacillota > Bacilli > Caryophanales > Caryophanaceae > Sporosarcina > Sporosarcina sp. SAFN-010. The sequence goes on along the minus strand of NZ_JBPFDS010000012.1, from coordinate 59,935 downwards.
CATTTCAAGAGGTGTCGTTTTCTTACGATAGCGATAAGCCTGTTCTTAAAAACGTGACGTTTAGTGCTGTACCGGGCACCGTTACTGCATTTGTCGGTCCGAGTGGTGGCGGGAAAACGACATTATTTTCTCTGATTGAGCGATTTTACAAACCAATGTCCGGCACAATATACCTTGGAGAACGACCTGTTGAAGAGATTGAGTTATCGGACTGGCGTGGAAGAATAGGGTATGTCTCACAGGAGAGTCCCTTACTAAGTGGAACCATTGTCGATAATATTGCCTATGGACTGTCGGAGCGCCCATCGCTGGATAAAATCCGGAACGCTGCGTCTGCGGCCAACGCGCTTGGGTTCATCGAAGAGATGGAAGACGGATTCGACACACTTGTCGGAGAACGTGGCATGAAGCTTTCAGGTGGGCAACGACAGAGAATTGCCATCGCCCGAGCATTATTGCATAACCCGTCTATACTGTTGCTTGATGAAGCGACATCGAATTTGGATAGTGGGTCTGAGACACATGTCCAGGAAGCACTCCAACGACTTATGATAGGTCGTACGACATTGATAATTGCGCATAGGTTATCAACTGTCATCGATGCGGACCAATTAATCTTTTTGGAAAAGGGTACAATTACAGGGGTTGGAACGCACCAGGAGTTATTGAAATCGCATAAGATGTATGAAGAATTTGCTGCAGGTCAAGGGCTTGCGGAAAATCATTCATTGTAAAAAAAGGACCTTTCGCTCTGGAAGGTCCGTTTGTATTTTCCAGAACCGCTTCGTGGATGGATTGTAAATAATGAAACATGGGTAGACCTTTAAATACATTGAATCCATTTTCAACTGGCGAACAGAGTTTTGTGAAATTTGCAGTTGTTGAATGATAGAAGGAGTGATACTTATCCACGAGCCAGTTGAGCAACAATTTTTTGAACGCCCAGTATTGGAACTTGCCCGAGACTTAATTGGCCAACTGATTGTTCATGAACTCCCGGCAGGTCCTGTAGTTGTACGCATTGTAGAAACAGAGGCCTATCATGGAGCTGAAGATCAGGCAGCACATAGCTTTCAAAATCGTAGAACAAAGCGAACGGAAGTGATGTTTGGAGAGGCGGGAGGTGTGTATACCTATCAAATGCATACGCATACCTTGATGAACGTTGTCTGTGGACCGGTTGGGACACCACATGCGATTCTAATTCGCGCAGGTGAGCCGGTTGAAGGATTGGAATTCATGCGCGAACGTAGGGGAGAAAATCTCACTATGAAAGATTGGACAAACGGACCAGGGAAATTGTCTAAAGCACTTGGGATCACGATGAATTATTACGGTCATCATTGGACAAAGCGACCTTTGTTCATCGCAAAATCAGATGCAGTAGGTGAAGTCGTAACAAGCTCGCGTATCGGCATAGCGAATGCTGGTGAAGCAGTGCACTATCCTTGGCGATTCTATGAAAAAGACAATGCATTTGTTTCTAAATTCCGTCCGTAGGTTTAGTTTGGGAAGAGATGTGGAAAATAATGAAGGAGAGACAAAACTTAATTAACTAAAAGGAGTGCATGTGAAAATGGCTAAGATTGCAACTGTACTTACAAATATGTTTGAGGACTCAGAGTACGCAGACCCAGCGAAGGCTTTCCAAGATGCTGGACATGAAGTAGTTACAATAGAAAATGAAGCAGGCACTGTCGTTAAAGGTATGAAAAAAGGTACGCCTGTCAGGATTGATAAAGGCATTAACGAAGTGAAGCCGGAAGATTTCGATGCATTGTTCATCCCAGGTGGTTTTTCTCCGGATCAGCTCCGTGCAGATGAACGTTTCGTAAACTTCGCAAAAGCTTTTATGGATGCAGATAAACCCGTATTTGCGATTTGTCACGGACCGCAACTGTTGATTACTGCAAAATCATTGGAAGGTCGTGACGCGACGGGGTATAAGTCAATTCGCGTTGACATGGAATATGCAGGTACTAAATTCCATGACAAAGAAGTTGTTGTTTGTCACAACCAACTTGTCACAAGCCGTCAGCCAGAAGATATCCCTGCGTTTAACCGCGAAGCACTCAAGTTACTCGAAGCATAATTAGTGAAAATAGACGTACTTATGAGAAGGCCCCTTTGTGGGTCTTCTTTTCGGTGAGTTGAAAACGCTTTAAAGGAGTGGTAAATTAAACGAAGTAGTATACATAGCTAGAATAGCCTGAAAAGTGGCAAGACAGGAGGCTGGATCATTGGGTGAATGGTTGTTGGTGCTCGTTATCACCTTCGTTCTGTTTTCGTTTATGCTCTACTTTGTCGTACGGAATGCAATCGATAATTCAGCTAGACTGAAAAGACTGGAAGAGATTCTTGAGGAAATTTCAGAAGATTTAAAGAGAAAGAAATAAACCGTTTGTTCCAACGTGTTTACGAATTAGGGGGAAAATGCTTGAAAGTTTTAAAGATGGGAAGCGCTTTTATCGGGATTATCGTTGGAGCTGGTTTTGCTTCGGGGAAAGAGATTGTTCAGTATTTTACAAGTTTCGGATTGCTTGGAATTATAGGAGCCATCATCTCCACAGTCTTGTTTGCGTATTTCGGGATGGTCCTAACGCGGATAGGGAGCCGGATGCAAACTACCTCTCATAAAGAAGCCGTCTATACAATCAGTGGGAAATACCTTGGAATAATAGTCGATGCCGTTATAGTCATCACGTTATTTTCAGTAGGCGTAGTCATGATTGCAGGTGCAGGTTCGAACTTGAATCAGCAATTTGGACTCCCGCCTTTCGTAGGAAGCTTGCTTATGGTTATTTTGGTGTTTTTAACGGTATTATTAAAAGTCGATCGTGTCGTGGCTGTTATCGGGAGTGTTACACCATTCCTCATACTTGCGGTCGTCATCGTTTCAGTCTATTGCCTCACAAACATGACGGACTCGTTCTCGAGCCTGAACAGTGTGGCAACGTCAGTCCAAACACCTTTGCCGAATTGGTGGTTCTCAGCGATTAACTACGTATCGTTCAATATGGCTGTGGGGGCCTCAATGGCACTCGTCATGGGCGGAGCTGAGAAAGATGAAAAAGCAGCAGCGCTTGGTGGGCTTGTTGGCGGGCTAGGGCTTGGAATCATGATTTTACTCAGTCATTTAGCCATCTTCTCGAAAATCGATGTTGTAAAAGATGCGGACTTACCAATGCTTGCAATCATCAATGACATTTCACCAATTTTGGCCATCCTGATGGCGGTTGTTATGTATGGCATGATTTTCAATACGGCAGTCAGCATGTTCTATTCGTTTGGAGCACGGTTTGTGCGTCGAGGGACTCCGCGTTTCCGCGTGTTCGTACTCGTCGTACTCGTCATTGGTTTTGGACTCAGTTTCTTCGGATTCTCAGCATTACTTGACTTTTTGTATCCGTTTATAGGGAATATTGGGCTGTTCCTCATGCTTACGTTGCTCATCGCATCTTTCAGATTACCTAAAAAGGCACTGCACAGTATAAAATAGAAAAACAAGCCGTCATCGCACTAGCGATGACGGCTTGTTTTTGTTTATTAAGCATGTGCAAGGTTTAGTTGTACAGCAGGACCAAAGAATTCAAAGTGTACTTTTTCTTTGTCGATACCCATTGCATACAATTCACTAATTACTGCTTGCATGAATGGAGTCGGACCACAAACGTAAACGTCGCTTCCTTCTTTAACGTTTTTCTCAAGGAATTCACGGTTGATGAACCCGTCACCTTCTTCAGAGTAAAGCGCTGCATAGCTTGAAGTTGCAAGAGATTCGTCCATTTCGCGAACGACTTTGTCGAATGCTTGGTGGCTGCGAGTCCGAGCAGAGTGTAGGAATGCTACAGGACGTTCTGGTGTAGTTGTTGCAATTGTTTCGTACATTGCCATCATCGGAGTCACTCCAACACCACCGCTGATTAGTGTGACAGGTGTAGTATTCGCTACGTCTAGGTAGAAATCGCCAGCTGGAGCGCTAAGCTCAACGATATCACCAACGTTTAACTGGTCATGAAGGAAAACGGATGCTTTACCATTTGGGTTGTTTTCCGCTTCGCGTTTTACAGAGATACGGAATGACTCACCATTCGGCGCTTGGGAAAGACTATATTGACGGATCAATGTATTTTTCTCACCAGGAATTTCAAGCTTGATGCTGATGTATTGACCTGGTTTGTAGGTTGGCACTTTACCACCGTCGACTGGTTTGAAGTAGAAAGATGTAATAACTTCACTTTCTTGGATCTTATCAGCAAGGACAAAACCTTTGAACAACTTCCAGCCGCCTTCTTCAGCTGCCATTTCATCGTACATGGACTTTTCTACGCCGATGAATGCGTCAGCGATTATGCCGTATGCTTCTTCCCACGCCCCAAGGATTTCAGGAGTTGCTGCATCTCCAAGTACTTCTTTGATGGCACCAAGAAGATACTTACCGACGATTGGATATTGTTCTGGAAGGATACCGAGTGACACGTGTTTGTTTGCGATTTGAACAACTGCAGGGATGATTGCACCCAAGTTATCTATATGTTTTGCTGCTGCGAGTACAGTATTTGCAAGTGCAGTTTGTTGGCGGCCTTGTGCTTGGTTGACGTGGTTAAACACGTTCAATAGCTCAGGATGCGCTTCGAACATATTTTTGTAAAAAACTGTTGTGATTGTTTTGCCATGTTGCTCTAGAACAGGTACAGTGGATTTAATAATATCAATTTTTTCTTGGGATAACATAATTGACACGACCTCTCGTAGTTGATGAATTAAGCATAATCCTAATGAATTAGAAAAGCTATATAAAAAATACATCTTTAAAGACAGTTCGAATTTTAGTCACATTTCATTCAATGAATGGACAAAAACGTAGGATCTTATAGAAAGAATGGTGAACGAGATGCGGTTGACGCTCTATACAGACTACTCGTTGCGAGTTTTGATTTTTTTGGCTGCCAAGCCAGAAGGCGAATTATCAACTGTAGCAGAAATATCCGAGGCATTCACGATTTCAAAAAATCATTTAACAAAAGTCGTGCATGAACTCGGCAAGGCGGGTTTCATTGAAACAGTCCGTGGTAGAGGGGGCGGGATCCGTTTGAAAGTCCGACCAGAACATATTAATGTAGGAAATGTTGTTCGCAAGACGGAAGACGATTTTCAATTGGTGGAATGCTTTAATCGGGAATCGAATCAGTGTGTCCTTGCACCTGTTTGTCAGCTGAAAGGGGTTTTGAAGGAAGCTTTGCACGCGTATTTAGCGGTGTTGGACCGTTATACAATTGCAGATTTTGTGCAAAATAAAGATGAAATCGGGATGCTTCTGTTTCCGCCGCCCTTGTCGTGATGGTAAGATAAGAAAGATGCAATAGGTAAAGACATTAGGAGGAATTCACTTATGAACAAAGTACTTGTATTTGGTCACAAAAATCCCGATACGGATTCAATCGCTTCTGCGATCACATACGCATATTTGAAACAACAAATCGGAGTGGATGCAGAAGCTGTAAGACTTGGCAGTGTTTCTGAAGAGACTGCGTTTGCATTGGAAACGTTCGGTTTTGAAGCACCACGACAAATCGATCGCGCTGCAACAGAAGCGTCAAAAGTCATTTTAGTCGACCATAACGAAAAGCAGCAAAGTGCAGATGATATTGAAGACGTTCAAGTGCTTGAAGTCATTGACCACCACCGGATTGCAAATTTCCAAACGAGCGAACCCCTTTACTATCGTGCCGAACCGGTTGGATGTACGGCGACGATTTTAAATAAGTTGTTTAAAGAGCACGGTGTAGCGATTCCGAAAAATATTGCCGGACTTATGTTATCGGCAATCATTTCTGATTCGTTGTTGTTCAAATCTCCAACATTTACTGAAGAAGACCGGAAAGCAGCTGACGAACTTGCAGAAATCGCAGGCGTGGACGCAAATGTTTACGGATTGGACATGCTTAAGGCGGGTGCAGATCTCAGCAGCAAAACATTGGAAGAACTCATTTCACTCGACGCGAAAACTTTCGAGGTCGCCGATGTGACGATGGAAATCGCTCAAGTCAATGCGGTCGATTTGAATGACGTGTTGAATCGCAAGGAAGAGTTGACAGAACTGTTGACGAAAGTAGTATCTGTGAAGAAACTTGATTTATTCTTGTTTGTCATTACGGATATTATTAACAACGATTCAATTGCAATTGCGATTGGTGAGAAAGCATTTGCAGCAATGACGGCATTTAAGGTAGTACCTGCGAATGACATGGCGATTTTAAATGGAATAGTATCGCGTAAGAAACAAATCGTTCCGGTATTGACGGAAGCATTTAAGTAAAAATGATGAAAAGCTGTCTGGAGAGTGACGTGTTCACTCACCAGACAGCTTTTTTTAGTGGAAGTATCTGTTGAATTGTGTTCGGATTCCGATTAATTCCTTGAAACTTCCGATATAAGCTTTGGTATTGCCGATTCCGCAACTCATAATACCGATTCAACCGTCGGGGTTGCCGATAATCCCGTTCATAATACCGATTCCACAATTTAACGCTAGTCCTTTTTCAAATCGAGTGGACGTGTTGCGGGACCTTCTAATACAGAACCATCTTTTCTAAAACGGGAGCCATGGCATGGACAATCCCAGGTTTCATCACCTTTGTTCCAACGGGTGCGACATCCCATGTGCGTACAAATAGGAGCATCCGTACGAGTCAAGTGACCGCCGGTAAATTCCTTTAATACAAATCCTGTCGTTTTCAAAGCCTGTAGTAAAAGTGTACCGAAGCCAGTGCGATCAGGTGCGTAAAGCGAGATGGCAGGGTTCGGTTGACCTGTAATCTGGTCAGTGACAATTTGGGCAGCTGCGAGGGAATTTGTCATTCCCCATTTACGGAAGCCTGTACAAATATGAACATATGGCATTGCGGCTGAAATTGGTCCTGCATAAGGTATTAAATCCGGAGTTGACGGATCTTGTGCAGACCAGCTATGGACCGGTTCCCCTAGATGGTAGACAGATTGCAACTCTTCCGCCAGTCGGTTGTAGTGGAGGTCTGTATCGCTCGTGACACCTGCTTTATGATCCTCACCCCCGAGTAAAAAATGAGGACGACCGTCAATGAATACAGTCCGAATTGAGCGTTTTGGTTCATCTACAGATAAGTACTGGCTTTGCAACGGCATATCAGCAGGTGCGGATATCAGATAGGAGCGTTTTACTTCCAGCTTCAAAATGTTCATACCACGTAGCGCTTCAATTGGATAATGTGTACATAACAGGAGCTCATCAAAGTTAATAACGATGTCAGATGCGAGTTGTAGAGACTTCTCTTTCAAGTCCATAGAGCGAACATCCGATTTTTCGCACAGTTGTGCACCTTCAGAAACAGCAAGCTTTGCAATATGCTGACCATATCTGACGGGGTGGAGCTGTGCCTGATTACTTAGTGTAAGTGTTTCTTTAACGGAGAGTGGTAATTCACAATTCAGACGCCGATCAAATGGAATGCCAAGTGTTTTATAGGCATCCGCTTCTTTCCTTAAAGCCGCCACTCCACTGTCAGTACTTGCGAACAATACAGAATTCGTTGAACGCAGTTCGTCACCTTCAGCAATGGACTGTGCGAACCGAATGGCATCATCGTTCGTCTTATAATAGACTTTTGCGGATTCCTCGCCGAATGTCTTCAGAAGGTCTGCATAGACTAAATCATGCTGTGTCGTTAGTTTCCCAGTCGTATTTCCGGAAGCTCCTTCAAGAATTCGATCCTTTTCAAGCAATAACACTTTTTTACCGGCTTTTGCCAACAAATACGCTGCTGTGAGACCGCATAATCCGCCTCCAATAATACAAATATCGCATGTCGTATCTGAAGAGGGTGGAAGATAGGTGTCACGAGGATAGGCTGTTTCAAGCCAGAGTGAGTTCAACATAGGGATTTCCCTCCGTGTTCATTAAGTTCATATAAGTCCATCTTCGCCAGAAATCAAAAGATTTAACGGAATGGATTGAAAATACACGGATTCTCATCAATTGTTAATGTATTACAAGTAGAATGAAACTATATAGAAAACATGTCCGTACCTCTTGTCAAATAACTATATTCACAGCATACTGTAAGAGTGGTACGTACATTCGAAAGGGTTGGGTGGAATGGCTAAGCAACAATGGCTTGCTGATTTACAAACGACGATTACTAAGGGACAGCTTTTGCTGGATGAATCCCTTTCAGCTTATACAAAAACAGAATTAGGCGGACTTGCTGATTTACTGGTGATTCCTGAGACGGTTGATGAAATGCAAACAACTGTCCGTTACGCATATGAACATGATATTCCGTTATTGCTACTTGGAAATGGATCTAACATGGTCGTTCGCGACGGAGGAGTTCGTGGCATCGTGTTGCATCCTGTGAAATTAGATGTAATTACTGTAAATGGAACGCACGTCCATGCTGAAGCCGGTGCATATATTATCGATGTGTCCAAAGCAGCTGCAGCCGCTGGATTGACTGGAATTGAATTTGCTTGTGGAATTCCGGGTTCTGTCGGAGGTGCAATGGCCATGAATGCCGGAGCATACGGCGGGGAGATAAAAGACATCATCGTGAAGTCTACCCTTATGAATCGTAAAGGTGAAATCTTTGTTTTGCAGAAAGAGGAACTTGGACTCGGTTATCGGAAAAGCATTATCGCAGACGAAGGGTACTTCGTTGTGTCTTCAGACTTTGACCTCCAGTTTGGTGACCAAGAGACGATTGATGCGAAAGTGGCAGAATTGACATTTTTGCGTGAGTCGAAGCAACCGCTCGAGTATCCATCAGCAGGAAGTGTGTTTAAACGTCCTCCCGGGTATTTCGCTGGGAAACTGATCCAGGATAGCGGGCTTCAAGGAAAAGGAGTCGGTGGAGCAGAAGTCTCAACCAAGCACGCAGGATTCATCATCAACAAAAACCACGCAACTGCAACGGACTACATTCAAACTATTGAAATGGTCCAAGCAGAAGTGAAAAGGCGTTTCGGAGTAGATCTCGAACGCGAAGTGAAAATTGTAGGAGAACCTGCGGAGTAAGAATACTATAGCGACAAAACAAAAAGCAGGGAGCGCTTCAGCACTCTCTGCTTTTACCTTTGGTTTGGTTATGCATCGATTTTACAACTGACCAGAGATGGATCCTCAACACGATCATCTGTAATTCTCACCTGGCACATCTTTCCGTCATGCATGAATTTAAAAATGCCATTATTGAAATCAGTTCCGGTCTCTTTAAAGAAAATCCCTTCAAATCGAGCGTCTTTTGTATAGTTGAACGTGATACGGAAGCCCTCTCCATCATCCGTCAGATAGGCTCGTAATCCTTTTTCGAACAACCCTTCGACATCATGCTTAATGGAACGTGCGACCGATACGACGTGGAAATCTACGAATGTAATTTCACGCAACAGGACGTTCATGAACGAACCCTTCGTAATTTCTTCCCATCGGCTTTGTGCCGTTTGCCCAATAATAATTTGCGTGACATTGCGGTCGTGAGCAACTTGTTTGATAACTTTCGCAGTGGGTCTACTTTCGTTATCCCGTACGATGAATTCGTCTGCATCGAATTCATCCGCAAGCTCACGCCATCTGTCAATGTAATCCGATTTGTCTGCATCCATATCATCTAATGGTCGTGGATCGACTGTTAAAATGTAAAGAGGGCAGTCCATCGCGCTTGCCATCTGATGACCACGACGAATAAGTCGCTCTCCGTTAGGTCCATAATACACACAGACGAGGATGCTTTCATCCATGCGTCCTTTCACTTTTCCCATGTAGTCCTCCACCTCCATAGAATCCGAATACTAGGCGATCTCACACTCGTGCGCACCGTCTCAAGTGCGATTGATGTAAATGTTGTGTATACTTTATAATGAAACCAAAACACAAACGCCATCGTTTGAACGGTAGTCCTGAAACTAAAAGATAGTTTCGGGCTTGTTCACTGTACTCACATGGCACTCATTATCGCCGGCTTTTCCATCCGCGTCAAGCCGTCACAGAAACTTTTCTGCGGATTCTTGAAAACCCCGTACAAGTACTGCTACGAATTTCCAAGCTTTCACCGTCCGTTAGAAGACTCTGATGATAGAACCCGTGTTTTCTTTTTTGATTGGGGGTACGACGAAATGATTATTCCGATACTTATATTGGTGCCGTTTCTGGCATCGCTTTTTGTCCCGTTTCTTTATACATATGTACGCAGTAAGAAAATCGGTTGGATGGTATTACCGGTTCCGTTGATTTTGTTTGTCATCCTTAGTTTTCAGATTCCAAGTCTAGCTTCAGGCGAGAACCTATTCCACACCATCCGGTGGCTAAACGCTGCCGATATCCACTTTACCACTCATTTAGACGGTCTCAGTATGATTTTGGGATTGCTCATCACAGGCATGGGAACGCTCGTTGTCATGTACTCCATTTATTATCTATCTGAACGAGAAGCACTCGGTCGTTTTTATATGTACTTGTTGTTGTTCATGGGTTCCATGCTCGGTGTCGTCTTTTCAGATAACGTCTTGGTACTCTACGTATTTTGGGAGTTAACAAGTGTTTCATCCTTCCTGCTCATCGCTTTTTGGCATCAACGGAAAAATTCTCGAGCTGGTGCGAAAAAGGCAATGCTCATCACAGTGACTGGTGGAGTCGGCATGCTTGTCGGATTCCTTATGTTGCACCAAATGACGGGGACTTATAGTATCCAAGAGATGATTGGTATGGCGGGAACATTACCGACGTACGATCTTTTCATTCCAGCGATGCTCCTCATTCTACTTGGAGCATTTACGAAATCTGCACAATTCCCATTCCATATCTGGCTTCCAGACGCGATGGAAGCGCCGACACCGGTCAGTGCTTATTTACACTCAGCTACGATGGTCAAAGCTGGGATCTATCTTGTCGCCCGCTTCATTCCTGTATTTGGTGAAAGTGAACTTTGGTTCTATTCGGTGACGTTCGTTGGGCTTTTGACCTTGTTATGGGGCTCATTCAACGCAGTTCGCCAAAATGATCTGAAAGCGCTCCTCGCCTATTCAACGATCAGCCAACTTGGGTTGATCATGAGTTTACTTGGAATCGGTTCAGCCGCCATGTTGAACATACCAGGGGCGGATAAAACGATCTATACCGCTGCGGCGTTTGCAGGACTATTCCATTTGATTAACCATTCCACATTTAAAGGCGCGTTATTCATGATCATCGGAATCGTAGACCATGAACTCGGGACGCGTGATATTCGGAAACTCGGCGGACTTGCTGTGTTCATGCCGATCACATTTACTATTGCGCTTGCAGGTAGTTTTTCAATGGCGGGATTGCCTCCGTTTAACGGATTTTTAAGTAAGGAACTCTTTTTGGAAGCGAGTCTCGCTGTGCAACACTTGGCGTTACCAGGTGTCCACATTTGGATTCCGATTGTCGCATGGGTAGCGAGTGTTCTTACATTCGTATATTGCATGATTATCGTTTTTCAAACGTTTTTTGGCCGCCAGCAGCAACAGCCTGCATGGGTCGATCGAGGAGCGCATGATCCGCGACCAGGGATGCTAGTTGCGCCATCCATTTTAGGAGTAATGATTGTAGGATTGTTCTTCTTCCCGAACGTACTGGGGAAATGGATTTTGAAGCCAGCAATGGCGGCGGTCTATCCATCGTTTGGAAATTCTGAATCACTTGTCCCGCACATTGCAGCGTGGCATGGATTGAATCCGGCACTTTGGATGACGATTGGTATCATACTGATTGGTACTATTCTCTACATTTTCTTACGTCAGTGGAGAAGGATCTATACAGTTGCGCCGTTCAGTTGGAAGATCGATAACATCTATGCGTTGTTACTTATCCAGCTTGAGGGCAACTCCTACCACCTGACGAATAAGTACATGACGGGGCATTTGCATCGTTATTTCACGTACATTCTGCTGTTTTTCATCGCTATGATGGGAACTGCGTTGAGTTTTGTATGGCGTCTAGCGTTTAACTTTTCAGAGGATTCAGTCGTAACGGTCAATGAATACATTCTCGTGATGGTCATGATGTCTGCAGCAGTTGCGATACTGTTCGTGAATTCTCGGTTGATCGCGATTCTACTGAATGGTGTCCTTGGATTTACAGTCGCATTTCTATTTGTCGTCTTACGGGCACCTGACTTGGCACTTACCCAAATCGTTGTGGAAACGGTAACTACTGTGTTGTTTTTACTGACATTCCGCTTTATGCCAGATTGGAAGAAAGAGCGTCCGCGTCGTCCAGTAAAGGTTTTGAATGCATTCATCGCGGTTGCATCAGGACTAATCGTTATCATTACAGCGCTTATGGTTCAAGGGAATCGCCTGTTTGACCCGATTTCCAAGTACTTTGAAGACGCCAAAACGCTCACGGGCGGTGGCAATATCGTCAATGCGATTTTGGGGGATTTCCGTGCATTCGATACAATGCTTGAAATTGTTGTCCTGTTGATCGGTGGACTCGGTGTCTATGTGTTGATCAAGTTAAAAGATAAAAAGGACGGTGACGGCAATGAAAATCAATGACGTCATCTTGCGCACTGTCACGAAAATTGTCGTGTTCATCATTTTAACGTTCGGTGTTGAGCTCTTCATCTCCGGGCATAACGACCCGGGCGGTGGGTTCTCTGGCGGGCTCGTACTCGCTTCGGCGTTGCTGTTGCTGTATATGACGTACGATATTGAGACGGTGCATAAAGGAATTCCGTTCGATTTCAAGAAAATTGCTGGACTTGGAGTGTTTCTAGCGGTCGCTAGTAGTGCAGTCCCTATGCTGTTTAGCAATCAATTTCTGAACCAGGCAAAAGGGGAATTTGTGTTGCCGGTTTTCGGAGCAACGGAGCTTTCGATGGTGCTACTATTTGAAGCTGGTGTTGCGCTAACCGTTGTGGGTGTCGTCGTGACGATTCTTTTGACGATCAGTGAGGATGTGAGTTGAATGGAGACCTTAATTACATTACTTGTAGGCGTTCTCGTCATGGTGGCGGTCTATTTACTGCTGTCGCGTAATTTTGTGCGGATCATTTTAGGGACTGCAATCCTTTCTCATGCCATCCATTTACTGATCCTTACGATGGGCGGATTGAAAAAAGGGGGAGCTCCGTTACTGACAGAAGAAGGTTCGACATATACGGATGCACTTCCGCAAGCACTCATTCTGACCGCAATCGTTATTAGTTTTGCTGTTACCGCGTTCCTCCTCGTTCTCGCATACCGGATTTACCGGGAAACGGGTGCTGATAATTTGGATGATGTTAGGAGAGAGTTGGATGACTAATGCACTCGTATTGCCTGTCCTTATTCCGTTACTCACTGCGATTGTACTGACATTCTTCCGGAATTCGTTCATCCTGCAGCGCACCCTCAGCTTTTTAGCAACTGCAAGTTCTGCTGGAATCGGTGTGTACTTGTTGTTGCGGATCCAATCTGAAGGCATTCTGCGATTGGACTTTGGTGGTTGGGAACCACCATACGGTATTCTATTTGTCGGAGATTCGTTCGCGCTGTTACTAGTTACGGCTGCTGCAACGGTAACAAGTATTATTTTGCTGTATGCGTTCTCGACGATTGGAGAAGCATTTGAGAAGATGTATGTCTATCCATTTATGCTTTTCTTGCTAGCGGGCGTCAACGGCTCATTCTTAACGGGAGATGTCTTCAACTTATTCGTCTGTTTTGAAGTGATGTTGCTTGCGTCTTATGCACTCCTGATTCTAGGAGGACGCAAAGTCCAGCTCGTCGAAGCATTTACTTATATTACAATTAATGTACTAGCCTCATGGTTTTTCTTACTTGCGATTGCATATTTGTACGGAGCAACAGGGACGCTCAATATGGCACAATTAGCGGAGCGTGTCGCTGAAAATGGTCAAGGTCCAGTACTAACCGTGATTAGTCTGATCTTTTTACTCGTCTTCAGTTTGAAAGCGGGGTTGTTATTGTACTTCTGGCTGCCTGGTTCCTACAGCGCGCCACCTGCAGCGATCGCAGCGTTGTTCGGCGCATTGCTCACGAAAGTAGGGATTTATGCGCTAATCCGTATGTTCACACTTGTGTTCCATCATTCTCCAGAAATTACTCAGTCAATTATCGGAATCATGGCTGCATTGACGTTGATTGGGGGAAGTATCGGTGCACTTTCATCGAGTAATATCCAGCAAATCATAGCCTATAACGTGGTCATTGCGGTGGGATTCATCCTAGTCGGACTTGCTGCTGGAAACGAAGTTGCGTTACAAGGTTCAATCTATTACGTCTTACATGACATGGTCTCAAAAGCGATGCTGTTTTTAGCAGGCGGGTTGATGATTTCATTGACAGGTAAGGCGAAAATCGGAGAACTCAGTGGGTTGATACGGAATTATCCTACACTCGGCTGGCTGTTTTTTATCGTCATGCTATCGCTCACCGGGATTCCACCATTCAGTGGGTTCATCGGAAAAGTGTTGCTCGGTGAAGGTCTGATCGAAGCGGAAACGTATGTGTTGCTGACACTAGCGTTTCTGTCGAGTTTGTTTGTGTTGTATTCGTTGTTGCGCATTTTCCTCAACTGTTTCATGGGGGAAGCGATCATCGGCAGCGAAGAACAGGTTGTGTTGAAGAAACGTACGCTGCTACCCATTGTGATGCTTGGCGTCTTGACGCTCGCAATCGGGATAGGAGCGGACGCAATTGCGCCATTTGTGAATGACGCAGCGTCGACATTGGTCAATCCGCAAACATATATTGAAGCTGTTTTAGACAAAGAAGCGATGCTGAAAAAATAGCGCAGAGGAAAGGGGACGGGAGAATGCCAGGTCAACTGTTATTAAACTTGTTCATTGCATTTTTATGGATGCTGCTCATCGATGAAGACGAATTGCGTTTTTCCACGTTCTACGCAGGCTTTCTCGTAGGAATCGGAATCCTGTTCTTCATGCACCGTTTTTTCGGCACACGCTTCTACTTACGTCGTGTCTACGCTGTCGTCCGGTTATTCTTCATCTTTGTCTCGGAATTGATCCAATCGAGTGCGGTCGTGTTGAAACAGATTTTAAGTCCACGTTTGAAGATCGAACCAGGAATTTTCAAGTATGAAACCATATTGCGTAGTGACGTGGAAATTACGATGCTGTCGATGTTGCTGACATTGACGCCAGGTTCTGTCGTAATGGAAGTGACTCCGGAAAGTGATGCGTTGTACATCCATGCGATGGACGTCCAAGAATCCCGTGATGGGCTGATCAAACAATTGAAGAACTTCGAAAAAGCGATTATGGAGGTGACCCGATAATGATTCAGACAATGCTAGCAATTTCTGTAGTACTATTTGCGATAACAATTGCGATCGCTGTTCTCCGACTTATTATCGGTCCTTCCATGCCTGATCGTGTGATTGCAATGGATGTTGTCGGTGTGAATCTGATTGCGATGATCGGAGTCGTATCCGTTGTTTACGGAACGAAAGCATACTTGGAAGTCATTCTGATTCTCGGGATCTTGTCGTTCATCAGCACAATCGCCTTTTCAAAATATATTGAGAGGGGGGTTATCGTTGAACGAAAACGAGATCGGTGAATTCATCGGCGCCCTGCTTATCCTGTTGGGAAGTATTTTTAGTGTCATCAGTGTGTTCGGGATTATCCGATTACCCGATGTTTATACACGATCCCACGCAGCGACAAAAAGCTCCACTCTATCGGTATTGCTGACGCTGATCGGTGTGTTCCTATACTTTCTGTTCCATGATCATTTCGTCAGTGTCCGCGTGTTACTAGGCATCGTGTTCGTATTCCTCACAGCCCCAGTCGCGGGGCACCTGATCATTCGTGCAGCTTATCGCTCAAAAGTGGGACTCGCAGATATTTCAGTGGAAGATGAACTCTATGAAGTCATTCATGGCGATAAACCCGTGAAGGATGAGGAGACGGAAGATGGGGAGCGCTCATAAAGCGTGAGAAGTGATCATAAAAGCAGGAAAGTGCTCATAAAGCGTGAGAAGTGATCATAAAAGCAGGAGAGTGCTCATAAAGCATGAGAAGTGATCATAAAAGCAGGAAAGTGCTTATAAAGCGTGAGAAGTGATCATAAAAGTAGGAAAGTGCTCATAAAGCGTGAGAAGTGATCATAAAAGCAGGAAAGCGCTCATAAAGCGTGAGAAGTGATCATAAAGGCAGGAAAGCGCTCATAAAGCGTGAGAAGTGCTCATGAAAGCCAGAAAACTATTCATATATCAAAAAAACATTCATAATTTCCTCCACTAACTTATCCAGGAGGACTCCCAATCCCTTTCATTTTGAAAGGGATTTTATGGTGTTACAACGAATATAGATTAAGTATAGAGAAAATTAGAAATGGGGGAAACTTACGTGGCAAAACATAAAAAGAGAATGGGGAAACCAGCGAAAATCCTACTATGGTTCATCGCTACGATTGTAGTAATCGCGGCAGCTGCACTTATTTTTGTAAACGTTTACATAGAGAAGTCGAAACCCGTGATTGAAGGGAACGTTCAGATCGCTGTATTAGATGAAAACGTAACCGTAACTCGGGATGAAAATGGCGTCCCGCACTTGGATGCCAAGTCCGATGCTGATCTGTATCGTGCGCAAGGTTATGTTCATGCGCAAGATCGTTTGTTTCAGATGGATCTCGCACGTAGACAGGCGAGTGGACGACTTTCAGAAGTCGTTGGTGCAAAAGCGATTGACACCGACAAACAGTTCCGCACATTCAGCTTGAGAAATGCAGCGGAGAAATCGTTCGACACATATAGTGACGATGCGAAACAAGTTTTGGGATGGTATGCCGATGGCGTTAATGCATTCATCGAAGAAGTAAAAGACAATGGAAAGTTGTCCTATGAATTCAAGTTGCTCGGTTACGAGCCTGAACAGTGGACACCGATCGACTCACTGACAATCGGAAAGTATATGGCGTATGACCTTGGTGGAAAGTGGACGCCTCAAGCCATGCGTCACTGGGCACTTAATAATTTTTCTGAAGAGAAAGCCCAAGATTTGTTCATCACGTATCCGGAGAATGCAGAATCCATTATGGAAGCGAATCTAAAAAATCCAGTCCAAGTCACAGGGCAGTTTGACCCTGGATTACTTCCACACGAATTCAACGGAAGTAACAACTGGGTTGTCTCAGGTGATAAAACAAAATCAGGGATGCCACTTCTCGCGGATGATCCGCATTTAGGACTGAGCACACCATCTATCTGGCATCAAATTCACTTGAAGTCTCCAGAACAGAATGTTAGTGGTGTCATTTTTGCAGGGATTCCTGGAATTATCCTCGGGCATAACGAAAAAGTTGCATGGGGAGTTACAAACGTCGGGCCCGACGTCCAAGATCTCTATATTGAAATCCCGAACCCAGATGATCCGACCCAATTCCAATATGACGACGAATGGGAACAAGCTGAAGTGCGCGATGAGACAATAAGCGTTAAAGGTGAAAAAGACGTACCTTTCGAAGTGCTGGTCACTAGGCACGGGCCGATTATTACAGATGTCATTTATAAAGATGAAAAGCCAGACGCAGTGTTTTCGATGCAATGGACGGCACTCGAGCCGAGCAATGAGCTTGAAGCAATCATGGATTTAAACAAAGCAGACGATTGGGAGTCATTTGAAACGGCATTGGAAGCTTTCAGTGCTCCCGCACAAAACTTTGTCTTCGCTTCAACGGACGGTACAATTGCGTTCAAAGCGAATGGAAAAATTCCGATTCGTAAAAAAGGGGACGCTCAGCTACCGGTTCCGGGGAATTCCTCGGAATACGGATGGGACGGTTATGTTCCGTATGATGAATTGCCGACTGTTGTAAATCCTAAAGAAGGATTCATTGCCACAGCAAACAACGAAGTAGTAGACGAAAAGTATCCATATCACATTACGAAGTTTTGGGCGCAACCGTATCGCTATGAGCGGATTGCAGAAGTGCTTCGCGATGGAGACGACTTAACAGCGGATGATATGATGAAATTACAAATGGACCAAAAGAATTTACATGCAGGAGAGTTTCTGGATTCACTAATTGGGTCAATTGAAAAGATGGACCGAAAAGGGAGATACAAGGAAATTTTGGGTCAGATGAAAGATTGGGATCAGGTGGATTCAGTGGATGCCTCGGAGCCTCTCGTATTCCATAAACTTATGAAACAATTGCCGTTGACGATGTTTGCATCAGATATGCCTGCGGATGTCTATGAGTTCATGCCAGGAAAGCCGCAGTTAACGGATCAGTTCTTGCGCAATGCGTATGCGGGAGATCCTTCTACTTGGGTGGAAGAGTATGGCGGAGTCGACCAATGGGTATATGATGCGTTTGAAAAAACAATGGCAAGCTTGAAAGAAGATTATGGGGATAAATCAGAGAATTGGCAGTGGGGCGATTTCCATCAGCTCGTATTCCCGCATCCATTGTCGAGCGCTTCACCGATTCTAGCTAATTTCTTGGATCCGAAAAAGCAACCTGTCGGTGGATCAGGTATTACAGTTCAGGCAGCATCGTTCAAGGACGATGGCAGTGCGAATCACGGAGCCTCGTGGCGCTTTGTTGCGGATCTGGATGACCTTTCGAAGGCTTATCATATTGTAGGTCCTGGTCAAAGTAGCCACGTGAAGTCGCAATGGTTCCACGACCAAGCCGATGATTGGGTCCGTGGTGATTTCCATGAGACTGTTTTAGAAGGTGACGTGAAGGACGGGAACGTGTTGACGTTAGAAGCGAAATAATTAGATGAAGCAGGGGTGCAAGTTGCCTCTGCTTTTTTTGTCTGCTCGAACCTAGACAAGTGATCGATTGAGCTACATATGTTGCCTATGTGGCTAAGGATGCTCATAAATCTCAAAAAACGCTCATAAACCTGGGAAAGTGATCATAAATCAGGAGAAACGCTCATAACCCTAGGATTGTGCTCATAAATCTTCAAAAGTGATCATAACCCCAGAATTCTGCTCATAAAACTTAAAAAATGATCATAAACACCTCGCGCCCTATCGCTCGCGGGCAACCCAATCTTCACCAGCACCCTCAATCGCGAAAAAGTGCACTTCACCAAACAAAAACCAAGATTTAATTGGTGTGCTTCGCTTTGCGAAGCCGTTTACTGCAGAAAGTTAAGAGCAAAATTGCATTTCATTCAAACCATCGTTTGATAGTAGTTGCAAATCGTCAGAATAACGCATATACTAACCTTACAATCAAACGAACATTTGAATGATGAGGAGGCGGATGAAATTGAAAATGGTAGATACGTGTGATGAACAGATTATTCACGATGCGCTTGTAGTTGAAATTCAAGAGGAATTGCCCCGCGTTGGAAATATGGTGCAACTCTTTAAAGCGCTCGCAGATGAAACGCGACTCAAAATTGCGTATTCATTAACATTGAAACAAGAGCTCTGTGTTTGTGATGTCGGTGCTATTATTGGTGCATCTAACGCGACAGCCTCTCATCACTTACGATATTTGAAAGAAAATGGATTAGCTCGCTCGGAACGAAGGGGGAAGATGGTCTATTACTCACTTGCAGATGATCACGTCTTACAACTTGTGAAAATTGCTCACGAACATACGATGGAAGGTGAAGAGAATGGCTGAAGCGAACAGGACTGAATATCGTCTCGAAAACTTAAGTTGTGCCAACTGTGCCATGAAATTCGAAAAAAACGTCAGTCGACTTCCAAATGTCGAAGTGGCTACCGTCAACTTTGGTGCGAGTAAACTGTCATTTGCAGGTGACGCAACTGTCGAAGAACTTGAATCTGCAGGTGCTTTTGACGGCATCCGTGTTGTACCAGTTTCTCAGCGTAAGCCTACCAAGAAAACACCGTTCTTCAAACGGAAAGAAAACATCGTCTCTCTAATTTCGCTCATATTCCTAGCAGCAGGTCTATTCACTTCTAGCAAATATGGAGAGACCAATACCACCGCAATCATCTTATTTGCAATTGCGATTGTGGTCGGAGGAACTTCGATGTTCATCGATGGGCTCAAAAACTTAGTACGCCTTGAATTCGATATGAACACACTCATGACAATTGCAATTATTGGTGCCGCAATCATTGGGGAATGGCGGGAAGCCGCTGTTGTCGTCCTCTTGTTTGCAATCAGCGAAGCACTCGAATCCTACTCCATGAATAAAGCTCGTCAATCCATTAGTAGCTTAGTGGACATCGCACCGCCTTCAGCAACCATTAGAAGAAATGATGAGATGTTCGAGCTGCCGACTGAAGATATTCGAATTGGAGACGTCTTAATCGTCAAGCCAGGGCAAAAAATCGCGATGGATGGAACGGTACGCTCAGGGTTCTCAACCGTGAACCAAGCTGCGATCACCGGTGAATCTGTCCCTGTCACCAAGCAAGTAGACGACACCGTTTTTGCAGGAACGCTGAACGAAGAAGGATCTCTAGAAGTAACCGTCACCAAATTAGTAGAAGACACGACAATCGCTAAAATTATTCATCTTGTTGAAGATGCGCAGGCTGAAAAAGCACCTTCGCAACAATTCATCGACAAGTTCGCGAAATACTATACACCAGCAATTATCGCCATTGCGGCGCTAACAGCTGTCATTCCTCCACTTCTCGGTGCGGATTGGCAAACTTGGATTTATCAAGGACTCGCTGTTCTGGTAGTCGGATGCCCTTGTGCGCTCGTCGTATCCACACCTGTTGCCATTGTCACAGCAATCGGGAACGCAGCACGTCAAGGCGTGCTCATTAAAGGCGGCGTCCACTTAGAAGAAATGGGGCATATCAAAACCGTTGCGTTCGATAAAACAGGGACTTTGACGAAAGGCTATCCTGAAGTTACGGATATCATCACCTCAAGTGGAGTAGAGGAAGTACATCTCCTGCGGTCAGTCGCGGCAGTGGAACGTCTCTCTCAACACCCGTTGGCAAGAGCGCTCGTTAATGCATCTGTAGCTCGCAACCTCGAAGTTGTGACAGCGGAAAACTTCCAATCCGTCACAGGTAAAGGAGCAGTTGCTGTTGTGGATGGCAAAAGTGTTTCTGTCGGAAGCCTTCGATGGATGGAAGAACTCACTGAACTTCCGGAATCAGCGAAGATCCAAGCTGCAGACATGCAGACTGAAGGGAAATCTGTGATGGGTGCTGTCATCGATGGTGCATTTGCAGGGCTCTTTGCAGTAGCAGATCCAGTTAGAGAAGAAAGCAAACTCGTTCTTGAACGATTGAAAGAAATCGGCGTAGATACTACAGTTATGCTGACAGGCGATGACCCCAAAACAGCGCAAGCGATTGCTGCTCGTCTAGGCATTGACGACGTCCGTGCTGGACTCATGCCGGAAGACAAACTCAATGCAATCCGTGAATTGAGCGAAGGCAAGAAACGTGTAGCGATGGTCGGAGATGGCATTAATGATGCACCAGCACTAGCCGCAGCATCCGTTGGAATCGCAATGGGGGGCGCAGGGACAGACGCCGCGCTTGAGACTGCAGACATCGCCTTGATGGCGGATGATCTCGAACAATTGCCATATACCGTGAAATTGAGTAGAAAAACGTTGCGTACTATCAAAGAAAACATTATGTTTGCAGTAGGACTAAAAATTGCTGCACTGCTTCTCGTCATCCCGGGCTGGCTGACGCTATGGATCGCAATCTTCGCAGATATGGGCGCAACACTGTTAGTTGTGTTGAATTCACTTCGATTAATGCGAATCCAAAAGTAAGAAGCGGTCGTTTGGAGGAACATCCTTATGCAACTTAAAGAATGGACAATGGTGGAGCAAGAACAGCTGATCCACTTCATGACAACAAATACATGGCCATTTCACATGCAAGAAAATTCGGGTCGCGAGTTGATCGAAAAAGCAATCCGAGAAGGTGGATACGAGTCAGATGAAGTCAAAACATTTTGGCTCGTCAACGACAACGGAGAAAAAGTGGGCATCGCAAAAATCCATGACTTACAAGACGATGTCCCCTTGTTCGATCTACGTATCGCTGATCGCTATCGAGGCAGAGGATATGGAGCAAGCGCACTGCGACTCATGGCAGATTATGTGTTTGGTTTGCCGGAGGGGAAAAACCGGCTGGCAGGTCACACGCGACATGACAATCTAGCGATGCGCAAGACGTTCGAACGGTCAGGCTTTGTAAAAGAAGGACATTTGAGGCAAGCATGGTTTTCTCCAGAAGAAGGCCGATATTACGATGCTATTACTTACGGAATCACGAGAGATGACTATATGGCAGGGGAGAAAACTCCAGTAGTCTGGGAAGATAACGAAAATTCGCAGACGATTCAAGGAATCCCTGATTTCCCGGACCAATTTGAATCAGAACGTTTGCTGATTCGTATGCCTTCACTAAATGATGTTTCAGACGTGAATAACGCAATTCTTCAAACTTTACCTACTCTGCGTCAGTGGATGTCGTGGGCGCATCAGCCTCAAAATCTAGCGGACACAGAACAACGGATGCGGCAGGAAATTGCAGATTTCATCACAAAAAAAGATCTCAGACTCCACTTGTTCGAAAAACAAACAGGTGACTTCATTGGCTCATCAAGATTGCATAGAATCGATTGGTCAATTCCGAAACTTGAAATTGGCTACTGGTTAGCAAATGGGTTTGAAGGAAAAGGGTATATGACAGAGGCTGTAGAACGAATTTCGGAATTTGCATTTGACGAACTAGGTGCACGCCGAGTGGAGATTCGATGCGACGAACTCAACAAAAAAAGCCGTGCCGTTGCAGAACGGGCAGGCTTTGAACTAGAAGCTGTGCTGAAAAATGATGATCGGTCGGCTGATGGCACACAGTTGAGAAACACAGTCGTATATGCAAAAATCAGCCAGTAAACGTGAAAAAGGGATGTCGGAGAAAACCGACATCCCTTTATTTAAACTGACCGTCTGCCAGAAATCATATTAAGAATAAATACGATTAATGCGATGACGAGCAAGATATGAATAAGGCCACCACCGATTTTGAAAACTAGTCCAAGCAACCAGAATGCAATTAGTGCTACAATGATAATCCAAAGTAATTTACCCATGTGTTGTTCACTCCTTTCGAGTTTGTGATTGAATTGGTTATGTTGTTTAGATACCCAGCAACAAAATGTGTTAAACACAAAAAAAATTATTTCAGGATATTAGGCTATAAAATGTTACCGGAGGTGCTTGGATTGGCAACACCGAGTATGGAAGACTACATTGAACAAATTTACTTGCAAATTGAAGCAAAAGGTCAGGCCAGAGTTTCGGACGTCGCAGAATCGCTTGCTGTCCTTCCTTCATCCGTTACGAAAATGGCGCAGCGATTGCACAAAGAAGGCTACGTCATTTATGAACGCTATAAAGATATCAGCTTAACCGTTCGGGGTCGTAATTTTGGCGAACGTCTAGTACAGCGGCATGAATTGCTAGAGCAATTTTTACGAATTATCGGAGTGAAGGAAGAAAACATATACGGAGATGTAGAAGGAATTGAACATCACCTAAGCTGGGACGCGATGGATCGAATAACAGATCTTGTACAAGCAATGAACGAAGACAAAAGCTTCGTGACTGCACTCAAACAACGTAACGAATAAGTTTACTAACAATTATTTAAGGAAATGGGAGAATAAGATGACAAATACACTTGCAGGAACAGTTCAAAAAGTTCGAGTACTGGAGCTTGAAGGCTCACGCTGGTCACTCGATTTAGATGGAACAGAATTGTATATGAACGCTTCGGAAGCACCGGAAACACTACAATCAGGAGACACTCCAGACGTTTTCCTTTTCATGAACCGACGCGGAGAACTCGCAGCATCGATGCAATTGCCGCACATGACGATGGGGACATACGGATGGGCACGGGTGTTACGGGTAGATGACAAATTTGGAGCATACGTTGATATTGGTGCAGCCTTCGAAGTACTCGTGAACAAAGCGGATCTGCCGCATGTCCGTAAGCTATGGCCAAAGATTGATGATGCGTTGTATATGACGCTTCGTACGGATCCAGCTGGAACGATTTTCGGACGTCTGGCAACGGAAGAACGCGTATTGGATGTCATCGGCGTTGCTGAACAATGGCGCATGAATGATAATTTAACCGCTCGTCCGTATCGCTTGTTGCCTGTAGGTGCTTTCTTGCTTAGCATTCCGGATAATTTCCGGATCTTCATTCACGCTAGCGAAATGGCTGCAGAACCGCGTCTAGGAGAAGAATTAGCAGTCCGAATCATCGATGTACAAGAAGACGGCACGTTAAACGGTTCTCTACTTCCGCGAAAGCAGGAACGTTTGGATGATGACGCGGAAATGATTTACGCATATTTACAAGAGACTAACGGTAAAATGCCATTTACCGATAAGTCGACACCTGAGGAAATCGAGGAAATGTTCAGCCTAAGTAAGGGCGCTTTCAAACGCGCACTCGGAAGATTGATGAAAGACGG
Source organism: Sporosarcina sp. SAFN-010 (assembly GCF_059415065.1). Lineage (NCBI taxonomy): Bacteria > Bacillati > Bacillota > Bacilli > Caryophanales > Caryophanaceae > Sporosarcina > Sporosarcina sp. SAFN-010. Next base: position 35,485 of record NZ_JBPFDS010000012.1, on the reverse strand, counting down.
GAAAATCGAACAGCGTGATGGATGGACGTCTCTTAAAGCGTAACGGGAACCTTTTAGTAGCAAATTTCGTATGTATTGGAAACAAGGAGGTAAGATTATGAAACGAACGCTTACTGCCAGTCTTGCATTGATGCTCTCTGTAGGGTTGCTGTTACCGAACATTGCTTCAGCGGATGCAACTATTAATGAGAAGCTAGGAGTACCCATCGTAGTTTACGGTGCCAACCTTTCCGATGACGAAAAGGCTAGTGTGAAAAAGAGTCTGAAAGTTGACGAGGAAGCTGAAGTCGAAGAAATTGAAGTGACAGGTAAAGATTTAGTTACGTATATTAAAGACGGCGATCCGAATGCACGCATGTATTCTTCAGCAAAAATCATGCGACAAGATGCAGGCAAAGGGCTTGTGATTTCAATCGTTACGCAAGATAATATAACTCAAGTCACACCAGACATGTACGCGACAGCAATGCTGACTGCAGGGATTGAAGATGCTAAAGTGGAAGTGGCTGCCCCTAAGAAAGTAACTGGGCATTCTGCATTGGTCGGTATCTATAAAGCCTATGAAGTAAGCGGAGAATCACTGGATAAGGAACGTACGGATGTAGCCAATGACGAATTGGACGTTGCAACGACGTTGTCTGAAAAAGGTGTAGACAAAGACAAAGTAGCCGTACTATTGACGGATATTAAACAGCAGATTTCTGAGAAAAACCCTGCGACTAAAGAAGACGTCGAAAAAATTGTCAAAGAACAACTAGAGAAGCACAAAATCGAGCTAAGTGATGCAGATCGTCAATTGCTAATTGACTTGATGGACCGGATTAGTAAATTAGATATAGATTTCTCGAAATTCTCACAGCAACTGGATGATATGGCTTCAAAGGTTAAAGATAAATTAGGTGAAATCGATCCTGGTTTTTGGGATAAAGTCAAAGAATTTTTCCAAGGGCTTGTGGATTCAGTGAAATCCGTGTTTCAATAACTAAGTAAGTATCGTTGAACTATCTAAATACCCGAATCATCCAATTAAAAGGGAGGCTGTTCTCATGGAATTTGAATACAAAGATCTTGGCGGAGATGCGTATGCATTTCGCAATGAGCAAGGTGGTAAAACGCTAGCTGAAATTACGTGGACACTTCTCGGAGATGTCATGGTCATGGATCACACTTTCGTTTCGGAAGAACTCCGTGGTGGAGGCGTTGCGAAAAAACTTCTAGACCGTGCAGCTGAATATGCTCGGGAAAACAACTTGAAGATGGAAGCGGTATGTTCATACGTAGTAACCGCGTTTAACCGATACGAAGAATACAACGATGTGAAAGCATAACGAAATATAAAAGCGGAACGCTGTGTTGAGGCGCTCCGCTTTTTTAAGAAGTAACCAAAAAATGAAACGTTTTGTGATTTCAGTCGTATAGTAGACTACAACTAGAAAAAGTGAGGCGATGTAAATGAATCGAACGGCAGAAAAAGTATTAGGAATCATAGGATTGGTATTTACCGTATTTGGAGTCATAGCATCCATTTTTGGTGCGGTTATATTTAATATGTTTAGCAATAATCCCGAACTCCGTACAGAAATGGAAATGGATTTCTATTCAGATCCTACAATGACGCCTGCAGATATTGATATGATTTTCAACATCTTTGATGCACTTGGTGGCTTCCTCTGGCTCGGAGTTGTATTCCTGATCATCAGTTTAGTACTTACTATTATCGGATTGATCAAAATTTGGAATAACAAAAATCCGAAACTTGCAGGAATCATGTTTATCCTTGGAGGATTAACAGGAGGTATTCTATCTCTTACTTCAATCTTACTCTATATCGCAGGTATTCTTTGCTTGACTAAGAAACCTAAAACAATGGTTCCAGATGAACAAATCATTACTGACACACCACCTGAAGATGGTGGAATGCGTCCGTTGTAAACAATAAAAAAACGTCCTGTTCGGTAGTTTCCGAATAGGACGTTTTTGAATTAGATGCATAAAGCGGATTGCCGAATCATATAAACATATTGTGCTGTTTCAACCGGAACCCCTTCAAAGTCTTCATCAAATACTTCAAGTAACTCAAACCCAAGCTTCTCGTAGAATGCTTTTGCGGGATCATTTAAATCATCTACGTATACGAATAGCTTCATAGCACCATTCAGTAGCGTCAATGCACCAGTAAATAGCTCCATCCCTATGCCTTGTCGCTGATAGTCTGGAAGGATATAAAGTGCGGTTAGCTCGGCATCTCCATCAACATCAATCCGAGTCATGTTGAAAAATCCAACAGCACGTCCGTCGCGTTCAGCGATTAAAACCTCTGTCTTTTCCATACGCTTCAATAACATAGGAGTTGAGTAAGCGCTATCGAGAAATTTTTGTTGAACAAATTCGGGTAACAGCTCTTTATACGTATCTTTCCAAGTGGCACGGGCAATGTGTTGAACGGCAGCAATATCTTCCTCAATCATTTGTCGAATCATTGCGCTTTCACCTCGTCATTCCTTTCTCTCATCATAACAAATGCAGGTATCGAAAACTAGCGATAGTCAGACTTGTCATGAAAATGAAATGTTCATTGCGTTTGGCAAAGTAGAAGTGGGGTATACTTGTTACATGGACCCATACTAAAAGTTAAGTAAAAATTTGGAGGTTTGATTTTCATGGCTAAAAAACGTAATGGTATTTTACTTGCAACAATTGCAGCTGGAGCATATGCGTATTTCAGTAAAAAAGAGAACCGTGACAAAGCACAAGTAGCTGTAAATAATTTAGTTACGAAAGTCGATTCTTTTGTTCAATCTAAAAAAGCAGACTACTCAGATCAAACTAAACGTGGCATGTCCGATCCGTACGATTTCCAGGACAATAAAATGGTGAGTGAAGGGGCTCAAACTAGCGTTCATTACTACAACCAAGTAGTTGAAGATAAAGGGAAAGGCTCTAAAGAAGATGGTCTTTATCACAAAAAAGAAGACAAAGAAATTACGGACGAGCTTGAGTCCAAAGAAGCGAAATCGGACTCTGAAAAATCGAAACAAAACTAACGAACTACTAGAACAAAACATCTGACCACGAACATCTTATCTAAATAACACGTGTTTAATCACCATATCTATTACAAAACCTGCAAAGTGTCTAAATTGTCACCAAATGCAGGTTTTTTTGTATTGTCCATATGAAATCGGTGTTTTCATGATAGGTTTCATTGTAATTGTGAACGGGAATAGGGTATACTTTTTGAAGAGACGACGAATGTTAATAATTAAAAAAATCCCGTTAGCCGATCAGCGTTTTCCTATGAAAATCCGGATTGCTAATAGTTTGAAAAATAGTGAAGGTGGATTTCGTGAAAAAAAGAATTGGATTTATAACGATGTTGGCTACAGCTGCAGTGTTGTTAAGTGGTTGTACGAGTGTTGAGGAAAAAAGAGGGACGTTCTATGGAATTTTTGTAAAACCGATGGATTGGTTGCTTCATACTCTAGGAGAAGCATTTAACGGAAGCTATGGACTCGCGATCATCGTTATCACGATGGGAATTCGCTTAATCCTAATGCCACTCATGTTAAAAAACTACAAATCACAGCAAGAAATGAAAGTGAAAATGGATGCGTTGAAACCTGAAATGGAAACGATCCAAAAACAGATGAAAACAGCAAAAGAAGCAGGCAACAAAGAAGAACAGATGAAGTTGCAACAAGAAATGATGGGTCTCTATTCTAAGCATAACGTGAATCCGTTAAACATGGGATGTCTTCCATTAGTAATTCAAATGCCAATCATCATGGGTCTGTACTTTGCGATTTTGTATGCCGATGATGTAGTGAAAAGTCATCAATTTCTCTGGTTTGAGCTAGGTAAACCCGATATGATTATGATGCTTGTTGCAGGTGCTGTGTACTTCGTTCAAGCAAGAGTTTCTCTTTGGACAATGCCAGAGCAGCAGAAAGCTCAAATGAAATTATTTGTCTATATCTCACCAATAATGATTATGTTCATCTCGTATAGAGTGGCGGCAGCTCTACCGTTGTACTGGGCTGTAGGGGGTCTGTTTATGATTTTCCAAACGTACCTTGGACGTAAATTCTACTACAAACATACTGCAGCAGAACTAGCTGTTGAAGCTGACGGTCATGTTGATGTTGAAATCGTTGATCCAGAAGATGAGAAGCATAAGAACAACAAGAAAAAAGGTAAGTAATTATAGTCTTTAAACCAGCCGGAGAGCTTACTCCGGCTTCTTTTTTAACTATAGAACATAATCCTAACTGTGAAATGGAGGAATATGCTGATGAACAGTAAATGGATTTATGGAATAGGTATTGTCTTAGCTGGCGCATTTTCACTCTATTTTATCATCAAGCTAGATTTACAAAATGCATTGATTGGCATGGTTGCGCTGTTTGCTCTCACGAATAGTGCGCGTGCAAGGCAATTCAAAAATCAAGGGATGATACGTGAGTCCCGGTGGATGCAAGGGCTCTCCATGTTATTTGCGATTGCCCTCGCAGTCATCTTATTTTTAAGATTGTTAGGATGAAAAAAGGAAATAGCATTGCGCATAGAGCGCTGCTGTTTCCTTTTTTAATACGCAAGCTTTCGTCGAGTAAAGAGAACGATAAAGATGGCAGGGATTGTACATACCGCCATTCCTAAAAAAGCGAGACCTGGAGAAATATCGTATAAATACCCTGCAGGAATCGTTAAAAAAGCTGTACTCAAGCTCATAGCAAACGCTGCATACATGCCTTGCGCAGAGGCGATCTGCTGTTTTGGAAGACGAGTGGATATATATTGGATGAATGCATAATGTGCAATACCGAAAGAAATTGCATGCAACATTTGAGTAACAACGAACACGGCTGTAATGGGAAAGAGGAATACAACGATCCAACGAACGGTTGAACCAATCGCTGCAATTAAAAACATCGTTGAAATCTTTACATTTGCTAGCATTCGATCTGAAACGCGGAAAAAAAGAATCTCGAATAACACAGCAACGTTTAAAATAACCCCAATCCAAAATCCTGAAACATTCAGGTCATCCAGGTAAATGAAACCAAAGCTATAATACGCAGCATGAGCCCCTTGGAGTAAGACAGCTAATATTGTTACGACCAGAAACCCTTTTGTTTGAAATAACGTCCTTAACTTGGTCTGAGAAACATTGGAAGAAGTGCGCTCAGGTGCCATATCAAGAACTGCTGGTGCACCTCTCATGAAAAAAAGAACCGCGACAGCAAGGCCGACAATCATTAAATACAAAATCGATTGCTCGCTCCAAATGGACGTCGCCGCACCAACGAGCAGTAAAGCGACTGTATATCCGATTGATCCAAACGAACGGCTTTTCCCATAATGGATCCGCTCAGACTGCATTAATAGAGTTGCACCACTCTCGACAGCAGGCAAAATCATAGGATAAACCGCACTGAACAAAATCGTGATTGCTGCAAGTGCCCATAATGGAGAATCAGGCAAGTAGAGAATGACGAGTAACAGTGAGAGGATCGCTAACCCTTGAACCACTCTACGTAGAGAGTGTCTATGGGTTAATAGAGGGAATACGAGAAAAGTAGTGAGCGCTCTTGCTGCCATTCCGATACCCATGATGACACTGGCTGTAGAAACAGTGAGACCTTTTTCAATGGTCAACCATCCGGTCCAATAAGGAAGGAAGATTCCCCACGTAAAGAAGAAAACAAAAAAACTGGCAGAAAGCCATCGTTGGTTAGCCAATAGAATCATCCTTCATCTAAAAAAAATCAAGCTGAAAAAGTAATCATAGCACACACTATTAAAAAGGCACAGTAGTCCTAAGATAGAAAAAATGGTAGACTATGAAATGGACTGTTTGTAATGATCCTGTAAAATACAAGAATCTGACAATAGATAGCAAGAGACAATATGAAAGAAGGCAAATTTCTTATGAAGCGAAGACAAGATAGAAGACGAACGAGCAAGAAGCGGTCTAAAGGGCTAAAAGCGACGTTACTAATTGTTGTAGCCGCTCTGGTAGGACTGATTATATGGATTGGCACCAATGATTGGAACGTTGAGAAAACGCTAGAACAAGCAGGTTTATCGAATTCTGATAGTGAAAAACCAGAAACTTCCCCTGGGACAGAAGACAAGGAAGAAGAGGATGAACAAAATTTGCCTCCTGCAGAAGTAGAGCCGGCTCCTCCCGAAGAGTCAGCAGAAAAAGGCGAGGATGACACACCTTTTGATGGAGGTTATGTGGAGGGACAGCAATTGCCAAGCGAACCGACCTATGTAAAAAACATCTTAATTGCCAACAAAAAAAATCCGCTTCCGGAAACCTTTGCACCTGGTGAAAGTAAAGAAGCTCGCGATGCATTTGAAGAAATGGCTGCGGAAGCTAAGCTTTCCAATTTTAACTTAACCGCGTTCAGCACATATCGTTCCTACGACTATCAAGTGACGCTTTACAACCGTTATGTGGATCGAGACGGAATAGAAGCGGCAGATCGCTACAGCGCAAGACCTGGTTACTCAGAACATCAAACAGGTCTGGCATTTGATATTGGTGAAGTGAACCACGAAAAGCACTGGGCATCCTCATCGTTCGGTACAACAGAGGCAGGCAGGTGGTTGCTCGCAAATGCGCATCGCTACGGTTTCATTTTGCGTTACCCTAATCACAAAGAAGATATTACAGGGTACATGCACGAAGCATGGCATTACCGATATGTTGGCAAGCCGATATCTGAACAGATCTTCAAGAAAAATATCACACTCGAAGAATACCTAGGAATAGAATGAGAAAAAGGGCTGCGCCAGCGCGGTCCTTTTTTCTATGGGGTGAGTTTCGCAGGTGCATTGAAGTTCTTAGTTTTTATGGAATCCGCTCAAGCGAGAAGGAATCCGCTCAAGCAAGAAGGAATCCGCTCAAGCGAGAAGGAATCCGCTCAAGCGAGAAGGAATCCGCTCAAGCGAGAAGGAATCCGCTCAAGCGAGAGGGAATCCGCTCAAGCGAGAGGGGATCCGCTCAAGCGAGAAGGAATCCGCTCAAGCAAGAAGGAGTCCGCTCAAGCGAGAGGGAATCCGCTCAAGCAAGAGGAAATCCGCTCAAGCAAGGAGGAATCCGCTCAAGTGAGAAGGAATCTGCTCAAGCGAGAGGGAATCCGCTCAAGCAGGAGGGAATCCGCTCAAGCAAACCACAAATCCGCTCAAGCAACCATCCAAAAAATCAAAAAACAGGATACCTCCAAATAGGAGATACCCCGATACACAATAACTTATAAAATAGGTGACAACAATCGTGAAATCGACTCTTTAATCTTAATCGTACGAGAGCGGTTCAAATACATATCGTAAGTCAACTCGGTCGATAACTGAATGTCTTGTTCAAATAGCTCAGCGAGTTCTCGCGACTTCTCGCGATCATAGATGAACGCATTGATCTCAAAGTTGAGACGGAAACTTCGCTCGTCAATATTGGCTGTACCGACAGTCGACAACTCATCATCCACAACAATCTGCTTCGCATGAATGAACCCATTTTCGTAAATGTAGACGCGTGCTCCAGCCTTCAGTAAGCTGCCGATATTCGAATATGTCGCCCAGTAGACAAACATGTGATCCGGCTTATTTGGAATCATAATTCGCACATCTACCCCAGACAAACATGCGATTCGAAGCGCGTCCAAGAAGCTAACGTCAGGAATGAAATACGGCGTTTGAATATAAATATAATCTTTGGCGATGAAGATCATCTTTAAATAGCCGTCCTTGATTTGTTCCCATTCTGCATCCGGTCCGCTTGAAACGATTTGCATCCCGACAGACCCTTTACGTGGTATGACAGGGAAGTAGCGATCGTTGTACTGAACTTCACTCGATGCCAATGCCTGATTCCAATCCAAAAGGAACCGGGTTTGCAACGGATGTACTGCGCTTCCTTCGATGCGTAAGTGAGTATCTCGCCAATAGCCGAACTTCTTGCTCATTCCGAGATACTCATCGCCTACGTTGAATCCGCCGACATAACCAATACGACCATCTACAACCACGATTTTTCGGTGATTACGATAATTCAAACGTGGGTTGATGAGCGGCATTATAGCAGGGAAGAACGCTGCAGCTTCTCCACCAGCTTCTGTTAGTTCCTTCAAATGTTTGACGTGCAAACCCCGCGATCCGATATCGTCAAAGAGCACACGAACTTTTACGCCGGACTTCGCTTTTCTCACAAGAACTTCCATAATCCTACTACCGAGTTTGTCGAGTCTCATAATGTAATACTGGAAATGAATGTGATCCTTTGCACTTTCCAAATCCTCAATAAGCGCTTCAAACTTTGCAGCGCCATCATTAAAGATTTCCACATCGTTATCTTGTGTTAGCACCGCATGATTATTTCTTAAATGTAAATAAATCATATCGTGGTAATGTGCGGTATCGTCGAGCTGGAATTCGAAGGTTTCGTCTTCAATCGCTTCCATTTGGTAGTCGATTAAGGTTTCGATACCGATACGATCTCGACCCGACCAGCGAAATAAGTGTCGCTTCCGCAACTGTCTTCCAAGCAGTAGGTAAATAATGAATCCGAAGAGAGGGATGAAAAATAGAACAAGGAGCCAAGCCCATGTAGCTGCAGCATCACGTCGTTCTAAAAAGATAAGAACTCCCGCAAGCAGGACGTTTAAAATAAGTGTTGCAATCGTAAGAAAGGTGATAATTCCTGCCATTGTATGCCGCCTTTCTGGAAATGTATTGTATTTCTATAGTATACATGAACATAGGAATTTGTCTCTGAAAACCAAAGCCGCTTGCAACACCATAAAAAAACTGAAAGAAATGATAATCGCTCATTTCTTTCAGCCCTAAACGATATCAAGATTACGAACGCAGCTTCACGCGTTGCAACCGAAGCGCATTCAATACAACTGACACGGAACTAAACGCCATTGCAGCGCCAGCTACCCAAGGGGCGAGCAATCCAGCAGCTGCAATCGGAATGCCAATCGAATTGTATGCAAGTGCCCAAAACAAATTCTGTTTAATGTTACGAACAGTCAATCGGCTCATCGTAAGTGTGTCTGGAACCCGTAACAAATCACCATGCATCAGCGTGACGTCGGCGGCTTCCATGGCAACCGCAGTTCCGGTGCCCATAGCCAACCCAATATCGGCAACAGCTAGTGCGGGTGCGTCATTAATCCCGTCACCCGCCATCGCGACACGTTTTCCTTCAGCTTGTAATTCCAAAATCGTTTGTGCTTTTTGGTCAGGTAACACACCCGCAATCACCCGGTCAATTCCGACAGTTGCTGCAATCGACTTCGCAGTCCGTTCCTGATCACCTGTCAGCATAATGACTTCCATCCCGAGTGCATGCAATTCTTTCACAGCTTGAGCAGAAGATTCTTTCACCGTATCCGCAACAGCAATCACACCAACATGCTCGCCATCCGCTGCCATATACATCACTGTCTTGCCATCGTTCTCAAGGGAAGCCGTGTCTGCAATGCCATCATCGAACGAAACGCCGAAGCGCTCCAATAATTTCTGGTTACCGAGCAATACTTCAATGCCGTCTATCTTACAGTGGATTCCGTGACCAGGAATGGATTCGAATTCTTCAACTGTTGGAATCCGCTCCTCGTTTTCCTGTCCGAAAGCTGTAATTGCTCGAGCGACAGGGTGTTCAGAATCACTTTCCGCTGCCGATGCAAGTGCTATTAACGATTCCCTTTTAGATGAATCTGAAACACAGAAATCTGTCACTTCAGGTGTCCCTTTAGTAATCGTACCTGTTTTATCGAACACGATTGTATCAATCGATTTTGTCTGCTCCATAGCTTCTGCAGTTTTGAACAATATCCCATGCTCAGCGGCACGACCGGACCCCGCCATGATTGACGTCGGAGTTGCAAGCCCTAGTGCACATGGACAGGCAATTACTAATACAGCAATCGTGCTCGTTAGCGCCTCGGCGAAATCACCAGGTGTTACAACGAAGTACCAGATTAGAAAAGTTACGACAGAGATTCCGACTACTACTGGAACGAACACGCCGGAGATTTTATCAGCTAACCGCTGTATTGGTGCTTTCGATCCTTGTGCTTCTTCAACCACTCGAATGATTCCAGAGAGCATCGTATCTTTTCCAATGTTTTTCGCGCGAACCCGCAAGGAACCATTCGCATTGACAGTCGCAGCATACAGCAGATCGCCCGATACTTTATCAACAGGTAGACTTTCGCCGGTCAACATCGATTCATCTACCGCAGAAGAACCTGACAGCACTTCTGCATCTACCGGAACTGAAGCACCAGGACGAATCACGAGCACATCACCAACTTGCACATCGGAAATCGGGATTTCTGAAGCGACACCATCACGCTCGACAACTGCCATAGTTGGCTGCAGTCCCATGAGCTTTTTAATGGCGTCAGATGAATGCCCTTTGGCGCGTGCTTCAAACAGCTTTCCTAGTAAAATCAGCGTAATCAGGACTGCGCTTGTTTCAAAATATAGGCCATGATTCGAGCCAGTCAGAACGAGGAACACTGAATAGAAATATGCTGCTGACGTTCCAAGAACGACGAGAACGTCCATATTGGCACTTCCGTTTCGAAGTGCAGAGAATGCCCCTTTATAAAACGTCCAACCAATCCAAAACTGAACTGGTGTCGCAAGTATCCACTGGAAATAAGGATTCATAAACAAGTCTGGTACATACATCCAACTAGTAAAAGAGAAATGGGCAAACATTGTCCATAACAGCGGCAGAGAAAGTGCGGCAGAAATTACGAACATCCTCGTTTTTTTCCGGATTTCAGTTTTTCTAGGGTCTTCTTCAGTCACAGTGTCTCCATCTTTGACAGAAGCACCATAACCCACCTTTTCTATTTTCCCGATAATCTCTTCTACTGAAAGTGCAGTTGGGTCATACGTAACGCGACCTGTCTCCAGTGCTAAGTTCACATTGACACTATAAACACCTGGCATTTTTGAAAGTACTTTTTCAATCCGTGCAGAACACGCTGCACATGTCATACCTGTCAGCTGTAGATCGACTTGTCGTTCGGTCACTTCATAGCCGAGGGACTGGATCTTAGCGCGGATGGCTGGCAAATCGGCAACATCCGAATCCACCGTAACTGCGGCTTTTTCTGTTGCGAAATTGACAGCGACTTCTTGCACGCCGTCCATCCGAGTAAGACCTTTCTCAATCCGATTTGCACAAGCTGCACATGTCATCCCGGTGATTGGGACATCCATTCGTTTCTCATTCATCTCATACAACTCCTTTTAGATACCTATAGGGGGTATCAATTTTTGAAAAATAAAAAGCAAATAGCGATATTCGTGAACTCAACAAGGTGAAAAGAAACCGCACACGAGTAGCATACGGTTTCAGGAAAAATCACTGAACGACGTCATACCCTTGTTCTTCAATCGTCTCTTCGATTTTGCTGCGGTCTGCTTGTGTTGAGTCATGAGAAACTTGCACAGTTCCAGCGTCCAGATTAACTGACACGGATTCAACACCTGCAAGTTTACCTACATTATCTTCAACCGATTTTACACAATGGCCACATGACATGCCTTTTACTGTTAATGTTGTTTGTTCCATTTCTAATTCCTCCCTTATTTTCTCATCAATTTTGAAACTGTAATCAATAGTTCGTCGAGCACGGCATCATCACCTTCTGCAAGGCGGTCTTTCACACACCCTTTTAAGTGTCCGTCCAACAAAACTTTTGCAGCACCATTCAAGGCTGATTGCGTCGCCGCAAGTTGTGTAATGATATCATCACAATACACATCATTTTCGACCATTTTGCGAATACCACGTATTTGACCTTCCACTCGATTCAATCGGTGAATAAGATTTGTTTTGACACTATCAGGGTGATGACTTTTGCGGCAGGAAACTTCTTCAGCAACTAAAAGTTCATCATCATGGACCATATTCGTCACCTCTTTCTAATTTAATAGTAATGTACCTGTAGGGGGTATGTCAATCAAATACGTTCGCTCAATAAAATTTACAAAAAAAGAGTATTTGTAACATAATTGAAAGGTTAAAAACTTGACAATCGTGGTATAATAAAGTTAGACAAAGAAAACATCACGTTTTGAACAAAATAGAACCTTACATCCAATTCGTGCGTCCTGCACTATAGAAAGGTTGAGGTGGAACCAGATGGCGAAAGAAATCGATTTGAAGAAGATCATCACAAACTTAGCGAAGTTAGGTGTTTCCGCTACAATGACAAAATCGCGTCTAGATATGCTGAAGGCACTTACACCGCCAGCTCAGCAAGACCCGCAAATCCAACCATAACTAAAAAACACGACCTAGGAATATTCCTAGGTCGTGTTTTTTATTCTTCCTCATCCGAGTTGAACATATACGTACGGTGATGGAACTTCATGCTAAAGATCAGTCCGATGGCGAGCATGTTGCCCATCAAAGAACTACCTCCATAACTGATGAAAGGAAGGGGAATCCCCGTAATCGGAAGTAATTGAATCGTCATGCCGATATTTTCAAATACGTGGAACGTGATCATCGCAATAATCCCTGCAGCAATATACGTACTGAACGGATCCTTTAACTCCAATGCGATTTTCGTCAAATGATAAATCAGAAAGAAATATAGACAAATGACGACGCTTGCACCGAAGAATCCCCATTCCTCTCCAATAACACTGAAGATGAAGTCTGTATGGCTTTCAGGTACATACACTTCACGGTCTTTATATCCTTTACCGAAAATCTCTCCAGACCCAATTGCGTTCAATGAAGTAATCAGATGCAAGCCTTCATTTGACGAATACGAATAGGGATCGAGCCATGAATAGATCCTCTGGAACTGATACTGTTTAAATCCAAGTGACGCTAAAAAGTCTTGGGCATATAATGCCATAAAGAGCATTGTGCCTCCAATTGAAGCAGAGCCCACAAAGATTGGCAATAAGATTTTCCACGTAATGCCTGAAACGATAGTAAGAGCAGCAGTGATGGCAAGGAAAACTAACGCTGTTCCTAGATCCGTCTGCATCATTATGAAAAATAGGGGCACAATCAGGACGACGCCGATTTTTAAAAGTAACATGAAATCGGTTTGCAACGTCTTCTCTGTAAACTTCTCATGGTGTTTTGTAATGACACGAGCGAGACCGATGATGAAAAATGTTTTCATAAACTCGGCAGGCTGGATACTACCAATGCCAGGTAAGTGGAACCAACTTTTTGCTCCATTACGGCGAGCAACAAGATCCATACTTTCTGGGAGGATGAACAGCACGAACAGGGCGAAAATACCGACCCCATAAATGAGCCATGCTGCTTTTTTATATTGTTCAGGTTCGAAGTACATTGTAAAAGCAATAATAATCGAACCTACGACATACCACTGGATTTGAGACGGTATAAAGTTGGTACCATATTGTCCTGTCGTTTGAGCTGAAGAAATAGCAATAAGACTAATTGCTCCAAACATAAGTAAAAGAAAGGCTAGTGGCCAATCGAAACGGTCCGCAGATCTTTGTTGTATTTTCATAATTTGTCACCTTTGTCGTTTCATAGAGTTACAGTCACTCATTATAACCGAAAACGCCCCCGAATCCACAAGAGGAAATTTTCCTGTTTTGTTCGGTTACTATTCTTCTGTTTCAAATAAGTAATTTTGCTGGTGGAATCGTATACTAAAAATCAAACCAATTGCAAACATATTACTAAATAAGGAACTTCCTCCATAGCTGATAAAAGGAAGAGGAATACCTGTTATCGGAAGCAGTTGAATATTCATACCGATGTTTTCTAACACATGGAAAGCTAACATGGCAATCACACCTGCCGTCACATAGATACTGAACGTATCTTTCAACGTCAATGCGATTTTCGTTAAATGATAAATGAAGACGAAGAAAAGTGTGATCAATAAACTTGCCCCGATGAATCCCCATTCTTCTCCAATTACACTGATGATGAAGTCTGTGTGGTTTTCAGGAATATACACAACACTTTCTTTGAATCCTTTTCCAGTGAACTCTCCAGAACCAATCGCCGTCATCGCCTGGATCAGGTTATATCCTTCCTCACCTGGATACGAATAGGGATCGAGCCACGAATAGACACGCTTAAATTGATAAGGGTCAAAACCAAGCTTCTGTAAAAAATCCTGTGCATATATAGCCATCCATAAAAGAGTTGCTCCTAGTGTTGCGCCGACCGCCATCAACGGACCGAGCAGTTTCCATGAGATTCCAGATACAATGACGACGGCAATTGTAATCGCTATGAATACAAGAGATGTCCCCAAATCTGGTTGCTTCATTATGAAAGCAAGCGGAACCAACAACATCACACCTACTTTTCCAAGCAGCATCAAATCCATCCTGATCGATTTTTCGGGATGACGGTCATGATGAACACTAACTGTTCGAGCTAATCCAAGGATGAAAAAAGACTTGATGAACTCTGAAGGTTGAATCGTTCCAATGACAGGCAGATGTAGCCAACGCTTTGCACCTAGACGGGTTTCTGCAATCTGATCTTCACCACCTGGTGCCAACATAAGAAATACTAAAAGGAAAATTCCAAAGCCATAAAGGGGCAACGCCAGTTTTTTGTATTGTTGAGGTTCGAGCTGTATCATAACGAAAATGATAAACGCACCTAGGGCGTACCAACGTATTTGCAGGGGGATGAAATTTGTGTTGTACTGTCCAGAGTTTTGAGCAGAACCAATTGCGGTTAAACTGACGATAAAAAACAAAAATAGTAATAAAGCAAGTGTCCAGTCAAAGCGATCTGTCCACTTGGATGAAAGTTTCAAAGCGGAACTCCTTCCTAAGGAGATAATCGGTAAAGTATACCGTAGTTAGGTCAAAGATTCACGTAGTTCATAAGACGTGATCGTGGAATGATAAGTTTCTCCATTGTAAAACTTATTACTCTAACAATAGATGAAGAGAGAGGTTTTTTCTAGCTTCATCCACGGTTCATGGTAAACTAGTGAGACGAAAACTAACGGATCGAGAGGGATTATTATGAAAAAAAAGCTAGGGTTAGTCTATGGAGGAAAATCAGCAGAACATGAAGTTTCGTTGTCTACAGCGCGCGCAGCTACACAAGCAATCAATTTTGAAGCATACGAAGTGATGCCGATCTACATAACTCCTGAAGGGGAGTGGCGTACGGGCACATCTCTTGCGGCACCTGCAAAAACAATCGAAGAATTGCGTTTGGAAGGGAACGGAACAAACGAGCCGGATAGTATCGCTCAATTTCTTCAGCTAGAAAGCAAGCCGGATGTCATCCTACCACTACTTCACGGAACAAATGGGGAAGATGGAACAGTTCAAGGTCTCTTTGAAGTGATGAATATACCTTATGCGGGAAATGGTGTTCTTGCCTCATCAGCAGGGATGGATAAAGTCGTCATGAAACAATTGTTTGCTCAAGTTGGGCTTGCACAAGTACCTTATGTCCATTTCATTCGTTCAGAGTGGGAGAAAGATGAAACGCGTCTATTAGACGCTGCAGAGCAAACACTTGAATACCCGGTATTTGTAAAGCCGGCTAACTTAGGCTCAAGCGTAGGTATTAGCAAAGCGGACAATCGGGGGAGTTTGAAAGAAGCGATTTCGTTTGCGCTAAAATTCGACAGAAAAATAATTGTGGAACAAGGGGTCACGGCACGTGAAATCGAAATGGGTGTACTAGGAAACGACGAACCGGCATGTTCCGTTCCGGGGGAAATCAAGCCTGTTGCGGCATTTTACGACTACGAAGCGAAATACCAAGACGGTAATACGGAATTAGTAATTCCTGCACATGTACCTGATGACGTTGCAAACCACATGAAAGACATGGCATACCGTGCATTCAAAGTACTCGACTGTTCTGGACTCGTTCGCGCGGACTTCTTTGTAACTGAAACTGACGAAGTACTCATCAATGAAGTCAATACGATGCCTGGATTTACACCAACGAGTATGTTCCCACTACTTTGGCAACATACTGGCGTAAGTTATCCGGAACTAATTGACCGTCTTATTGAATTGGCGATCGCACGCCATGCAGAAAAACAAAAGATACAATACACAATGGATTGAGTGGGATAACTAATGAAACGAAAATTGACTGAATTAGCTAGCTGGTTGGGTGCTTCTGGACAGCTTTTAGAAGGTATTACTGTGACAGGAGCAACCATTGACTCGAGAAATATTCAGGAAGGTGAGTTGTTCATCCCATTCCGTGGAGAACATGCAAACGGTCATGTGTATGTCCGTTCAGCTATCGAAAATGGTGCAGTTGCTGCGCTATGGCTTGCCGATGAACCGAACCCTCCTGTAGACATTCCACTTATCTTTGTAGAAGATGCAGAGATTGCTTTGCAGCAACTTGCTCGTAGCTATCGCGAACAGCTCACATGTAAAGTGATTGGTGTCACGGGCTCGAACGGTAAGACATCGACAAAAGATTTACTTGCGAGTGTTTTAGGCGCGAAATTTGAGGTCCGTAAAACAGAAGGGAATTTCAACAACGAACTTGGGATGCCGTTGACAATTCTTTCCCTAGAAGAAGATACAGAAGTGGCTGTTTTGGAAATGGGCATGAGTGGTTTTGGGGAAATTTCATTCCTTTCTAAATTAGCAAAGCCTGATATCGCAATTATTACGAATATCGGTGAAGCTCACATGCAGGATCTCGGAAGTCGCGAGGGAATTGCGAAAGCGAAATTCGAAATTATCGATGGGCTTTCTTCAAGTGGAGTGTTTTACTACGATGGCGATGAACCGCTTCTTACAACGCTTGTAGATCTACATCCAGATCTCGATGCACATGCATTCGGCTATGGGGGCGCGTGTGATGTTTTAGCGAAAGATATAAAAGTGACCGAACAAGGTAGTCAGTTTACTGTTCAAGGTCAAATCGAGGGTCAATTTGTCATTCCAGTCTACGGTGAGCATCAAGTTAAAAATGCACTAGCAGCAATGCTGGTGGCTAAAAAACTAGGCATGACTGACGAATCGATCCGAAGTGCGCTACTGAATGCAGTCTTAACACCGATGCGCATGCAGCCAGTAACAGCAAAAAGTGGAGCCTTGTTCATAAATGATGCCTATAATGCCGCCCCTACGTCGTTGCGTGCAGCTTTGACGTTCATTGGCCAAACAGAACTCCGTAATGATAAGTGGGTAGTGTTGGGCGATATGCTGGAACTTGGACAAGATGAACGACATTTCCATGAATCAGTTGCTGACCAACTTGCCAACCTAGAGTTGAAGGGAATTGCCTTATACGGACCTAGAATGCATTGGTTATATGAAAAACTTTTAGCGCGAAAAACGAGTGTGGAACTGATTTGGACAGAGAATGACTATGCACCCATCGTGGAGAAACTACTTGGATCCATCAACGATCAATCCATTATCTTGTTGAAAGGATCTCGTGGGATGGCGCTTGAAAACGTGTTGAAAGGTGTACTGGAAACGGAGGCGTAATCCGTGAAAACAGGTGTAATTATTCTGCATGGATTTACGGGTGGCTCATTTGAAGTTCGCCCGTTCGTCCAGTATTTGAAGGACAAGACGGACTGGATGTTCGAAATCCCAGTATTGCCTGGGCATGAACCAGGAGGCAGACTAGCTGAAATCACTGCAGAAGCCTGGCTAATGGAAGCGGAACTCGCATACAGACGCCTGAGTAAGCAAACGGATCGAATTTTTGTGGTCGGATTTTCGATGGGAGGTCTGATTGCGCTATATCTAGCGCTTCGGTATCCTGTCGAACGTCTCGTCTTACTGAGTGCTGCTGCAAGATATATCTCACCTCGGTTATTATTAGCTGATGCTGCGATTTTACTTTCCGAGCCGGTAGTTCGACACTTCCCACCAAACACATTTTATCATTTGTATCGCTATAAACTGGCCAATACGCCGATCCGCTCTGCTTATCAATTTACACGGATTATACAACAAATTGAGCCCTATTATAGCAGGATCACAGTGCCTGTTTGTATTGTACAAGGCAAGCAGGATAGTATTGTCCCGTATTCAAGTGCCCACTTGCTCTATCATTCGCTCGGCTCTTCAACGAAGCAGCTAATCTTCTCTGATAACGGGAAACACCACATTTGTTACAGTGATGATTGCGCGGAGTGGTTTGAAAAGGTACTTGAATTTATGTGTCGGGAAGATGAACAACAGACTTGTTTAGGCTGAGTGTATAGCTTGCGATGTCGACTTTATTGTGGTAAACTAGCATGAGCATTGGATACATTTACGCAGAACTCTTCCTTTTGTGGAGAGTGCTTTTTTTTGAATAAAACGGTTTGACGGCAATGCCGCTAAAGAGGAGAATCCTCTATCGAACCGCTCGGCAAAGACCGGGCTTTCCTTTCATCCACTACATCTAAATAGTCGAGATCATAGGATGATTTCCTATATTAGATTTGTATACGTTCGGAAACATACCCAATAAGCATAAGGCTCCGATTTGCCGCGCTTTCATTTGCAAATGTAACCAATTGTCAAATGGAAAACACAAAGGAGATTGAGAAGTTTGACGAAATTTTCAGAACTTAATATCAGTAAATCTACACAAGACTCTCTAAAGAGAATGGGCTTTGAAGAGGCTACTCCAATTCAAGAAGGTACGGTTACTTTTGGAATGGAAGGCAAGGACGTCATCGGTCAAGCACAGACGGGAACTGGTAAGACAGCAGCATTTGGTATCCCTATGATCGAAAAAATCGATACAAGCAACCCTGCAGTTCAGGCACTTGTCATCGCGCCAACTCGTGAGCTTGCGATTCAGGTTTCTGAAGAAATTTATAAAATCGGTTACGGAAAACGTGCTCGCATTCTTTCTGTATTTGGTGGACAAGAAATTTCACGCCAAATCCGTGCTTTGAAAAACAATCCACAAATCGTTGTCGGTACGCCGGGACGTATTTTGGATCACATTAAGCGTAAAACATTGAAGCTTGACGGCGTTCAAACACTTGTATTGGACGAAGCGGATGAAATGTTGAACATGGGCTTCATCGAGGACATCAACTCAATTCTTGAGAATGTTCCTGCAGAGCGCCAAACATTGCTATTCTCAGCAACTATGCCTGGACCAATCCGTAAAATCGCGGAAACGTTCATGAAAAACCCTGAGATCGTTAAAATCAAGTCTAAAGAAATGACTGTTGAAAACATTGAACAGTTCTTCGTGAAGTCACAAGAACGTGAAAAGTTCGATATTCTATCTCGTTTGTTGAACGTTCAACAGCCTGAACTTGCGATCGTTTTCGGTCGTACAAAGCGCCGTGTTGACGAGCTTTCACATGCACTCAACATTCGCGGATACATTGCAGAAGGAATCCACGGTGATTTGACACAAGCGAAACGTATGTCTGTTTTGCGTCAATTCAAAGAAGGTAAAGTCGACATTTTAGTTGCAACAGACGTTGCTGCTCGTGGACTTGATATTTCTGGAGTAACTCACGTTTACAACTTTGATATTCCACAGGATCCTGAAAGCTATGTTCACCGTATCGGCCGTACAGGTCGTGCTGGTAAGAGTGGTATGGCTATTACGTTTGTAACACCACGTGAAATGGGTTACCTTCGTATTGTGGAAGAAACAACGAAAAAGCGTATGAATCCACTTCAGCCACCAACATCTGACGAAGCGCTTCTTGGCCAACAAAAAGTTGCAGTCGAGACGCTTGCTGAAGCTGTTCAAAAGAATGAGTTGAATGATTATGTTCAATTTGCAACAGATCTTCTTAGTAAATACGATGCAACTGACCTAGTTGCTGCAGCATTGAAACATTTAACAAACGAGCCAGACGCAACTCCTGTATCAATTACAGAAGAACGTCCATTGCCATCACGTGGCGGCAGCGGCGGAGGTCGTGGCGGATACAAAGGCAATCGCAGTGGCGGCAATCGCTCACACGGTGGTGGCCGTGGATTCAGTGGTGGCCAACGTCGCAGCAGCGGTGGAAGCCGTGACGGACGCAGCAGTGGTAGTCGCGATGGACGCAGTGGCGGCAGTCGTGAAGGCGGAAACCGGGATCGCTCACGTGGCGGACGGTCTGAACGCTAATCACTAACTATATAAATGGAAAGCTCGGGACGTGCACAAGAAAATGTGCATTTCCCGAGCTTTTTGTTTAGTTTTTTGAAACATCTATCTTCGTCAATCGTATACACTAGTAATAGATAGGGAGGAATCGATGTGAGAAAAGAACCTGCGAACAAACTATCGAAGAAAGGCTTAACTGTATGGCGTCTCTATGGTTGGCTGCAAACCGCTGTTGTGCTGTTGCTTGCAATAGGTGCGGGTACGTTAACTGTTATCTTTGATTGGCCATGGTGGGTATACATAATTGCTGCTTCTGTTGTCGTATTATACGGATGGCTATTCATCTATCTGTTTCCTAAGATTAGATGGTCCAGGTGGCGCTATGAAGTGAGAGAGTCAGAAATAGAATTGCAACACGGAATTTTCATCGTCACTCGTACGCTAATTCCGATGGTGCGTGTCCAACACGTTGATACGGCTCAAGGTCCGATATTGAAGAAATATGACTTGTCCGCGATATCGATTTCTTCTGCAGCGACGGTTCACTCAATTCCTGCACTAGCAACTGAGGAGGCAGATGAATTACGCAATCGTATTTCGGCGTTGGCAAAGGTGGCGGAAGACGATGTCTGAGCCGCGTTACAAACTGCATTGGGTTACGGTTTTGGTTGAAAGTCTGAAAGCTTTAAAAGAAGCAATATTACCTTTAGTGGTCGTATTGATATCGGGGAGTAGAAACAATGACTCTGGAATATGGATTCTAGACAATTGGTCTTTGGTATTAGGCGTTATTTTAGTCGTCTATTTACTTTCCAGTGGCTTCATTAAATGGCGAAGATTTTCGTACTGGTTTGAAGACGGGGAGTTGCGAATCGAATCGGGATTGTTCGTTCGGAAGAAACGCTATATCCCTTTTGAACGAATTCAAAGTTTAAATTACACAGAAGGAATTTTCCATCGTCCATTTGGACTTGTAAAAGTGCAAGTGGAAACCGCCGCTTCTTCTGGAGGAGAAGCTGAGGCAGAGTTGACGGCTGTTACCCGTGAAGATGCGGATTTGATAAAGAAACGGATTGCCGAGGGGAAGAAACGAAAAGTTGAGGAAGCAGGAGACGCACTTGAGGTTGGGATAGATAGTGCAGAATTGATTGAGGAAGAACCTGCTGAGAAGCGTGTGTTTTCTTTGAACCCGAAGCAACTAGTTCTCCTTGCCACGACGTCTGGGGGGATCGGTGTCATTTTTTCAGGGGTGGCTATATTTCTATCCCAGTTCGGTGAATTTTTGCCGCTTGATAAAGTGAGTGACGAGCTTGCTGGCCTTATTAAGTTCGGTGTATTTATTATTGTCCTCTTAGTTCTTGTGGGCTTGCTCGTCGCGTGGCTACTGTCTGTCGCGATGACGTTTTTCTCGTATTATGGGTTTACCGTTCGTGTAACAGAGGAAGAGCTGATCATAACACGCGGGCTACTCGAGAAAAAACGTACCACGATCCCGCTTAGTCGGATTCAAAGTGTAAGTTTTGTTGAAAACCCTCTTCGACAAATATTTGGCTATGGACGTGTACTAGTGCATAGTGCAGGCGCTGCAGGAGATGGTTCTAAAATTCAGCTGTTTCCTCTTGTGAAGAAGAAAGAGTTGTACGAACCTCTACAAGCTATTTTTCCTGAGCTAGATTTACGTGAGCCTGCAAAGAAACTGCCTGAACGAGGGCGTAGGTTCTACTATCGGATTGACTTCATCTGGATGATTCCGGGGATTGTGCTATTAGGCTGGTTCTTCTATCCTTATGGACTGTTTTCGCTTCTCATTGTACCCCTCGTTATGGCATTTGGAGTTTGGCAACACCGCTCGGCTGCGTATCGGGTGAGTGGCAGTCAGGTTACCATGCGCTCGCGGGGATTTAGTTTAGAAACATCCTATACGATGCGCAAAAGAATTCAATCAGCGCACTTGCGGCAAACAATTTTTCAACGTCGTAAACGGGTCGCGACCATTCATATGAATGTGAAGTCAGGTATTGGGGTTCACGACGTCCGATTGAGGCAGATGGATGTGGACGAAGCAGAGTACTTGCTGGATTGGTATGAACCTTCACGAGAGAGTGGAGAAGTGCTCTTAAATCTTGAGAAGTGATCATAAATGCTGGAAAGTGCTCATAAAGCATGAGAAGTGATCATAAATGCTGGAAAGTGCTCATAAAGCATGAGAAGTAATCATAAATGCTGGAAAGTGCTCATAAAGCATGAGAAGTGATCATAAATGCTGGAAAGTGATCATAAACCCAGGGAAGTGCTCATAAACCCAGGAAAGTGCTCATAAAACTTGTAAAGTGATCATAAACCCAGGAAAGTGCTCATAAAACTTGTAAAGTGATCATAAACCCAGGAAAGTGCTCATAAAGCTCGAGAAGTGATCATAAACCCAGGAAAGTGCTCATAAAGCTCGAAATGTGATCATAACCCAATAAAAGTGCTCATAAATCTCGAAAAATGATCATAAATCCATGTGAGTGCCCCCGCAAAACAAAAAAGACTGTCAGAAAGTCAGCAACACTGACTTTCTAGCAGTCTTTATCTCTTCGGAACAACTTTGATCTTCGGCTTGCGCCAGCTAATGATGCGCTTTGGATGGAAAATGCTTAATCCGATCAAGAAGCCGACCACCAGTCCTGCAATATGCGCAGCTGCATTAATATTAGGTCCGACAAAAGTCATGACTACACTGAGCCCGATAATTGGTAACATAATTTGGCGAAGCTGAGGTAACATCTTTTTTGTGTAATACACAAGAGCGCCAAATGCACCAAAAATCCCGAAAATCGCACCACTTGCACCGACGTGTAAATAATTGGAGTCGTAAATAAAGAACGTTGCAATGTCTCCGAAGACACCAGCCAAGAAGTACACAGTTAGAAATCGAGCCTTACCAGCTACCTTTTCCAACTCTGGTCCAAAGATGAATAAGGAAAACATATTGAATAATAGATGCATGATTCCGGAATGTAAAAACATTGGTGTGACAAGACGCCAATACTCTCCTTGTTCAATCATATAATTCGAGCCTACTCCAAAGTTCCAAATGGTATCGCCTATGATGGGTAGAAACGTGAGTAGATGAATCACGACATTAAGAGCGATAAGCGTGGACACTACAGGATATAGCCGAATGTATTGAGAAAAACTTTCAGTACGGATAAACATGACTCTCCCCCGATCTTTGTTTTAGTATACAATTTTTCGACTCTATATGGAAAGAAGGTGACTGAATGATATCAGGAATTGGTTTGGATATTACAGAACTTGACCGAATTGCAGAACTGGACAACAAATCCGATAAATTCCGCAATCGAATTCTTACGACTGAAGAACAGCGATACTACGAGAGCCTTTCCAATCACCGTCGTATCGAATTCCTTGCGGGACGTTTTGCAGCAAAAGAAGCTTTTGCAAAAGCGCTTGGAACCGGAATTGGTCCAACATGCAGTTTTCTGGATATTGCGATCTTACCTGACGATAAAGGCGCACCTATCCTATACTTTAACGGAAACCTTGTGGACGGCTTTGTTTCCATCACACATACGAAGACGGTAGCTGCTGCACAAGTAATTCTTCAAAAAATGGAACGTTTCTAACCAGCTTTGCATAAATGACTGTCCCTCCTCATAAGATGACCTACCCGATTGAAATAGGAGAGGATGACCTGAATGCGGAGCAAAATTGGATTACTGTTGATGGGTGCGGTTCTTTTGTTACTAACTGCTTGTGGAGCACCGTCGAAAGAAGATGTCGTCAAGAAATTGAGTGGTAAATGGAATGATTCCAATGGGTACGATCTTCAAGCAACGATGGAGATTAAGACTGGTGAAGAACCACGTCAATATGACGTGACAGTATGGCACACGAAGCCTGATTTTTACAAAGTGGACGTTTCTCAAAAAGGGAAAGACGAATCACAGATGATCGTACGTAACGAAGAAGGGGTTTTTGTTGTCACGCCATCCTTGAACAAGACGTACAAATTCCAAAGTGATTGGCCAGCACAAAACAGCCAGGCGTACTTAATCAGCACGTTATCTGATGATATTAAAGCGGATAAGAAGTCTACGATGACTGAAAAAGATAAGACCTATGTATTTGAAACGGCAACACGCAATAATCATAAAGCAGTTCTGCCGAAACAACAGATTCATATCGATAAGAAGACATTGCTTCCAACGCATGTATCCTTATTGGATGAAAACAAGGAAGAGAAAATCCGTGTGACATTCAAGAAAATCACTTTAGGTGTGAAGCGTAAAGCGGATGATTATAAAGTCGAGACGGAAAATATGGATCACGAGAAAAAAGATGAAAAACCGAAGGACAAAAAGGCACAACTTGAAACCTTCTATCCTTCCGCTTCCTTTGAAGGTGTCACGTTGTTAAGTGAAGAACCTGTTGCAACAGAAACTGGAACGCGTCTCTTCCTATCTTATGGTGGTGCTGGAAAAGAGTTCGTTGTTGTTCAAGAACCAGCAGCTGAAATGGATAGCCAAGTGGCAGTATCCATTGAAGGGGATCCAGTAGATCTAGGTTTCGCTGTAGCAGCTCTTTCAGGAAATACGATTCGCTGGGAACAAGATGGAGTTGCGTTTTATGTAGCCTCTGAGACCCTTAGTAAGGGAGAACTCATTCAAGTGGCTGGTTCAATGCAAACAGATGTAGTCAAGTAAATCAAACACGTCAAGCGGGTGCCGAACAATCCGGTACCCGCTTGTTATCTAGTTTGACGTACGGTGCCTTTCAGGATGATAATGAGAATACTTATTCTGAAGAGGTGATCCGCGTGACAGAATCATTTAACTATCGACCGACTCGCGCAGTAGTTGATGTGGGTGCGATTCGTGCGAACGTCAGGAACTTAAGGGAACTATTGCCTGCTGAAACGGGCATCATAGCAGTTGTGAAAGCAGATGGTTATGGACATGGAGCAGCTGAAAGTGCACGGGCTGCATTCCAAGAAGGTGCGATAATGGCGGCTGTTGCAACGCCTGACGAAGCATTGGATTTACGTGAGGCGGGTATTCAACAACCGATTCTAGTACTTGGTCCAGTACCCATTACTTTTTTAAAAGAAGCAATCCGCCAAGAGATTACAGTTACGATTCCAGGTGTTCAATGGGCGCAAGCTGCAGCTGATGAACTCAGAGGGATTAAAGAATCTTTGAATACTCATGTAAAAATTGACACAGGGATGGGTAGGATAGGCGTACGAAGTGAACAAGAAATTGTTGAATTAGTTAAAATTCTTGAAGGAACTTCGGCTATCCGAGTGGAAGGTATATTTACACACTTTGCAACTGCAGATGAGCAAGATACGAAGAGTACGGAGGAGCAATTCCGGAAATTTAATCGGCTAGTTACCTGCTTTCCGGAACGCCCGAAACTTATTCACGCTGCAAATAGCGCAGCAGCACTAAGATTTCCAGATTTTGCGCTCGATGCGGTTCGTTTTGGTATTGGTATGTATGGTATAGCGCCTTCTGAAGTGGTTGCTCGGGAACTGCCATTTCAACTTGAACGTGCATTGCGATTGGAAACGGAGATTGCATTTGTTAAGCAAGTGGATGCGAAAGAACCAATCAGTTATGGCGGTACCTACGTATCGCAACCAGGTGAGTGGATCGCAACGTTGCCAATCGGCTATGCAGATGGTTTGAAGCGCGGATTGCGCAATCAAGAAGTATTGATTCGCGGAAAACGTGTCCCGATAGTTGGAACAATCTGCATGGACCAATGTATGGTGCGATTACCTGAAAGATATCCAGAAGGCGAACCAGTTTTATTATTAGGGAAACAAGGAAATGAAGAAATTACAATGGAAGAATGGGCAACTCGTATCGGCACGATTCCTTATGAAATTGCCGTAACGATTGCTAGACGTGTACAAAGACAGTATTTTGGGGATTAGTTGGCACCTCCTACTTCTCGCACTTTCGACAAACTACCAAACCTGACTGCGCAACTTGTCGCTATATTACCTAATTTGTCTTTTCATTGTCGAACTCCAATGGTAAGATAAACATGTATAGAAATGAGGATCGGGTTTTGTCGGAGGTGCTAGAGTTGGATGCTAACCAAAACAAAAGAGAACTACTTATGGAAATCCCCACAAAAATGCTGAAACAAAATGAACAGACGATCGTCCATCAGGAGCAGCAGGGAGATTTCGTATATTACTCGGCTACGCGGTATAAGACTGATTGTGAGTTAAATGCAATCAGAGAAAAGATGATGCGCGGATATGTGGAAATGTCCCAAATCAATCTTGGAATTGCCGCTGAATGTCTGCATGCGGAATTCGAAGCTCAGCATACGGTGGAACGAATCGTAAGCGGAGGATGAAAAGTTGGCAATTAAACGCGGAGATGTCTTTTTTGCGGATTTGTCGCCTGTCGTAGGATCTGAACAAGGCGGCACGAGACCTGTTCTCGTCATTCAGAACGACATTGGGAACCGGTTTAGCCCTACAGTGATTGTAGCGGCAATCACTGCCCAGATACAAAAAGCAAAGTTGCCGACACATGTCGAAATAGATGCGGCCCGTCACGGATTCGAGCGGGATTCTGTAATCCTGCTCGAACAAATCCGCACTCTCGACAAATCGAGGCTCACAGATAAAATCACCCACTTAGATCACCAAGTTATGCAGAAAGTGGACGAAGCATTAGAAGTCAGTTTTGGCTTAACTAACTTATAGGCATACATAGCAAAGAAATCCATTCTGTCCTCCGACGGAATGGATTTTTTGTACGGAAAAGATGCTGAACGGACACTTATCCGTTATAATAGAGAACAAAGTT
Organism: Sporosarcina sp. SAFN-010; assembly: GCF_059415065.1. Lineage (NCBI taxonomy): Bacteria > Bacillati > Bacillota > Bacilli > Caryophanales > Caryophanaceae > Sporosarcina > Sporosarcina sp. SAFN-010. The sequence goes on along the minus strand of NZ_JBPFDS010000012.1, from coordinate 8,569 downwards.
GTATCGCGTTTTCATCATAAGGGGGAAAAGACATCATTATGAACAGTAAAATGAGGATAATAGTAAACGAGCATATGGATGCAATTATTGAACAGTGGATTGAACTGATGAAAGAAGAGAAGGGAGAGCGTTTCTTCCATTTTATGCCTCAGCATCTTGTTGAAAAAACGAGTCGTGAGTTCACGACGTTAATGACTTCCAACATAACTGAAGGCGAAAGCGCGTTAAACAACGAACGCCTAGACGACTTTACGGAGAAAGTGATCCGCTTTGGGTGGTCGATAAAATTCGTGAACAAAGCAATCGATAATTTTGCTGCCGTTGTTTTTGAAATGCTTGAAGACGAGGAAGTCATTACCGAACAGAATCTTAGAATCTTTATGGGTGTATTCACTGGATGGATCAACCCCTTACGTGAAAGCATTATAGAAGCATATTCTATCAAATGGGAACAAACTGACACGTTGCAAAAAGTCGCGTTGCAGGAACTTTCGGCTTCTCTAATACCGGTAGTGGACAAGGTTTCAATCATGCCTTTAGTCGGAACCATCGATACAGAGCGTGCTAAGCTGATAATGGAGAATTTACTTGAAGGTGTTGTTCAACAACGAGCGGAAGTTGTATTACTAGACATTACGGGAGTTCCTGTTGTCGACACAATGGTTGCACACCATATCATTCAGGCGGCAGATGCTGTTCGTCTTGTGGGTGCAAAATGTATGTTAGTCGGAATTCGACCTGAAATTGCACAAACTATCGTTGCACTTGGCATAAATTTAAGTGATTTCACGACCACTAGTACACTTCGCAGAGGAATGCAGGAAGCACTAAGCTTAACCAACAGAGAAATAGTGGAGGTAGAGTAATATGAATGTCCGTATACCTATTTTGAAATTAGATGAAGTACTCATTGTGTCCATACAATGGGAATTAGACGACCAGACTGCGATTCAATTTCAAGAAGATTTATTGAACAAAATGCACGAAACTACTGCTAGAGGTGTCGTCATCGACTTGACCTCTATTGATTTCATTGATTCATTCATCGCAAAAGTGCTTGGTGACGTAATTAGTATGTCAAGTCTCATGGGAGCTAAAGTAGTCATTACAGGAATCCAACCTGCCGTAGCAATTACTTTGATAGAACTCGGTATTCGTTTGGAAAATGTAATGACAGCCCTGGACCTTGAAAACGGACTTACGAAGCTACGTAGAGAATTGGAGGCCTGAATATGAGCAATCGGTCTTCTGTAGAGATTTTCACGGAATGGGATATTGTTGCTGCACGACAGCTTGGTCGTAATGAAGCGAAAAACTCCGGGTTCGGAACAGTGGACCAAGCAAGAATCACAACCGCGATTAGTGAACTGGCACGCAATATTTACTTGTACGCAGGTAAAGGAAAGATAGAAATCGAGCGACTTTCGACAGATGGCATGAAGGGGATGACTATCATCGCTTCGGATGAAGGACCTGGTATTCCGGATTTACGTAGAGTTATGGAAGATGGGTTTTCAACATCTGGAGGACTAGGCGCAGGAATGCCTGGAGTAAAACGCTTGATGGACGATTTTAAAGTCGAGTCAGAGGTTGGTAAGGGTACCATAATAACTGCAACAAAATGGCTGCGATAAGGAGAGTAACAAATGCCGCAAGAAGTCGGAAAGCAATACTCTGAATTGCTTAGGAAATATATAACCCATGAGGATGAAACTGATTTATATGCTGCACAGCAAGTCAGTCGGAAGTTTATCGAAAAAAAGATTTCACCAGAAGAAGTAATTAGTCTTCATAAAACATCTGTGGAGCAGATTTTTCCTGATCTCTCTTCACGTATCGGCCCCTCTTACGACTTTTTAATAGAGATTATGATCCACTACGGATTGGCGCTAATGGAGCATCAAAGTCTCTTACGTAAACAAGAAGCGATGCAAATCGAAATGGATGTCGCTGTAAAGGTACAAGATATGCTTCTTGAGACAACAGTACCCAAAGTAGATGGCTTGGATATTGGAATAGTAAGTAAGCCCGCGAAAAAAATGAGTGGGGATTATGTCTATTTTATCGAGCAAGGTAATAAGGAAGCATGCGTTGCTGTGGCGGATGTGATGGGTAAAGGACTTCCTGCCGCACTGTGCATGTCGATGATTAAGTTCGGGATGGACAGTTTGCGGGAAAAGGCCACAGAGCCACATCACGTGTTAGAAGTCATTAACCAAATCGTTGAGAAAAGCATGGATGATTCAATGTTCATCTCCATGTTTTACGGTAAGTACGTTGAAAGTACAAGTACGTTTACGTTCGGCTCCGCTGGACACGAGCCTGCATTGCTTTATCGTGCTGCAGAAGACCGATTTGTTGAGTTGGATGCAAAAGGACTTCTACTTGGGATCAGTAAAGACGTAGACTTCCAACAAGAATCAGTGGAGTTGTTGCAGGGTGATTTCATCGTCATGTTGACTGATGGTGTAACTGAAGGTAGAAATGCTGAAGGATTTATTGACGAAGATGTCATTTTGGACATGCTACGTGATGTGAAAAACTTACCCGCACAACAAATTGTCGACCATCTTTATACAGAACTTTTCAAAATGCAAAATTACATGTTACATGACGACTTTACTCTTGTCCTCTTCAAGAAAGAATAAAAATGTTTTGTTCACACGAAATTGGGTAAACACAATTATAGAGGATTAAACTCAGTTTACAACAGAAAATATGGGGTGTGGATAAATGAATTTACAAGTTGATGTACAAGAGAAGGACTGTGTCCATGTATTTAAAATCGTTGGGGAGATTGATGCGTTTACTGCCCCAACATTAAAGGAGCGACTTGAAAAAGTTGCAGACCAACCGGAATGTCAAGCTGTGCTCGATTTTAAAGAAGTGAATTATATGGATAGTACGGGATTGGGCGTTTTTGTAGCGTTTTATAAGAAAGTGAAAGCTGTGAATGGCTCAGTTAAAATCGTCGGTTTGAACAAACGACTTAAGCGTCTATTTGAAATTACAGGTCTCGATGATGTCGTTGAGATTGAAATGGAAAGTGGGGACCCGAATGGCACCGTTTGATTACATTGAAATAAAAGTTCCTGCTAAGCCACAGTACGTCGGTGTGGCAAGGCTAACGATTTCAGGGCTAGCAAGCCGCCTTGGTTTTACATACGATGAAATTGAAGATTTGAAAATTGCTTCTAGCGAAGCGATTACAAATGCAGTACGGCATGCTTATGATGAAGATGAAGAAGGTGAAATCATCATAGGCTGTGCGTTGTATGAAGACAAACTGGAAATCATGGTAGCAGATCACGGACAAAGTTTCGATTTTGAAGAAACTAAAAAACAGGTCGGTCCTTATACTGAACAAGAGTCTGACGTTCAACTCATACGCGAAGGAGGACTTGGACTCTATTTAATGGAAACACTAATGGATGATGTAAAAGTCCATCATGAAGAAGGAGTCACTGTTTTCATGACCAAATACCTGGGCAGAGAGCGGGGCGAAGCGGATGTCAAGCAAACAGCCTACTCGTGATCCGCAAGTTCAGGAACAAGTTCTAGAGTGGATTAAACGATATCAAGAAAACGAGGATGATGAAGCGCAAACTCGACTCGTCATGCACTATGAGCGTCTCGTACAATCAATCGCTCGTAAATATTCTAAAGGTAAGTCGTATCACGAAGACATTGCCCAAGTGGGAATGCTTGGATTATTAGGTGCTATCCGTCGATATGACCCTGATTTCGGTCGTAGTTTTGAAGCATTTGCTGTGCCTACGATTATTGGAGAAATTAAACGATTTTTGCGTGATAAAACATGGGCAGTTCATGTACCGAGACGTATTAAAGAACTCGGACCACGTATTAAAGCAACCGTTGAAACGCTTACTACAGAACTTCAAAGGTCTCCGCTTGTTAGCGAAATTGCAGAGTACTTGGAAGTAGACGAAGAATCTGTATTGGAAGCTATGGAAATGGGACGTAGTTATCAAGCGCTCTCAATGGACCATACGCTTGAAGCGGATTCTGAAGGAGGTACGGTCACACTATTTGATATCATCGGATCAAAAGATGATGGATACGAAAAAACGGACCAGAGGTTGCTTGTTGCAAATGCGTTGAATGTTTTGTCGGACAGGGAGAAACAGATTATCCAATATACATATATTGAACAACTTAGCCAAAAGGAGACCGGTGAACTTCTTGGCATCTCTCAAATGCACGTGTCCAGACTTCAACGTAAGGCAATTAAGAAATTACAGGAGGCCATAGTGGCTGCGGGCGGGGCCTCCTGATGGAAGCATTCAAAAACGATCATATCGAGGCATATATTTATCAGCAGGCCAAAGGTGGAAATCGTGATTCTGGGGACGTGTACTTTCTTCACTCGGAAGAGGATTATTTTATATGTGCAATTGCGGATGGACTTGGCAGTGGAATTGTTGCCCGCCAATCTGCGGAAGTCATGCCACGTATATTAGAGGAGCATCATGAAGAATCGATTGAAGAGCTACTCAGTCGTATTAATGAGCATATGGTTCAAAAACGTGGTGCAGCGGTAGCGATTGTGAAAGTTGACTATGTGAAACATACCATTCAACATAGCTGTGTTGGCAATGTCCGGTTATATATCCGGCAACAAGACGGCAAGATGCTTTATCCACTTCCCGTGATGGGGTACTTATCCGGTCGTCCTCAAAAAATGAAGACACAGGAGTATGCATATCAAAATGGAGATTTGTTCTTCATGCACTCAGACGGTGTCGAACTAAGAAGTCCTAAAGCTTATTTATGCCAAAGTGATGATCCGCTTGCGCTATCAGAAATGGTGCGTGCAACGGTGAAACCTGGCGACGATGCGACGTTCATCGCAGGAACCCTGCTTCTATAAATTAGAAGTGGGATTTTTTGTGTGCACTTTCATGGTAAACTAAGAAGTGATGAATGGGGGAATGGAAATGTCGGAACGAATTTTAGAATTGACCGCAAAACGTGCAGAACTTCCGTTGAAACAAACTAAACAAGTCATTGCATTGTTAGATGAAGGGAATACGGTGCCATTCATTGCACGGTACCGTAAAGAAGCAACCGGCTCATTGGATGAAGTTCAGATTAAAGACATTGAAGACGCATACCAATACAGCAAAGGCTTGGAACAGCGAAAAGAGGAAGTCCTTCGACTGATCGGTGAACAAGACAAGTTAACTCCTGAACTGGAACAGCAAATAGAAGCAGCAGATGTTTTACAACGGCTTGAAGACTTATATCGTCCTTATAAACAAAAGCGTCGGACTCGTGCCATGATCGCGATTGAGAAAGGCTTGAATGGGCTTGCGGACAAACTTCTTCAATTTACAAACGAAGCTGTTGGAACGTTGGCCAAAGAGTTCATCAACGAAGAAAAAGAAGTGAATACAGTTGAGGACGCGTTAACAGGCGCACAGGATATTATTGCAGAGCGACTTGCGGATGATGCTGGGCTACGCGAGAAAATCCGTAAAATCAGTTGGTCCAGAGGAACACTCGTCTCATCCAAACGCAAAGACGCTGAAGATGAAAAAAGCATTTATGAAATGTATTACGAATATGAGGAACCTTTGTCTAAGGTTGTTCCACACCGCGTTCTCGCATTAAATCGGGGAGAAAAAGAAGATGTACTCCGAGTAACAGTAGGATTTCCCGCGGACAGAATTATGGGGGATTTGGAGAGAAGTGTTGTCAAACGGGAATCTTCTCCTGCTACACAGTATGTAAAAGAAGCATTGGAAGATTCGTTCAAGCGACTAATTGCTCCATCTGTGGAACGCGAAATCAGAGCGTCTTTATCTGAAAAGGCAGAAGCGCAGGCAATTCATGTATTTGCAGAAAATCTGAAGAGCTTGTTACTGCAGCCACCATTAAAAGGGCGAATGGTACTGGGAGTCGATCCGGCTTTTCGGACAGGCTGTAAATTGGCGGTAATCGATGAGACTGGGAAAAACCTAGAAATCTCGGTCATTTATCCACACCCACCGAAACCTCAAAAAGAGGCATCGAAACAAACAGTATTACAACTACTGAAGAAATACGACATTAAACTAATTGCGATTGGAAACGGGACGGCTTCTAGAGAAACAGAAAAGTTCATTGCAGAAACGATAAAGGAAGTCGATTCCGATGTAGCGTATGTCATTGTCAATGAAGCAGGGGCGAGTGTTTACTCTGCATCTGCACAGGCCCGTTCTGAATTCCCTGACCTGCAAGTTGAGCAACGAAGTGCAATTTCGATCGCTCGTAGACTACAAGACCCTCTATCAGAGTTAGTGAAAATTGATCCTGAATCGATAGGGGTCGGTCAATATCAGCATGACGTTGCTAAGAAGCAATTGGCAGAATCTCTTTCGTTTGTCGTTGAAACTGCTGTTAACCGTGTTGGTGTCAATGTCAACACGGCCTCTGCATCATTATTACAATACGTCGCTGGACTGTCTAAAACAGTTGCTGAAAATATTGTGAAGAAGCGTGAAGAGGAAGGTCAATTTGAAAAGAGAACGCAGTTGAAGAAAATACCTCGATTAGGTGCAAAAACCTACGAACAGGCAATAGGTTTCTTACGAGTACCTAATGCAAAGGAATTATTCGATGCAACAGGCATACACCCGGAGAGTTATGCACTCGCCGAAGATATATTACGGGAAGCTGGAGTTTCTAAGGAACAAGTTGGATCCGCAGAAGCAATTGCTGCACTCAACGATTTAAATAGCGCGGAACTCGCAAGTAAGCTGAATGTAGGAACAGTGACCGTTAACGATGTGATTGAAACATTGAAACGACCGAATCGTGACCCGCGTGATGAATATCCTCAACCTCTTTTAAAAGCGGATGTACTTGATATGAAAGATCTTCACGAAGGAATGGAAATGCAAGGAACTGTAAGAAATGTTGTAGACTTCGGTGCATTTGTCGATATAGGAGTGCATGAAGACGGACTCGTTCATATTTCGAAATTGAAAAAAGGGTTTGTGAAGCATCCTTTGGACGTCGTAGCATCAGGTGACATAGTAACTGTTTGGGTTGAGTCTGTAGATAAAGCAAAGGGTAGAATTGCCTTGACGATGTTATCACCTGCAGGGAAATGACAGTGAAAGGTATTAATCTATCGATTGATGATCTACAAGCACTTACTGAGACTCTATCCATTCAGTGGTTTCAGAAACCATTTGTTCACAAAGCTGTCTACAACAGTCGTCTTCAAACGACGGGCGGTAGGTATATGCTGTCGGATCATTCCATACAAGTGAATCCTAAGGTTGAAGATCTATATGGAACGGAAGAGCTAATAGGTGTCTTGAAGCACGAGTTGTGTCATTACCATCTTCATATAGAAGGAAGAGGGTATAGACATGGCGATTATGAATTTAAAGATCTTCTACTGAAAACTGATTCACCAAGATATTGCAAACCACTCAAGAGCCGTGAAACGTCATCTAGAAAGATTCGTATCTATATTTGTACAAATTGCGGACTTCAATATAATCGGAAACGACGAGTAGACACAAAACGATTTCGATGTGGAAAATGTCACGGTATACTAAAAGAGATTCAATAACACGAGCTTTTTAAAACGTTCAACCCTAGTCATATCAAGGGGTTGAACGTTTTTTAAAAAAAGTTTCAGGAAAACTGTTGACGAATAGTGAAAGACTGTCTATAATAATAAAAGTCGACAAGGAACAACGACGACAAACGACAAAGCAACAAACTATAAATGGCCCCTTGGTCAAGCGGTTAAGACACCGCCCTTTCACGGCGGTAACACGGGTTCGAATCCCGTAGGGGTCACCATGTTCTTTCTATCAATAATATTGGGGTATAGCCAAGCGGTAAGGCAACGGACTTTGACTCCGTCACTCGTTGGTTCGAATCCAGCTACCCCAGCCAAGTTTTTCAAACTTTGTTTGAAAAACTTAGCGAGAGACACCGCAAGATATATGGAACGATGATAATGAAACCATTATCTAATTTCAAAACTGTACGAGCCATTAGCTCAGTTGGTAGAGCATCTGACTTTTAATCAGAGGGTCGCAGGTTCGAATCCTGCATGGCTCACCATTTACTTTTAAAACTTAAATTTAAAACTTCAAACTTAACTGTTGACAAACTTTACTTATCGTGTATAATAAAGGATGTCGCAAAAATGATAAATAAGCGGTAGTGGCGGAATGGCAGACGCGCTAGGTTGAGGGCCTAGTGGGGGTTAACCCCGTGGAGGTTCAAGTCCTCTTTACCGCACCAAACATTCTTAATTAATCTTAGCGAGCGCCCGTAGCTCAATTGGATAGAGCGTCTGACTACGGATCAGAAGGTTGTGGATTCGACTTCTGCCGGGCGCGCCATAACATAATAATAATAACAATAATAATAACGCGGGTGTAGTTTAGTGGTAAAACCTCAGCCTTCCAAGCTGATGATGAGGGTTCGATTCCCTTCACCCGCTCCATAATTTATAACCATATGAACCTTGAAAACTGAACAGCAAAATGTCAACGAATTATCGTTTGGGAAACCGGTTCTGCCGGTGAAACAAACA